>CAZQUW010000250.1:0-9007 GCA_964596215.1 uncultured Planctomicrobium sp. | reverse complement strand
AGTGAATTGCCGCACGGTCGGGGGCCGGGGAGGGAAATCGTGCACTCGATCCCTGATCCGTGCGTGGTGGCTCGTCTATACTGAAATCTGCCAACTGGCACGCGGTTATTAACAACTCCTCATTGCAGAATGTGTCGCGCCGAGATGACGTCACCACTTCGAATTGCCATCGTGGGCGGGGGAATCACGGGTCTGGCGGCCGCGCACCGGTTGCTGGAGTTGCAGTCGGGTTCCCCGTCGGTCGTTACCTTATTTGAGGCCGGACCGCGTCTGGGGGGCCTGGTGGGGACTCAGCAGATCGATGGCTACACGCTGGAGCTGGGCCCCGATTCGTTTATCACCAACAAGCCGTGGGCGGTCAGTTTGTGTCGCCGGCTGGGATTGGAAGAGCGACTGATTCCGACCGATGCGCGGTACCGGCGGTCGCTGGTGTTGCGCCGGGGGCGGCCGGTGGTCGTGCCGGAAGGGTTTCAGTTGATGACCCCGGCGCAGGTCTGGCCCGTATTGACTTCGCCGATCTTCAGCTGGTGGGGCAAGTTGCGGATGGGGTGCGAATACTTCCTGCCTGCCAGGCGGGATGTGCCCGATGAAAGCCTGGGAAGTTTTGTCCGGCGGCGGTTCGGACAGGAAACGCTCGATCGCCTGGTGCAGCCCCTGGTGGGGGGAATTTATACGTCAGATCCTGAGAAGCTGAGCTTGCGGGCCACCCTGCCCCGGTTTCTGGAGATGGAGCAGGCGCACGGCAGCTTGATCCGGGCGTCGCGGGCGGCAGCCCGGACTGCTGCGGCGAATGAGCATGCCAGCGGAGCTCGTTACGGGCTGTTCGCGACGCTTGCCGGGGGGACCCAGGAACTGATTCAGGCCCTGGCGGAACGAGTGGCACGCGGTGCGCAGATCTGTCTGAATACGCCGGTGACCGGTATCAGCCCGCTGGAATCGGGGGGGTACACTGTGACGGTGCCGGAACAGCCGCCGCAGACATTTGACCGCGTGATCCTGACGCTGCCGACCTATCGGGTGGCGGATCTCGTGCAGCCATTTGCGCCGAACTGGTCCGCTACGCTGCGCGAAATTGAGTACGCATCGACCACGATCGTGGTTTCGGGATACAAACTGTCGGACATCCGGCATCCGTTAGATGCGTTCGGCCTGGTCATTCCGGCCGTCGAGCATCGCCGGATTCTGGCCGTGTCGTTCACGAGCCGCAAGTTTCCCAACCGTGCTCCGGAAGGGCATGTGCAATTGCGGACATTTGTCGGCGGGGCGATGCAGCCGGAGTATTTCGGGATCTCGGATGCCGAAACGAAGCAGCTGGTGCGGGACGAGCTGCGCGACGTCCTGGGGGTCACCGGGACGCCGGACTTTGAAGTGGTGGCCCGCTATCCCCGTTCGATGCCGCAATATCACGTCGGGCATCTGGAACGGGTGGCGCGCATCCGCGAACTGGGGGCCCAGTTTCCCGGCCTGGGGCTGGCGGGGAGTTCGTACGACGGGGTCGGTTTGCCCGATTCGATTCACAGTGGTGAAGCGGCCGCGGAGGCTGCGGTGCGGGCGACATGAAGGATCTCTGCAGTCCCAGGGCACCGCGGGTGCGCACATCACTGACAACGAACAGCCCCCGCCGGTCACGAGGGGTGTGACTCGACGGGGGCTGCCTTGGGAGGTCCATCAAGAGACGACATCTATGTTGCGGTGACTCGGCTGTGTTGATCAGGGCTCTGCCAGATCGAGCTGGTTAAACAGTCGCTCGATCTCGGGGACCTCACCCCAGGGGCAGCGGCTGCGGCTCACTCGAATTCTTGACATGGCGAATACCGTCCTCTTCCGGTCTGCGTCGTCCGGAGCTGGGGAGCTGGCGATCATCCAACGACGCTGGGGGCCAATACGACCACAACCAGGTGCAGCTGAAAAAATGGACCGCGGACTCACTTCACGCTGTAACGGTATTGGTTTCGGTCAATGGTTCGGCGAGCTGGCAGCCGCCACCTCGTCCTCTATTATCACGGCTTCCTGTTTTACGACATCTGGCGTTACTCATCGCGAACACCTGAAATCTATCACGTGCCCGGGCGTGACTTCACTGAAAGTTTTCCGGAGAGCATTTTTTCGGGCCTCGTGTTAACCGAAACAACGGTCGGTAAAACTGCGGTGAGTTCCCCTGTCCGGGGCAGTTTGCCAAGGGTTCTAATGATGACAAGAGTAAGCTTTGTGTTGAGTCGAGATATGCGACAGGAGACGGATTGTTCACGAGTTGGCGGGGTCCAGCGAGTGTCTTGCCGGGCCGGGATCGTGGATCAGCAGCTGCGGTTCGACACACGAGTCTCAAGTGGTCCGTACAGCTTCGCCAGTCGCTAGTGTTTGGCTAGTTTTTGCAGACAGCTCAGGCGGGCAGAGTGATATGATGCTTAAGACTATGAAGTACTGGCAGAGTTCCCGCGACCGGGTTAAGCCGTAATCCACAATCGATCGTCATCTCGAAACAAGACGCGTTCCGAATTAATGGATCATGAGAGAGCGCTCGGAAGTTCCGAGAAAGTCCAGCGGGCGGAATTGATTTCTCTCAAAAAATCCATGGTTCACGACCAATTCTTCCAGTTTTGCGGGAGTCGAGTAATGATGCAATTCAGTCCTGAAGCGGCCCCGATTTTATCGGCGGCCCGACGTCGAGCTAGAGGGCTGGCCGTGCGTCTCGGTGGAGTCCTCACCTGCGCGGCACTCGTCACCGGGGCGTTGGCCCAAGAAGAGAAAAAAGAAGAGCAGCCCGCCGCACCGGCCACTGCCGTCGGTCTGAAGGGGCTGCTGCCTGCCGAGGCCCCTGAAGGGCTGTTGAACACGATCGGCACGTTGCCCGAAACGTGGTCGCCGTGGGGCGAAAGCGTAACGGCCGAACTGACCAAATTCTACGGCGAAACCGCTGAAGATCTCGAAGGCCAGAAGGCCGCGATCGCCCGCCTGAAGGTGAAACTCGAGACACTCGATAAGTCTCTCAGCGATCCGCTGTACGAATCGATCCTGCCGCAGCTGAAGAGTCTGCGGAGTTCATTGAATCGCCGGATCGAAGTGATCGAGGCTGTTCTCGACACGCTGTCCGCCGATCCCACGACCGGTCGTGGTGCTGCCGTAGATGCCGCCAAGGCGCAAGTCACCGCCGGGACCGAAACGGCTGATTCGTATCTGGACACCGTCAAGGGGGGGGATGCCTGGAAAACCTTCCTGCACACCAGCGAAGTCCGTGCGGCGATGGCCAGCGATGCGGACGCTGCGAAGTTGCTGGAGACGCTGTCTCCGATTAACGACAAGGTGCAGGCTGCGACCAAGTCTGAAGATGCCGCCATCCGCGACTTCGTGGCCAACGGTGCTCTGCAGACTTATCTGCACGACCTCGCCCATGCCGTGGCCGTTCTGAAGCGGTCGACCGCTGGTGTCGATGTGGACGCCGTGCGTAAGAACCTGAAGGATCTGCTGGACGGCCTGGAGAAGTACGAAGCGACCGGCACCAACGAATCTGCCGCCCAGGTCCGGGGAGCATACGATGCCTTGCGTGAGCTGACTGCTGATGGCGGCGAACGCCTGAGCGGAGTTCTGCGTCAGCACTACTTCAACTCGAACCTGCAGTTGGCGATTTCGGAAGGTTTCCTGAATCGCGTGCTGGTGAAGACCCATATTGAAGAAGGTGGCGTTCGCGACTTTATCCTGGGGGCCGAAGTTTATGGCTGCCAGATTACTTCGACGGTCACCAAGTTTGACCTGCTGCCGGCTGAAAACGGGACCTACTTCCGCCTGAATCTGACGGGCACCGTCAGCACCAACACCGAAAGCTACAAAGGTCAGGCGATCATTTACTCCAATGGAAGCCACAGCCTGACAGCCTTTAAAGACGTTCGCTTCGACGGCGAACATTTCTCGACCACACCTGCCAACATGCATGTGAACGCGTCGAACGAGCCCGTGGATGCATCGACACCGCTCGACAACTTCCCGATCTTCGGCGGGGTTGGCAAGAGCATCGCGATGACCCAGGCCATGCGGAAGCGGCCCGATGCTGAAGCCGTGGCCGCACAGCGTGTGACCTCGCGAGTCGGTCCGCAGTTCGACAATGAAGTGGACGATAAGTTCACCGAATTGAATGGCAAACTGCAAAGCAAGGTGATCGATACGCTGAAGTCCGAGAACCTGTACCCGGACTATAAGACCTATCGCAGTACCGACACGGAAATCGATCTGAGCAGCCGCCTGATGGGCGAAAAAGAGTTGGGTGGTGGTGCTCCCCCCGCAACGGCCGTCGCTGCCGATGACATGGTGGTTCGTCTGCACGAGAGTCTGATCAACAACTTCCTGGATCGCCTGGGAATTGGTGGAAAGACAATGACCGAGCAGGAACTGCGCAAGTTGCTGGAAGAGAAGTTCTCGAAGCTGCTGAATAAGGAAGTCACACTGCCTGCCGCGAAAGAAGCGATGGGTGACGATGCGGCCAAGCAGCCCAAGGCGTTTATCTTCACCCAGACGAACCCGCTGCACATCAAGGTGGCGGATGGTAAAATCAACCTGATCATTCGTGCCGGCTTCCAGCGGGACGAAGATAAGGGTGGCAACATTCCCCCGCAGATCGTCACGGTTCCCTTGACGATTGCGGTCGAAGGCGAAGAAGTGGTGATCACTCGCGGCGACGTGCTGGTCGACGCGGTCGATGTTCCCGAAAACGTGGCCGAGCAGGTTGCCCGGGCCGGTGTGATCAAGAACAAGATCGAGACTTCGATCCAGGGCAAGCGTGACACACGCACCCTGAAGGTCGACAAGCCGGAAGGTGAACCGGTCAACGTGAACGTGACCAGCATTGAAGCTCTGGACGGTTGGATTACGATCCGCCTGCAGTAGTCCTGGTGCCGGTGATAACAATTTGATCGCTCAGCAAAGCCCGGTTCAGCCGGGCTTTGTTGCATTTCACAGGTTCGGATGCGGACCGATACAAATCGGACTCGGGTCGACTGCGGCGACCAGTCAATGACAGGCGGCGGGAATCGGGAGCATCGGGCGGGACTGACGGCTGCTGTGCCGGAACCGCGAAGGGCGCCGGTGACTTCGCCCGTTGCCCGGATCGCGCGGCTTATTCGGGAATGCAGGCTCGAAGCAGGATCTCTCAATATGCCTGCAGCGGGCTTCAGCAGGCACTCTGCCCGACACAACGGACTCGACCTGCAAAAGTCTTTCGTTGGTCGCAGGAGACCAGGTGTCTCGATATCAACTGAGGATTTTGTGGATTTAACGACATTCCGGGAGTTTCCCGGCAGACTCTGTCGTCCCACAGCTGCGGTGTGTTTCCGGCACTCGAAGCGTTCAAGCACCTGGTCATTCTGAAGGTTTCCGATTGTTTCTCGCCGAGACGCGCCCCTATACTTCATATTACCACGGAGCAAATCTTACAGAAGGATCACGAACCATGAGAACCCGGATCAGCGGGGTGTCGGTTGCGCTGGCAGCAGCAGGCATTCTGTGTTTGGGCTCAAATCTGCCGGCAGGAAATGGGCGCGGAGGCGGAGGAGGTGGCGGTCACGGAGGCGGGGGAGGTAGCAGCCATGGAGGCGGAGGCGGTCACGGAGGTGGGGGAGGTGGCAGCCGCATGGGTGGCGGTGGATTTGGGGGTGGTGGCCACATGGGTGGCGGCGGGAATCACGGTGGATTCGGAGGTGGCGGCCGCTCGAGTGGTGGCGGAGGATTCGGCGGCGCGGGCGGTGGCCACCAGCTGGGTGGCGGCCGGTCCAGCGGTCCGAGCATGGGCGGTGGATTTGGTGGTGGTGGAAATCACTTCAGCGCGCCGCAGCGCAATTTTAGCGCACCCCAGCAGCACTTTGGCGGACAGTCAGGTGGCATGCGGCAGGGTGGCGGGCAGCACATTCAAAATTTCGGGGGCACCACGCACCGGAGCCCGCAGTTCAATGGTGGGAATGGGAGTAGTCGACAGGGTGGCGTTGGCGTCCGGAGTGGTGGCAGCTTGCAGGGGCAGCAGCACCAGCACGCGGCACAGCCGTCCTTCTCGAACCGGCATTCCGGCAGTAACCTCGCCACACGCCCTCAGGGAACTCGCAACAGCGTTGCCGGCACCCGTCATGGATTGAGTGATGCGGGGTCTCACAGCCGCCACTTGTCGGGTGGCGGGGGCAGCTCAAGTCGGCACGTCGCCGGCAGCGGGACTGGCTCCGCGAACAGCTTTGCCAGTCGCCACGCCGGACCTTCCGGCGGCCGCAGCATGGGGGCTCAACATACCGCACACCGTGTGGGCGGGAGTGGGCAAGGTGGGAATTTTGCGAGCCGGCATCAGGGACAGCAAGGCCCGGCGCACATCGCGAACCGGAGCGGTGGCGGTGCGGGTGGACCGCGCAACTATGGCCTCTCCAGCGGCGCCGTTGGGGCAACGCGTCTTGCGGGCCGCGGCCACTCGGTGAATGCTCATCAGATGTGGAACAATGTCGGTCGAGGCGTCGGGACCGGTTTGTCGAGCTTTCACAATCATCACCATGCCGGGTATGGACGTGGCGGAAACGGCAATAACTTTGCCCATCGAAATCATCACGGCTACTACGGCAACAACTTCCGTCACCACCGCTTGTGGTACGGATTTGGGAGCGGTTTCTGGCCGTACTATGCCTGGAATTATCGGCCCTTCTGGGGTGCAGGTTACGGCTGGGGTGGTGGCTGGGGCGGCTGGGGATGGCGGCGGCCGTGGCGCTTTGGTTTTGGATTCGGCTACCCCTACTTCGGCTTAGGCTACGGGGGATTGGGGTATGGGGGCTACGGCTACGGTGGCTATGGCTATGGTGGATACGGGGGCTACGGTTACAACTCGAGCTGTCTGTACACACCGGGCTATTCAGTTTATGAGAACGGCTATTCGTACGCACCGGCTTCCGCCTACTACGGAAGCGTCCCGTTGACGACCGCCTATGCGGAGGACACTGCTCCGCCAGCCTCAGCACCAGTAGAAATCGCTCAGGCGGAACCCGACGCGCCCACCGCCGTTCGGGCTCAATCGGTCGACGACGATCTGGACTTTGGTGCCAGCGGCGAAGCCGAATTTAAGGCGGGCAACTATGACAAGGCCGTCAAGATGTGGCGGCATGCCGTGCTGGATGATCCCAAGAATGGCGTCCTCGTCATGATGTTGGGCCAGGGACTGTTTGCCAGCGGCAAATTCGACGAAGCGGCCGGTGCAACACAGCAGGGGATGCTCCTGCTGAAAGAAGAAGACTGGGGCGTCGTCGTCACGAACTATCGCGAGCTCTATGCGAAGATCGGTGACTATACGACGCAATTGCGAGTCTTGGAAAAGGCACGTAAGGACAAGCCCGAGGACCCCGCATTGCGATTCCTGCTGGGTTTCCATTACGGCTACCTGGGCTTCCCCAATGAGGCGACTCGGGAACTGGACAAGGCGATCACGCTGGCGCCTCAGGATGAACTGGCCAGCCGGTTGAAAGAGGTGCTGGATGCCAAGCTGAAGAAGGCTTCTGGCAAACCGACGACGGTGGTACCGCCGGTACCGTCTCCAATTCCGAAGAAGACCGACTGATCATCAGGATCCGACAGCGTAAGAGTAATCCATAGGCTGAGCCCGACGTCTCATTTTGAGACGTCGGGCTTTTGCACATCTCAGGAGTTCCACTGGCCGCGACCTTGAGCTTGAGTGTGCAGCGATTGGTGGCCTCACCCTGCTCGCTGCCGACCGCGATTCCTGACCCGGAATGAAGCGTGACACACCGGTAATCCTGCCGCCCGTGCCGACACCCGAGACCAGGATGTCGACCTGGCCTCGGGTGTCGGGCCGATTCGGGTTGAGCGAGGCCTCGCCCCACGCCGCAGGAAACCGGCGCGTCCGGATGGGATGAATGGGAGCTGCAAGCTGTGGTTTGAGAACCAGATGAGTCGCCATGCTGACCGGTGTCTGAACAGAATTGGTCGGCCTGATCAGGTTGTCCGGGCCTGCCGACTGTCCCGGTAAAGCCCCGGCCGCGCACGAAAAAAACAGCCACCGGAATTCTGTGAAGAACTCCGGTGGCTGCTGTTGTGACACATTCAGTGGCTGGGGACCCGCGAGCTACTGCACGAAGAGTCCGTTCGCGAACCAGGTGCCATTGGCGGCCTGGACCATGTCATAGCCGAAGAAGCGATTGGGGGTGATCATCATGCCCCAGTGCACTCCCGACCCACGCCAGACGCTGACGGCCGAATGGGCTGCTTCGAACAGCGTGGCACCGCCACCGATCGAAGCCACTTCCATGGGGCTGTTGCCGAAGTGGCTGCCCACGAGGGCCGAGCGATTTCCCCAGTCGTGATGTCCGACCGAGCCGTAGTTGACCATCAGCTGCGAGGCGACCCGGCACTGTTCGAACAGGACGGCATTGCCCTGCCCCCAGACGCTGGCGGGCTGTTCGGGGTGTGTTCGCAGAACATACGTCAGCACCCGTTGTGTAATGGTGCCACGCGGCAGTTCCAGCATGATCTTCACTGACGCGACATTAGTGAGTGTGTTACTACTAAAGGGGTGCGCCGAAACGACCTTGCCGAAGAGATGGTCTTTTTCATCGACGAGGTCCACAATGGCCAATCCGGCCTGCTTGTGCATGTGTGCGAAGGCGTTGTAATCGAGCACGCGGACGGGCTTGTCTTCGGGCTTGGCATCTTTGCCCAGCGGAGCCATCGTCGTGGTCGGAATGGCCGCCAGCACAAACTTGGACAAAACTGGCTTCAGTTCGGGTTTCGACAGGACATTTGCTTCGAGCTGTCCTGCGGTCAGCAGGTCCTTTTCGTCACGGAAGAACAATAACAGTTGCTTGTGTTCATCCCTGGCTTGTCGGTACGCAGTGGAGTATTCGGTATGCCAGGACAGATCACCGATCTGTCGGGTGTGTTCCAGCGGCGTTTCGTTTTCTGCACGTGCAGTCACGACGGCCAAAGCGCACAAGGCGAAACATCCAGTCCACGTCACGAGTCGTTTAAGCATGCTTTCTTCCTT
>CAZQUW010000249.1:0-9017 GCA_964596215.1 uncultured Planctomicrobium sp. | reverse complement strand
TTTCGACATCTTCCAGGTTGATGCCGTAGTTCCCGATCATGGGATAGGTCATCGTCACGATTTGTCCGCAGTAGGACGGATCGGTCAGAATCTCCTGATAGCCGGTCAGGCTGGTATTGAAACACACTTCTCCGAAGACTTCACCATCAGCCCCGAATGCGCGACCTGTGTAGATCGTTCCGTCTTCCAGCACCAGTTTGGCGATTTTTTCAGTCATTACTCGTCCGTACCGTTGGTGTCGACACTTCTCGACCGGTCCTCGCTGACATCAGGCAGGGAGGCAGACTCGGAAGAAGCAGATCGACTATGGGGTCATAGCACTTGCGGAATTACCAGGCGGGAGATCGGTTACGTCATTGAACATGCGCTGGACATGATCAATCACCAATCTGAGATTCCGGCGTGCGCGCAACGCCGCTCTCCTGCGAAGCCGCCCGAGATTATATACCAGCCAGCGGCGTGAAATTGAAGCCAATATAGCGATTTTCTGGTGAAACCCTCGTTTCCTCAAGCATTCTGTCCCTCTGGCGGGCCGTCACAGAATGATTGAGGATGCCCCAGGAGGGTCCAGAATCGATGGAGAAAGCCTGCTGATTGTACTGCGGCTCTGCGGCGTCGCGTCCCGTATCGATCCGCCGGGCTTCTTGTCGCTTGCGATTCAGATATACTTATAGGATGACTCAGTTGAGCCAATTGACAGTTGAGCCAGTGAAACGACACGGATGGTTGGCGAGTACCACGGATTGGGAGGGGAAAGCGAGATGAATTTCAGTCGCATCGGTGTGGGTTGCTTCCTGGCCACTTATACCGTGGTATTTTGTCTGGAGTGGCTGCGGCTGATCGGCCGGAGTCAGATCAACCGTGCGCTGATCCTGCTGGGCGGCGGGATTGGACTCGTTACGCACACGATTTATCTGTTCGTTCGCTCGAGTACGACGCAATTGCCGCCGCTGTTGAGTTCATCCCAGGACTGGTTATTGGTCCTGGCCTGGCTGGCGGTGGTGTCGTACCTGTTTCTCACGGCGCTGGATCGAGATCTGGCGGTGGGGATTTTTCTGCTGCCGATCGTCTTGATCCTCACCGCGGCGACCTACTTTGTCAGCGATACGCCGAACCGGCGGCTGGATTCGTTGTATGGCTGGAAGATGCTGCACGCGACACTGCTGGTGTTGGGCATGCTGGGCGTATTAATTGGTTTCGTGCTGTCGATGATGTACCTGGTGCAGCAATGGCGGTTGAAGCATCACCAGCTGACGCCGACCGGAATGGGGCTGCCGAATCTGGAAAAACTGGCGCGGCTGAATCGCTGGGCGATCATGATCGCCGTCCCGCTGCTGACGGGCGGCATGGGGACCGGAGTCGGATTGGGCCTGTATGCCAAATCCAATCGTGAGTCGATTCCCTTTAACGATCCGGTCATCATTGGCAGCACTATTGCCTGGCTGGCCATGTTTGTGTTGTTTGTGTGGCTGATGACGACTCCGCGGACGACGGGACGGCAGGTGGCCTCGCTGACCCTGTGGGCTGCCGGGTTCCTGATGTTTACGCTGATCGGCTTGCAGGTCGCGACTGGTAAGAAACTTTTTGATTTGAAGACCTGGCACGTGCAAGCACCTGTGCCCCAACAACTTTGGCTCGCGAGGCACGCCCGGTGAATTTGCAGTTGGTCACATGTAATCACCAGACCTCAGATCTGGCCGTTCGCGAGCGGTTGGCGTTTCAACCGCAGCGACTGGGCGAGGCTTACGAGACCCTGCGCGCCCGCTTTCCCGATTCGGAAATGATCGTTCTGTCGACATGCAACCGAGTGGAACTCTACGCGGCACATGAGGGGACCGAGCACGGTCCCGGTCATCGCGAGCTGGCCGAATTTCTGGCAGACTTTCATAAGGTTCCGTTGCACGAGTTCTACGGAGATCTCCAGGAGCATACCGGGCCGGAAGTGGTGCGGCACCTGTTTCAGGTCGCCGCGAGTCTCGACAGCATGGTCCTGGGAGAGCCGCAGATTGTGGCCCAGGTGCGTGATGCCTACCGCCAGGCGCAGGAGAAGGAGGCTTCCGGGCCGATCACCAGTTCGCTCTTCGAGCGGGCGTTCAATGTTTCGAAACGCATTCGAACGGAAACGCGGCTCGCCGAGGGGCGAGTGTCGATCGCCAGCGTGGCGGTCGGTGAGTTCGGCAAGAGTATCTTCGATCGATTTGACGACAAACGTGTGCTGATCATCGGGGCCGGGCAAATGGCCGAGGAAACTCTTCGCTACTTGCACGATGAGGGTGCCCGGGAAATTCTCGTGGCGAACCGGACTGTGGAACGCGCAGAGAAGCTGGCTGCCGAGTGGGGAGGCCGAGCTGTCCCCTGGGACCAGCTGGACCTGCATCTGGGGACTGCCGACATCATCGTCAGTACGACCGGGGCCAGTCTGGTTGATGCCGCGCGGTTCCGCAAAATACGGCAGAAGTATGGAGTGAAAACGACCTTCATTCTCGATCTGGGAGCCCCCCGGGATTTCGCTCCGGAGATCCGTGAAATTGACGACAGCGTGTATCTGTATTGCATCGACGACTTGCAGGAGATCTGCGACAAGAATCGCAAGTCGCGACTGACGGAAGTCGAAAAGGCCGTTACGATTATCGATCAGGAAACGGAGTCGTTCATGAGGGACCTGTCGCATCGCGCGACAGGGCCGATCGTGAAACGCCTGCGGGAACAATGGCGAGACGTGGTGGATGCCGAGACCACACGTCTCTTCAATAAGTTACCGCACCTGGAACGGGACCGCGTCGAGATCGAAAAGACCATCGAGCGGATGGTCAACAAATTGCTCCATCCGCCACTGGAAGTCTTGCGTGATGAATCCCACCAGGGATCGCCACACGGTCTGCTGGATGCCTTGAAGCGGCTGTTCCGCATCGGGGACTAGGATGTGAAAAATGCGGTCTCAGTCCTGCGACCAGCGGAATGCCGAGATTGCGCCGAGTTCGCGGACAAAGATCTGATCGCCGGCAATCGCCAGATGGGCCCATGTCTCCTGCTCGCTGATTTTCCGCGAATCGAGCTGAATGTATTTCTCCGGCGAAGCCTGAATCAGTAACAGTTCGCCCCGCTCATCCAACGCCAGAATGCGATCCCCGTTGGCAATCATGCTCCAGTAGCGACCAAACGGCTCGGTGCGCCAGCGTTCTGCCCCCGTTTTCAGATCATAGCAGGCAAACCGCTGATTCTTGAGATGCACATAAACCGCGTCCTTGATCACGATGGGGGACGACATGTAACCCTGGGAATTCTTCTCCCACATGATGGCAACAGCGTACTTGTCTGCCGCTTTCTCTATCGCATAGCGAAATGTTTTTCCGCCATAGGTACTGGTAAACAGACTGTTTCCCACGACGGTCGGCGTCAGGATGTTCATCCCGCGAAAGGCTGGCACGTCCTGCGACCAGAGCACGTTCCCAGATGTCAGATCAACCCCCGCCAGCTTGGTGCGTGTCTGGACCACGAGCTGTGGTTCCCCTTGCAGCGTGGTAATGATCGGCGAAGAAAACGCACTGCCATTCATCCCCCCTCCGTCTGCAAGCGATTGCCAGATCGTGGCGCCGGTCTGCTTGTTGAGCTTCACCAGTGCTGCGCCGGCCTGCACATAGATGGCGTCGTCGGTCACCAGGGGTGAGCAAACCAGTCCGAACGCCGGCAGAGGGGTTTTAAAACGTTCGACAAAATCCACCCGCCAGCGTTCCTTGCCGTCGGCTCCCGACAGGCACACCAGGACATCGCGAATGCCGCCGACGTACAGATCCTGGCCGTCATAAGCAGGAGTGGAGCGAATCCAATCACCGTTGGCCTTGGCGAAGAACGGCACACTCAGCGAGCCACGCCACTCGGCTTCCCAGAGCTTGGCCCCGGTCTCGCGATTGAGAGCCTGCACGACCTCGCGCGTGTTGCCCCGCGTCTCGGTGACGAACACACGGTCCTCGGTCACGACGGGGCCCGAGTAACTCGGCCCCAGTTTGTTGCGCCAGATCGGTTTGAGCCGCTCCCCCTGCAGACTTGCTGGCCAGGCGGGGGCACTAATCTGCCCGTCGCGCTGCGGGCCGCGCCATTGCGGCCAGGGAGCTCCAGTCTCGGCGGCGGACAGGCCCCCAGCCAGCATCAGGAACGCGAACAAACTCTGCGAAAGTCGACGACGATCAAACATTCTGCGAGCCCTTTTCCAATACGAGATCCGCTTCTCGTCATTGTAGTGGGGGCGTCCAGTACGTACGAAGTCGCTGCGGCTGCTACTGCGGCAAGACCAGCGTCCCGGAGTCCGCTGTCGTTTCCACATCCAGAATTCGCGCGGTCGGTTTCGACAAATCGATCAACAACGGTTCGGTGGTGTCGAGACGTTGCACATTGCCCGCACTGTCACGGGCTTCGATGCGGAAATAGATCCGCGGTGCAATGCCTGCGGCCATGGTCCAGACATGGCTGCCGGTGTTATCCAAACCGCCCGAAATGGGCTGCCAGGGACCGTTGGGACTGGCTCCGTACCAGAGTGAAATTGGTCGTTCCGCCAGGTTCTCGTCCTGAACCATCCAGCGGATCAACAGCTTATTGAGTGCCTGGCCACGGCCCTGCTCGACCGGCAGCAGCTGGACCCGCGGCGCCGTTTCATCGACGTTCACGACGATGCTCGGGCGTTCGCCAGGCTGCGGGGGATCGGAGGCCAATCCCACGCCACTGCGTACGATCAGCGTAAAACCATACGAGCCTTCACGTGGCACATTCACGATGAAAGGGCTGCGCTTGTCGGCGTCTTCACCATAGCGATACCAGGTGGCCCCGTTGTCCTGCGTGATGAACAGCTCCACGCTGCTGATGCCCGACGGGCCAATTTCCTCGATGCGATAACCAATCTGAAACTGGCGTTGATTCACAACTCGGGTTGACCCATCCCGGCGAGGTGCGGGGCCGAACGAGGCTTCCTGACTGCGGAAGCCGGGGATGCCATTCCCCTGCTGCATCGACGCGAAGCCGCTCAGCGGCCGCTGAGCCTGTTCCCGCGCGGCGATGTCCTGACGTCCGCTGGGAAAATCGGACAGTCCATCCGGTTGGTCCCACGAGTCCCGATTGAGTTGTTCTTGTACGGCAGAGGGAATCTGTCCCGGTTTGATTCCAGCCTGAGTATCCGGCGGCAATTCGTTGCCCGCGACCGGATCACGGAAGTCGGGGCCGGTTTGACCATTGCCGTTGCCGGGCGCAATCTGAACTCGGGTTTCGTTCTGGCCCATATTTCCGGCCAGGTCGGCCACCGCTCCGCGCACCGCGATCAGTCCCCCCTGCGGCACATTCCATTCGGTCGAATCGGAAGCTTTCGGGACGACAGGCACCGTTTGCCAGCTGGTGCTGCCGGCCTGGATGTATTCCAGACGCAGTCTTGAAGCGTCTAGGTGTTCATCACGAGCATTCCATGACAACTGCACGCGACCGGGGGCGACTTGTCGCAAGTTGAGCGACAGCTGCGGCGGCGTTGTATCGACAATCACCTGCAATCCGGGCTGAATGGCTTCGTCGGCCGGATGCAACTGGTTGCGGGCATCGAGCGTTCTGACGCAGAACCAGTATTCCCCATCTTGCGGGGCCTGGAAATTGAACTTTCCGGGCTGCGGCGCGACGGCCTGGCTCGGTTGCCAGCGAATGCCCAGATCCGATGAGACATACAGCCGGATTTCGCGTGCCCCCAGCTTCCGCATCTCGTCCGCATCAAAATGATAGGGGATGCGGAACCGCGGTTTGTTCGAATACACCGGCTTTCCAGCCGAGGGGGCAGCCTGCACGACCGATCCCAGCCCGCACATGAACAGGGCCAGGCAAATCCAGTTGAGGTGTCGCATCGGCTTTACTCCCTCCTGCGAATGTCGCTGGTTACCGTGGCCGCGTCTCTCTGGCGGACATCGGATTCGATTCGCGCACGTACAGCGAACCGCAGAGACACTCTCCGCTCTACTTTCGTCGGTATCGGCCTGTGTCCGGGAAGTGCTTCAGTCGAATACCACGATGGCGTTGAGTTTTCCGAAGGGAACGAAGAGTCCTGGTAAATCGGGAAAGGCAGGCAGAAGGGGCGGCCTGTTGGACGTGACGAGGTCATGCGCCGGGCGTTACCTCTGCAGATTTTTAAGGTGCGCGGATGAGTGTCGGAGAGTATTGGAAGTGGCGCAAGACGCGCCGCTCCGCACCCTCGAACGCTCATCCCCCCGCGCCCTCACGTTCAAGATATTTGCGAGATATTTGGCAGGCCTGAATCCATCGCCTCCTGCCGCAGGCTCTATTTCGCGCGAGCCTTCTTCACGGCGGCGACATATTGCTCGGCCAGTGACTTGATCCGCGCCACATCGCCAGTGTCCACGGCTTTCTTCTCGACCAGGGCACTCCCGAGGCCGACGGCACAGGCCCCGGCTTTGAAGAAGGCGTCGATTGTCGTGAGATCAACTCCACCGGTGGGCAGCAGACGAATCTGGGGCAGCGGACCATGGACGGCCTTCAGGTAGTTCGGCCCGCCGACATCCGCGGGGAACACTTTGACGATATCCGCTCCGGCTTCCCAAGCCGTCAGGATTTCGGTCGGGGTGAACGCTCCGGGCAGACACAGCTTGTCGTAACGCTTGCAGAGCTGGATCACCTCGGTGTTGACGGTGGGGGACACGATGAACTCGGCCCCCGCCAGGATCGCAGCGCGTGCCGTCTCGGTATCCAGCACAGTCCCCGCTCCCAGTAAGACATTCTTGCCGAGTTCCTTCTTCACGGCCGAAATGATTTCCAGCACGTTGGGCACGGTGAAAGTCACTTCCAGCACATCGACGCCACCCTCGTATAGTGCCCGCGCGACATTCACGATTTGCTCGCTGGACGAAGCCCGAATGATGGCCACCATGCCGCAATCCAGGACGCGCTGTAAATCAACATGCTTGCTCATTGTGTCTCTGACTGTCTCGCAAAAAGAGGAACCGAGAAATCGACCAATCACCGCGGGCGGCGGTGTCCCTATTCAAGGCCCCATCATATCCAGATTCGTTCTGTGACAACACGTTCGGCAGCCGATTTGGTGGGCCTCAAGCAACTACCAGGCCAGCGTCCGCTGAGTGCTTCGGTGAAATCCTGCTAACTTTCGTCCGTGCCACCAATCTGCGGAACGCTCGACTCGACGCCAATGCCGTAACGCAGTCAACGCGATGACGTCTCGTGTCTGTGGATAGTTCCCCTCAATGCGGGAGTGAAGTGCGCCTGTCGAGCTTCTGGCTGCTGAATTCCAGTGTCAGCGGTGACCGCTGTGCGTCTGATCGCAGACCGATCCGCACTGTCTGTAATGCAAAAGAGCACCCCGGAAACTGATCCGGGGTGCTCTTGAGATTGTCACTGTGACCCGCCTGGGACCTTAGACTTCGACCGGCGTGCCACGCGTGCTGCGTTTGCGGCCAACTTCTGTCAGGATCATCTTGCGCAGGCGAATGATCTTCGGAGTGACTTCGACGAACTCGTCGTCTTCGATGTACTCCAGGGCCTGCTCGAGGCTCATTTCACGCGGCGGCTTGAGCATCATGTTTTCATCGGAACCCGAGGCTCGCATGTTGGTGAGCTTCTTTTCCTTGATGGGGTTCACCACCATGTCGTTTTCGCGTGAGTTCTCGCCGACGATCATGCCTTCGTAGACATCGTCACCCGGCGCTACGAACAGTTCCGATCGTTCCTGCAATTTCCACAGTGCGAAGCCCACCACGCGGCCCACTTCTTGCGAGACCAGCACGCCGTTGGCACGGTGGGGGACTTCCCCTTCCATCGGCTGATAGCATTCGAAGCGGTGATTCATGATGGCTTCGCCCTTGCTGACGTTCAGCACGCGGGTTCGCAAACCGATCAGGCCACGGGCGGGAATCAGGAACTCCAGGTGTGACTGACCCAGGTCGTTGCTGGTCATCTGCTTCAATTGGCCACGGCGGGTGCAGACCAATTCCATCACGCCACCCATGTCGGCGGTCGGCACGTCCACGGTCAGCAATTCGAACGGCTCTTGCCATTCTCCGTCAATACGTTTCCGAATGACCTGTGGCTTGCCGATCGACATCTCATAGCCTTCGCGGCGCATTTGTTCAATCAACACCGACAGGTGCAGCAAACCACGGCCTGAGACATTAAAGCTGTCGATGCCCTGCGTGCTTTCTTCCACACGCAAAGCCACGTTCGATTCGAGTTCGCGCTTGAGGCGGTCTCGCAAGTGACGTGTCGTCAGGTACTTGCCGTCGCGACCGGCCAGGGGTGACGTATTGATCGTGAACAACATCGACAGCGTGGGTTCGTCGACCTTGATTCGCGTCAACGCTCGCGGGTTCTCGAAGTCAGCGATCGTGTCGCCAATTTCGGGATTGGGCAAGCCGACCAGGGCGACGATGTCCCCGGCCTCGGCGATTTCAGTCTCGACGCGACCGAGCTTATCGAAGACTTCGACCGCGACGACTTCGCCCCGTTCGTTCTTGCCGTCCGCCTTCATCATGACGATCTTCTGGCCCTTACGAACCTTACCGCAGGTGATGCGGCCGGTCGCCATACGGCCGACGAATTCCGACCAGTGCAGCGTCGTCACCATCATCTGGAACGGTTCGTCGGGACGCGCTTCCGGGCCGGGGATCTTCTCGATGACGAGATCCAGCAACGCCGAAATATCGGGCGTGCGCACCTTGGGGTCGTGCGTCGCATAGCCCTCACGTCCGCTGGTGAAGATGTAGGGGAAGTCGAGCGTTTCGTCGTCGGCACCCAGTTCGACCAGCAGGTCGAACACTTCGGACAAAACCTCTTGCGGGCGGCAGTCGGGGCGGTCGATCTTGTTGATCACGACGATCGGCTGCAGCTTGGCTTCCAGAGCCTTCTTGACCACGAACCGCGTTTGCGGCTTGGGGCCTTCGAACGCATCGACCAGGATCAACGCACCGTCCGCCATCATCAAGACACGTTCCACCTCGCCACCAAAGTCGGCGTGGCCCGGGGTGTCG
>CAZQUW010000248.1:0-9018 GCA_964596215.1 uncultured Planctomicrobium sp. | reverse complement strand
GCAACTCGCGATTTCTTTGTCCTCTTTGACTTCTTTGCCCGCCTCGCACCCACGCCCAGCAATACCGGGCGAAACGACAACGACACTCGATTTTCGCACCCCCTCCGCGAACTGCCAAATCTCGAATGTGACGAAAACCAGTGGTCTCGCCGGGTCTCTGGAGTCCGAAACCATTGAGAGCCAATTACTTTCAGCGATTCCAGGAGAATCTTTGGGCTGATCGTTCTCCCCGAACTGGGCGGCAGATCGGTACTCCGGGGGCAGAAATTTCTCGCGAACCGGCGTCCCGGCGAACCCGGTGAGCGTGTGGCGTTGTCGCCACGTTGCTGCATCGCCATGTTGCGGGCGCCCGAACCTCTGATCTGTGCAGAAGTTAGATTCAGATCGGTCGCGCCGTGTCCCTTCGGGTGTTGATTTTTCACATCAGTTCCAGTGTCGCGGACACGTCGGTCGAGAGCGTGGAGTTGCTGATTTCTGGATTCGTTAGTCGTTTCAGCAAAAGGGCTTGTGGCAAGTGGTCGCGGGCCGTGTCAAGCATTTGAAACAAAATGTTTACGTTGGCATACAGCGTGCTTTACATCCCTGGCATGAACATCACCGGACGTCACAACGCCGGTCAAATTCACTTTGCGATTCACAGCCAAGATCAACAGCCAGAAAGTACACCACAGCCATGACGAACATCTGCACCAGCCTGTTGAATGACGAAGCCGGTTTCATTGTCTCTGCCGAACTGGTGCTGATCGCCACGATCGGTGTCCTGTCCCTGGTTGTCGGCCTGTCCGAAGTCGCCTTCAATGTGAATCAGGAACTCGAAGATCTGGGCTCCGCGTTTGGTTCGATCAATCAGACCTATCAGTACAACGGTGTCGCCGGCAGCAAAGGCCAATCCTCCGGCAGTGCCTTCTGGGACAACCGCGACGCCGGTGACTGTGACTGCGATATCGTCTGCAACGTCGCCCCGACCGGTGAGCACTAAGAGATAAACGTGACCTGACTTAAGATCAGCGATGCAGGCGAGCGTCCGGCTTGAGCCGGATGGTTGTCAGCGACGGCCGGGGCCCATACGGTGAATTCGAACTGGCGGCGTCGCGATGCTCAGATGAACTCTTCGGCGCATTCAGCAAGCGGATGCGCGGCGGTTCAGTTTGAATCGAGTTCAAGCTACCTGACAATCGCTAACAACCATCCGGCTGACGCCTGGACGCTCGCCTGATCATCGTGGATGCCATCAGCATAAGCCATAAAGAATAAGAAGTAGCCCAGCGGAATCGGTCCTGCTGGGCTACTTGGTTTATATCGAGATGCGTTTGCAGAGATGTGTTTCTTCCGGCGCCTATTTTCCAAAGCGGTGCTTCGACAGCAACTCGGCAATTTGCACGGCATTGGTTGCGGCGCCCTTGCGCAAGTTGTCGCTGACGCACCAGAAGTTCAACGCGTTCGGATGGGACAGGTCGCGACGGATGCGGCCGATGAAGACTTCGTCACGGCCTGAACAGATCGACGGCATGGGGTAATGGCCGGTCTGGGGATCATCCGCGACCACGATGCCCGGGAAGGCGGCGAACAGCTGGCGTGCCTCGTCCGGCGACACGGGACGCTCGGTTTCCACATTGATCGTTTCGCTGTGGCAGTTACCCACGGGAATCCGAATACAGGTCGCACTGATCTGGATCGACTGATCGCCCAGAATCTTGCGGGTCTCATACACCATCTTCAGCTCTTCGCTGGTGTAGTCGTCCTCTTTAAAACTGCCAATCTGGGGAATGGCATTGAAGGCAATCGGATGGGCAAACGCCTTGTAGTGGTACTTGCCCCCCGACAGGGCCGCGCTGGTTCCCTGATCCAGATCGACATTGCCCTGCAGTCCCGCTCCGCTGACAGCCTGATAGGTGCTGACAATGACGCGGACAACCCGGGCGGCATCATGCAGGGGCTTCAGGGCCACTGCCATTTGCGTCGTCGAACAGTTGGGGCTGGCGATCATCCCCTTGGCGTTAATGGCGTCCTGCGGATTGATCTCGGGGATCACCAGTGCGACGTCGGGACGCATCCGGAAATATCCCGATTCGTCGATCACGGTCGCGCCGGCTTCTACGGCCGCCGGCAGATACTTCGCGGCGATATCGTCAGGTGTGCTGGCAATCACGAGGTCGCAACCCTGGAAGGCATCAAACGTGAGCTCTTCGACGATGTGCGGTTTACCCATGAACGTGACAGTCGTACCGGCGCTGCGGGCAGAGGCCAGGAGTTTGAATTTGGCAGCCTGAAATTTTCGCTCTTCCAAAAGCTTCAGAATGATCTGCCCCACTGCTCCGGTCGCGCCAACGACCGCCACCTGCTGAAACACGTTCTGGTCTCCTCATCGAGATAGAAAATCCGCTCGCTCCGCACGCTCAAATCACGCATTTTGAGGCAGTACGTTACGTGGCCGATCCGCCACTATATCGTCCCCTGCCAAGACTCAGCAATTCACACGCGCGCATCGAATCCCGGTTCATCGCGCGCGACCCGGTTTTAACGACCGGACACAACTGATGTGCATTTGGTTCACTTGTCACGGATTGTGCCAAAATGGCAGCCTTTCGGCGGCGGGTGTGTGTTGGTAACCATATATCTGATAATGGGTTGTGATTGTCGATCGCTATTCGGAAGTCTGGCACGCAGTTTGTTGTCTATTGGCTGGTATTCAGGCCCCTGCGGCCAATTTTGCGGTTCGATTCCGTTTGAACGCATTCCAATTGATAAGGTTGAAGCACGATGTCGTCAGTCGCTGAGAAGCAGGAATTCACATTTCAGACCGAAATCAAGCAACTACTGCACCTCCTGTCGCATTCGCTGTATCAGAACAAAGAGATCACGATCCGCGAGCTCATCTCGAACGCCTCGGATGCGCTCGACAAGTTGCGGCATATCCAGCTGACGGACGAGAAATACCGTGACGGCGAGACGCTGCAGATCACCCTTGAACCCGACAAGGACGGGAAGGTCCTGACGATCCGGGACAACGGTATCGGCCTGACCCACGACGAACTTGTCAAGAATCTGGGAACGATCGCGCACAGCGGATCGCTCGAGTTCCTCAGCAAGTTGAGTGCTGACAACAAGAACGCCGTGTCCCTGATCGGGCAGTTCGGTGTCGGTTTCTACTCGGCGTTCATGCTGGCCGATCGGGTCGAAGTCCTGACCCGCAGTTACGCGGACGAACAGGGCTGGCGTTGGGAATCGGAAGGGACGGGAAGTTTTTCGATTCAACCGGCTGACGATGTGCCCCGCGGGGCCCAGATCCGACTGCATTTGAAGGCCGATCTGGTGGAAGACTTCACTTCCGACTTCCGCCTGAAGCACATCATCAAGAAATATTCGACGTTCGTCCCGCACCCGATCATGCTGGGTGGCGAAAAGTTGAATGAGATGACCCCGATCTGGGTGGAACCCAAGAGCCAGGTCAAGCCGGAACAATACGAGGCCTTCTACCAATACATTTCACACCGCACGCATGAGAAGCCGCTGTGGCATCTGCATCAGGCGGTTGATTCGCCGTTGCAGTTCCATGCGATTTTGTACTGCCCCTCGATGAACTGGGAAAAGTTGGGCATGGGGCGGATGGAGCATGGCCTCCATCTGTGTGCCAAGCGTATTCTCGTCCAGGATGATTGCCGCGATCTGCTTCCCGAATACCTGCAGTTCATGTATGGCATTGTCGACTCGGCCGATCTGCCGCTGAATGTTTCGCGTGAGACTCTGCAGGACAATCGGGTCCTTGGGAAAATCAAGAAGGTGCTCGTGAAGGGTGTGCTTGATCATCTCGCAAAGCTCGCCGAAAACGAGCCCGAGACGTTCAAAACCTTCAGTGCCGAGTTCGGTCCAATTGTGCGTTCGGGGATCAGCACCGATTTCGAAAACCGTGAAAAGATCGCCAAGCTGTTGCGATTCTCGTCTTCGAATTCGAGCGATCCGACCACACTGACGTCGCTGGATGAATACATTGCCCGGGCCCCGACCGATCAGGAACAGATTTACTATCAGGGAGGGCCCAGCCTGTCGTCGATTGCCAAGAATCCCAACCTGGAAATCTTCCGTCGCAAGAAGCTGGAAGTGTTGTACCTGACCGATCCCGTGGATGAATATGTCCTGTCGACCCTGGGAACCTACAACGACAAGAAGCTGATTGCCGTCGACGACGAGGAAGTGAAGTATCCCGAATCGGCGAAGGATTCCGAGGAGACGCCTGAGCAAGCCGAATCGACCGCAGGCACGCCGGGATTTGAAAAAGTCCTTGACCTGTTCCGCACGGCACTGGGTGAAAAAGTGCAGATGGTCCGTGAGTCCAAGCGGTTGACTGACAGCCCCTGCTGCCTGGTCAATGCCAGCGGAGCCTTCAGCACCCAACTGCAAAAAGTGCTGAGCCTGAACAACAAAGACTACGAGATGGCGAAGCGGATTCTCGAGGTCAACCCGGCGTCGCCGTTGATCGTACGTCTGACACAACTCAGCACGAATCCCGACCAGCATCCGTTCATCCAGGACGTGGCAAATCAACTGTTCGCGAACGCGATGCTGCTGGAAGGATTCGTGCCGGACGCCGAAGACGCAGTCAGCCGCATGCAGCGCTTTATGACCGATCTCGCCAGCAGCAAGTCGTCGATCATTACCTGATCACTTGCGGCTGCAGGTGAGTAGATCGTCACTGCGAGCCGAACAATTTGCCACGGGAATGAGAGTCAAACACACAGAGGCACGGAGAAAACAGAGGATTGCTGCCAGCACTCTGTTTCCTCTGTGCCTCTGTGTGTTGTTGTCCGAACCGGCTTACCACAGCTGCATGGAGTTGCGGAACAGCTCACCCAGTTCCACTTCTCCGGCGGGACGGGGTGAGAGTTTGGTAATGCGGCTTTGGGGCAAGGTGCCCTGGATCATTTCGGGAATGTCGGCGTCCGAATAACCCACGGCGTGTAGTCCGCGGGGCATCTTCAGCAACTGCATAAAATGGATGACGCGATCGGCCAGGATTTCACCGGCGTCCTCCAGGCGTTTTCCGGAGACATCAACGCCCAGCGCGGCGGCAGCGCGGAGATGCCGTTCCGGGCAAGCGGACGCCGTAAATCGCACGACTGCGGGTGTGTTGAGAATGACCGACATCCCGTGCGGAATCAGAGGTTCGCGAGTTGCATATCCGTCGGGATGAAAGTCGCGAACCATGCCTGCGACCGGGTAGGCCATGGCGTGTGGCAAATGCACCCCGGCGCTGCCGAAGCCAATCCCCGCGAAGGCAGACGCCAGTAACATCTGGGCGCGGGCTTCATCGTCGGTGATGTCGGCGACGGCACGCGGTAGAAATTCGGCGACCATTTCCAAGGCCCGCAGGGCCCAGACGTCACTGATCGGGTTGGTCCCCTGGTAGGCGGTCCGTTCCGATGGCTTGCCGGGTTTGACGCGCGCCGTGTAAGGAATCGCGGTGTACGATTCCAGGGCATGGCTGAGAACGTCCAACCCCGCTGACGCAGCTACAGCTGCCGGTTGCGTGCGTGTGTTGTCGGGATCGACAAGTCCCAGGATTGGCCGCAGGTAACGGTGCGAAATGCCTGTCTTCACGTGTTTCGCAGCGTCGCCGAAGATCGCCACGCCCGTCGTTTCGCTACCGGTCCCGGCGGTTGTCGGAATGGCAATTAACGGCTTGAGCGGCCCGGGGACTGGCTTGCCGCGTCCGATGGTCGGATTGACGTAATCGAGAAAGTCCGCGGGATAGGTCGAATACAGGTTGGCAGCTTTGGCCGTGTCGATCGTGCTGCCGCCGCCGACTGCCAGGAATCCGTCGAACCGGCCTTCGGTGGCGACTTTGGCCGCTGCCTGAAAGCTGACGTCGGTCGGTTCCACTGCCACTTGATCGAAAAAGACCGCGTCGATGCCCGCGGCCTCCAGCGATTCGCGGACTGCAATGCCCGGGGACAAATTCACCAGTGCCGGATCGATGACCACCAGGACTCGTTTCACCTTCAAGTCCTGCAGGTCAAAGCCGACTTCGCGAGTACAACCACTGCCAAATCGCAGGTTTGCCGCTGCAAACTGAAACGCCGTATCGTTGGCCATGAGCGAAATGCTTTCCCGACAGATGTTTCGTGAACAGAAAAAGAACGTTGATGCACACAGATTAGTAGCGTCGTATTTCCTGGTAGGATTGGATGCTCTGAAAGCACAGCATGCCGAACAGAATAACCGGAAAGTAAAACAACTGTTGGCCACTTGCCTGATAGAACCACAGGGCGGCTCCGCCGGAGGCAATCATCGAGATGATCAATGACTGGCGGACTCCGTTCACTCCCCAGCGCGCCCCCAGCCAGGTGCGCGCGATTTGTCCGCCATCCAGGGGATAGATCGGCAGCAGGTTAATCAATCCCCAATACAGGTTGATGTATTTCAGCTGGCCGATCGTGTCGGCCAGCAGCAGGGCCGCCCCGGTTGACAGCCGGGAGTAGATCTGTGCCTGCGTCAGCAGCACCTCCACCCCGCACACTGCTCCATACAATAGGAAACCCGCTCCCGGACCGGCGAAAGAAATGGCAATCAGGGTGGAAGGGTGAATGGCCCGGTGGGGCTGATACATCGCATAGCCACCAAAACCATGCAGCACAATGGACGGTGGAAAACCCGCGCGACGGATCATCACCGCATGCCCAAGTTCGTGGACCAGAATCGACAGGAACATGCAGGCCATCCCGATGATGGTGAAGCCGATTACCAGGGTCCCTGGCATGCTTTCGGTTCCCGGAAACGCGAAGATCGCCGAGACGACCCAAAATAAGGGGTGAATTCGGCAGGGAATTCCGAAAATCCGAAAATGAATGTCCTGTGGTGTGTGCCCGATTTCTCCGAACATGGATGACGCGCAACCGCCTCTCTGAGGGGATAGTTGGAAAACGCAACGGTACCGTCGCAACTTATCGTAAGGGTTATTGTTGCGGATTTACGTCCGAGTGGAAGCCCGCCTCGGAAAACAGAACTCATTCGATCAAAACTCCAATCGCGAACGATCCTGGCTTCCCTGGAATGAGGAAATACGCAATTTGCGTATCCGGCGTAGGCCGCGTGGTGTTTGCTTGTTATAGCAATTGGCGCTGGTTCAACACCTATGTCTGCGTTATGTTGCACTGTCGGTTCAGTCACTCCTGTGGGTCTTACTGACAGCGGGTCGATAACTGGAACAGGCGAATTTGCCCTTCCGGCAACCACATTGTTGTGCTCGCCAGATTGCGTGTGGTGCCTGAGATGATCACAGATCAGGCTCTTCCTACGGTGTTTGAGGATTCGACAGATGCGTAAGACGCAAACAACCTGGCGGCGTTGCTGGTCGCGTAATTGGGCTCGTAAATTCATGGCGATCAGCCTGGCGGTGGCGACGACGATCTGCGGGATGACGGCAGCGCATGGTTGGGCCGCGGCTGGACCCAAGAAGCCTGCGCGGACCAAAGCCGCGGACAAGCCGACGCGCCCGACTGAGAAGATGGCGCGCAAGATCGAAGAAGCGGAAGGCAACAAGACCGCTCTCAAAGAATTGCCGAAGACGGTTGCTGACAATCATCCTTTGAAGCCGTGTATTACGAAAGCGGAAGAAAGCCTGCAGGCCAGCCGGGCGATCAAGGACTATTCCGCAGTTCTGTTCAAGCAGGAGATGGTCCAGAATAAGCTGCTCAGCCAGACGCTGACCATGAAGCTGCGCCATGAGCCGTTCAGCGTGTACCTGAAGTTTGATCAACCGCATGCCGGCCGGGAAGTGATTTACGTCGATGGCCTGAACAAAGGCAAATTGATGGCACATGACTCCGGATTCCGGTCACTGGCGGGCACGGTGCACTACATTCCGACCAGCAAAGAGGCCATGGCCGAGAATCGCTACCCGATTACTCAGGCCGGCATGGTCAAAATGCTGGAGACGATCATTGCCCAGTGGCAGTCCGCGGCGCAGTACCAGGAAGTCGTCGTCAAGGATTTTGTGAACGTCAAGGTGGGTGAGGAAGCGTGCCTGATGCTGGAAACGATTCATCCTCAACCCCGTGATCATTTCAAGTTCCATAAGACGCGGCTGTATCTGCACGCTGACACGAAGCTCCCCATTCGGGTTGAGCAATATGGCTGGCCGGAAACAGAAGGTGGTGACCCCGTGCTGGTCGAGGAATATACCTATACCCAGATTAAAACGAATCTCGGCCTGACCGACTTCGATTTTGACAAGGCCAACAAGGCGTATCAGTTCTAAGCCGTCTCAAAGGAGAACCTGGAGCCGGGAGGGAAAGGCACACGCCGTAACGCGTCTTCAATCGGCACAAGCGAAGATCGTGTTTCGGCAGGAGCCTCACCCTCCCGGCGATTCTCGAACTCGTTCGGTGTTAACCATGCCGGTAACATAACTTGCGTCGCGATCATAATGGTCTCCAGATCAAATGTGCTAAAAACTGTGCTAACTCAAAACCTCTTGAAACCTTCGAACGTTTGCAGTTCACGCCGAGTTCGGCTCCGACGATTTCCCGAACAATTGGTTCAGCCGCAGAATCGACACCTTATCACCCACATGCGTATAGATTCGCAAAATCGCGGGATCAATGTGCCCGACCCAACTGCGAACCAGTGATTCGGGCGTGCCTTCGCTGAGAACGTGACTGATGAAGGAATGCCGGAATGTATGGAGACGTCCCGGAAGTCCCAATTCTTTTGAGACGACCTTCAAAGCCTTGAGAGCATGCCTCGCCGACGTCGAGGCCGTGCAGGGGGAACGATGTTTATGCGTCAACCCTCGGGCAAATATCCAACACTGCGACCTCGGCAGGGTCTCCATGACAGCGACGACGGGTGCGGTCAGCGGCACCACTCGGCTTTCTCCGGACTTGGGCTTCCAGCCTGCCTTGACTCGAATATGAATGACTCCCTTCCCGAAGTCGACGTCACTCCATTCGAGATGCATCGCTTCCCCAATCCGCATGCCGGTAACGTCACAGCCGGCGTGTAGACCGGTTCGTTACCGCA
>CAZQUW010000247.1:4520-9045 GCA_964596215.1 uncultured Planctomicrobium sp. | reverse complement strand
GAGCTCTTCGCTCGCAACTGTCCGAGACAAAACTTTTTTGTCTTTCCGCGACTTTCTGCAATTTGGGCCACGGAATCATTTCCGGCCGTAAGTGACGAAGCTCACGGGTGTTGGAGAGTTACCCTCGGCAATCATCCGGCATCCCGGGGGCCTCAGCTAGCGGATCGGGCATCATCGGCGAAGAATTACACGCCTCGAACACAATTCCACAAACACATTGCAATTCACACCTTACATCGCAAACTTTACAACCCGAACCATGTCATGTCAGACTTTGCGGATCAGCGAACTCTCAACGGTTCTTCGGAACGTGGTGCAGGGATCGTACAATAGCTACCGATGGAGGTTGTCTATTGAGGGCACTATCCCGCAGCAGGGTTTGACCACTGCTGAGATTGGGTAGGCCATAGCGCCTCATCTCTTGACAGGTATTGAGACTACAGCCCATGCAGGATAATATGGCGTGTTTGATTGGGTCAGGGACGGCCAATTCGACTTTGCGTTCTCAAACATTGGGAAATCAGGGTATGGCCTACCATCTGTTGACCGGGGCCACGGGGCTTCTTGGTCGTTACATTCTGAAAGACCTGTTACTGGCGAACGTGCCGGTGGCGGTCTTGGTTCGTCCCACACGAAGGGCGAATGTACGGCAGCGCGTCGAAGCGCTGATGTGCTACTGGGACGAACTCCTCGGACGCCAGTTGCCACGCCCCGTGATTCTGGAAGGCGACATCTGCGAGCCGGGCTTGGGTCTGGATGAAAAATCGACCAAGTGGGCCGCCGAGCACTGCGACACTTTCATCCACAACGCCGCCAGCCTGACCTTCATCAGCACTGGCCCCGACAGCGAACCCTGGCGCTCCAATAACATTGGCACGCAGCATTGTCTCGAGTTCTGTCGGGGAACCGGCATCACCAAGTTCCACCACGTTTCCACAGCATACACCTGCGGGAAGCGCGAAGGGCGCATTCTGGAAACAGAACTGGATGTCGGCCAGACCCCCGGCAACGATTACGAAAAGAGCAAGATCCTGGCTGAGAAGCTGGTGCACGCCGCCGACTTCCTGACCACACGGACGATCTATCGCCCCTCGATCATCGTGGGTGATTCGCAAACTGGTTACACCAACACGTTCCACGGTTTTTACGCACCGCTGCAATTGATGTGGATGGTCGCTAAATCACGTGATAAAGATGAAACTGGCATGCTGCACGTCAACGCGCGGCTCGCCTTGAACGGTCATGAAGGCAAGAACTTCGTGCCGGTAGAATGGGTCGCGGCCACGACGGCACATATCATCACGCATCCGGAACATCACAATAAGACCTATCATTTGACGCCTCCGCACCGTTGTCCCTCGCGGTTGACGCGCGATGTGCTGGAGCAGTCGCTCGGTTTTTACGGTGCCATGTTCAGTGGCGCCAATCAGAAACTGGACGATCTCGATGAGAACGAACAGCTGTTCTATGACCACATGCAGGTCTACAACGCTTACTGGCGAGACGATCCAATTTTTGACCGGACGAACTTGCTGAAAGCCTGCCCCCATTTGCCATGCCCGCACATCGATCGTGACATGCTGTTGCGGTTGTCCAAATGGGCGATCGATACGGAATTCGGTGGTGCCCGACAGAAGCCGATCGAACCTGATTTCGACGCTCACGAGCATCTGGAACCACTGCTGCAATCGGCTCCGTCCGAGAAGCCGATTCCCCCGGTGGGCAGACTGCTGGGCTTACAGGTTGTCGGCCATGGCGGCGGACAATGGCATATCGTCTGGAAGGACGGAAAAGTGATCGGGGCCGATGTGGGCCTGTCTGAACGATGCTCGGCAGTCTACCAGCTCAACGTGGGCACGTTTGCCTCGATGGCCCGGGGAAGTTTGACCGCCGCGCAGGCGGTCGCCACCGGCGAAGTCGTGATTCTCGGCAACGGACTCTCGAAACCCGAGCTAACCGGCGTGCTGCAGCAGGTCGCGTCCAAAGCCGGGTGAAGGACCGACCAGACTCCCTGAGCGGGGGCTGAAATCAAACAACCCCAGGGGCATCGTTGAACGACGTCCCTGGGGTTTTGTTTTTGTTTTTCTGTTCGCGACGCGAATTGCCTACCTGGCCTTGATGTCATAGCAGTTGATGACATCCTGTTCGCGCAGGTACAACTTACCATTCGCAATCACGGGATGAGACCAGCTCGGTCGCTCACCGCTGCCGGGAACCTTGAACGAACCCACTTCAATATAGTCCTCCGGGCTGGCCTTCGCGAGCACCATGCTGCCGTTGGCGAATCGAATATAGAGGCGCCCGTCAGCCGCAATGAACGAGGCCGAGTTGCTTCCAGTGCCGCGCTTTTGCCATTTGACCGCTCCCGTCAGCAATTCCGCGCAGAAGGGAATGCCCTTGTCGTCCGAGTCGCCATAGAGATAGTCACCGACCAGTACGACACCGCCATGCTTATTGGCGAGTTCGGACTTCACGGGATAGATCTCTTCGATCTTGACCGTATTGTCGGGCCCCGGAACTTGCTTCAACAGTGCACCGCCACGTTTATACCCCGCCACCCAGAAGACCAGGTCATCACGTACAATGGGAGTCGGGATCACACTCGTGGTTTTCTCGACGGCATATTGCCACAGCAACGTCCCATCGCTGGCCCGAACTCCCATTGGTCCACTGGCGGTCGACTGCACATAGACGCGTGTGCCGCCAATCTCGGAGATCACAACAGAAGCATGGCCGGCGCCACGATCACCTTCACGGACGGTCTTCCACTTCACTTCACCGGTGAGCTTATTAAGCGCCGCGAGTGTGGTCTTGTCTCCCCCGGGCGTGCAGATCAGCTGATCGCCGTCAATCAGCGGCGATTCGCTATAACCCCAGTTATCACCCTTTTTGCCTTCCAGATCCTTAATCAAATCCTTGCGCCAACGTTCGGTGCCGGTCGCCGTTTCACAGCAGACCAGTTCGCCATGGGGCGTCACGACATAGACCAGTTCGCCATCCACAGTCGGCGTGCCGCGTGAGCTTTGCCAATTCGGCTGGCCTTTCTCCCAGGCGGGGCCGGTCTTCGTCTTCCAGAGCAACTCGCCGTTCTCTTCCTTGAAGCAGCGGAGTGCCTCGTCTTTGTCCTCGGCGCTCCCGCCGTCGCCCAGCGTGTAGATGCGGCCGCCGGCAACTGCCAGACTCGAATAACCACGGCCAGCACCTTTAGCTTCCCACAACCGCGCAGGCCCTTCCGCGGGCCATTCCTGCAGCAACCCGGTTTCCTTCGAAACTGCAGTCCGGTCGCCACCCCGGAATGTTGGCCAGTCAGTGGCCCAACTGGAAGTCAGTGAAACCAGCGGAACGGCACAGGCACTGAGCACGATCCAGGAACGAACAACGGTACTGAGACGGAACATCAAACAACTCCTGACGGTGGGCCGCGTTTCCCACGAACGCGGCAGAGCGGGGACCATGAGCGATCTGGACGCATCATACATTCCGCATAACCAGCAAAAAAGAGTCAGACATATGGCCTTAAATCCTGCCGCTGATCGCTGGTCAGCACCGTTGGTCGCCCAACGCACGGAGCGAGACAAACCATCGATTCCACCACTTAAGACACAGACGCTCGACGCAAGCCGCAGCCGATTTTCCACAACCCACATAGCGATATTCACTTAAGAACATCTCCAGAAATACTTTCGGTAATTGATACGACGCGGCACGTCTGTTGCAAATTCCAGATTTCACCAATCTAACGGCGGCTGAGTCCAGCCAACTGACCACTGCCCGACCCGTAACATGAAGATTGCTGGAGAATGAATAATGATTATGGCCGTCCCCTCTGCGACGTTGACTTTGGACTTCGACACAGCGCTCGGAAATGAATGGTCTTCGGACCTCAATGTGCGAGGAGTTCAAAACGACAATTCCCCGCTCGCGCGACAACAGACAGACTGGGGCCGGACGGGCACGGACGAGGTTTTACGTCAGCTGTTTCACATGACGCTCTCCAGCCTGCGTGGGTATCAGGAGCTGGCCCAGCTGTCAGCTCGACCTGAATTGAGAACCTTGTTGGAAGTGATCGCCCGTCAGCGCAGCGCGCAATGCCGCGCGTTGGCCCGCATGTCGGACGGCTTGATTCCGGAGTGGCAGAACCTGGAGAGGTCTGACGACGCGGCCCTCGCCGATCCCAGCGCGGCAGACCTGCAGATCGTCTGGCTGCGAACAATCTGGAACTTCGAGCAGGACGACTTCTCGCGTTTCGGCGAGAACCTCGATCAGGCCGAAATGATGCTGGAAGACGCCTTTCTGAGCGCCACCGAAACCTGTCTTGATTCGGAGTCGACAACCATCTTTCGCCAACACGCAGTCAACATTTGCGGTGCCCGACAGTGCCTGGAAGATGTCATCGGCGACCACGTCTCCCACGAGCGCTATTAATATCTTCTACAGGCAAACCGCAAACAATCCACGCGGACGCTGCCGATGGCCGACGCATTGGGCGTCGGCCACAATGAAAACACGTGGCGTAAGTCACCTG
>CAZQUW010000247.1:0-4420 GCA_964596215.1 uncultured Planctomicrobium sp. | reverse complement strand
GGCGTAAGTCACCTGGCAGGGTAGGCCGGGCAGGGCACTTCTTACGCTTGATGGGACCTGATCCGAGTCGTCCTCTGGCGAGTGTTGAATCACCAGGCTGGCATCGCACTTCGCATGCATCGTCATCGCCAGCCAGCACAGCCTTTTCCAGGACAGGACGAATACCACCGGGTGCCGCTCGGTAACTTCCTGCCGCCCACGACCATGCACAGACTGCAAGTGTGGCTGCATACCGGAGCGAATTCACTCCCCTGCGCACACTTCACAGTGATCGGGGAAATCGGCCTGGTCCGAGAACCACCGCGACATTCTCTAATCCTTCTGAAGCAGTGCCTTCAGGCGAAAGTCTGCCCATCCCTGCAGGTCTGCGACACGGCAGACTCGGCGATGGTTTCGTGAATGAACCGCAGTTTTTTGATCATCGGTGTCGACAGTACGAACGGGTACCCATCGGGCAGGCCGAGTCCTCGATTCAAGTTATTAATCACATAAGTCAGCGGGAACCAGGCATCCAGCATACGATCAAACCCCCCTTCGGAACTTTGCTTCAGCATCGCCTGAGTGACGGCCGGCTCGGTCGAATTTCGGGGCCTCAACACCAGTCCTGTGGACGCTGCCGTTTGCAGGGCGTCGGACATGTGCAGGTAATGTGCCCACGTTTCAGCCCAGTCTTCCCAGGGATGCGCGCTCGCATACGCTGTCACAAATCGCTGTTGATAGTCCGCGGGAGGGCCTTGCTCATAATGCCGCTGCAGAGCCTGTCCATAATCCTGCGTCTCGTCGCCGAATAACTCGCGAAAGGCATTCAGCCGGTTGCTGTTTCGAATCAGCCGATCCCAATAGTAATGGCCAATTTCGTGGCGAAAATGGCCGAGAATCGTGCGATACGGTTCATGCAACTCGGTCCGCCGCCGCTCACGTTCGGCGTCATCGGCCTCGGCGATATTGATCGTGATGACACCATTGTCATGCCCCGACAACACCGGTACGTCATGCCCGTCTTCATCCGCGAGAAACAAAAATGCGACTCCCTGTACTGGATCTTCGGCCTTACCGGTCAGGGGGAGCCCCAAATCGAGCAGCGTGTAAAGGAGTCTCCGCTTGGCCGTCTCCAGGCGGCACCAGGCATCCTTGTTCTTGGGCAGGCTCAGATTCGGAATGACCTGGGTGAGCCGGCACGACAGGCAGAGCGAATTGGGATCCTCGACAGGAAGCGCCCAATTACAAATGTTGCCTGAAGAATAATTGGCGCACAATCGCCACGTCTGTTCGACACCATTCCGCGGCTGTGATTTCCACAGCCCGTTGTCGACCGCTTCCAATGAGCACAAGTCGGAAAGATCGGTGAGATACGCCAGAACATGACCGCAATTCAAGCAGCTTGTATTCTCAAAGAACACCAGTTGATCGCAATGATCACAATGAAAGACCTTCATCGAACGGCACCTTCAGCTGATTCGTGAATGGATTGACGGATGACGGCAACACTCGATGCCTGTCGCATAAACATCCACCGGATGCCGCGTGAGACACTTCGCGATTGAAAAGCGATTGCCGTGCCATTCTCAAATCAACAAAACTCCGCCAGCGTGCCGATCCTAACCCAATGCGCTGCCCAATGCCTGAATATGCACAAAGGAACAGATCACCTCGCGGGTGCCGCAAGCTGCCAAGGCAGCTCCGGCAGGCAACGATCCGACTCGGGATCGGGCCGACTCAGGAGCGAGTGCGGTCAGCAACGCTGAAGGTGTCGGATTCGCGGCTGGTGTTCGCCACGATCAATTCAGCCAGAAAGCCGAGAGAGAGCAGTTGGGCTCCAAGGAGCAACGTCGCCACCGAATAGGCCAGCAGCGGGCGGCCGCCGATCGGATGCGAAACCCAGACCTTGCTGGCCAGTCCAATCTCGGCCAGCAGAGGATGTAAGGCATGGCCGAACATCCAGACGCACGCCAGATAGATCAGTCCCAGCGTACCGGCGCCAAAGCAGATCAAACCGGTCGTTCCCAGCAGATGCTGCGGACGCTGGCCGAAGCCGGTCAGGAACTTCACGGTCAACAGGTCGAGGAACCCGCGTATAAAACGATTAAAACCGTATTTCGAATAACCGAACTGACGCGACCGGTGGTGGACTTCAATTTCGGAAACTGAAAACCCACGCGCAAACGCCAGCACGGGGACGAACCGGTGGAGTTCACCGTACAGTCGAATCTCGCTCGAAACTTCCTTGCGGAAGCACTTGAATCCGCAGTTGTGGTCGTGCAGCTTGAGCCCCGTCAACCGGCCGACCATCCAGTTGAACACCTTGCTGGGATAAACCTTATGCCAGGGGTCCAGGCGGCGCACTTTCCAGCCATTGACAACATCAAATCCGTCTTCGATGCGGGCGAGAAAGCGAGGAATCTCGATCGGGTCATCCTGCAAATCGGCATCCATCATCATCAGCAGATCGCCTTGGGCGGCGGACATCCCGGCGGTCAATGCGGCGGCTTTACCGAAGTTGCGACGGAAACGAATCCCCGAGACGCGGGAATCTGTCTGTGACAACTGTTGAATGATCTGCCAGGATCCATCTTTGGAACCATCATCGACAAAGATGATCTCGTGCTCAATCTGCGCCGGCACACAGACCTTGGTGATCTCCGCATGGAGCTGCACCAGGCTCTCGTGTTCGTTGAAAACCGGAATGATGATCGACAGCACGGAAGAGGATATCCTTATAGACGTAGTCTGCTATTTCGAGTCGTACACGGTAGCCGTGAACTTACGGTCTTCGCCGTGGCCATTGCTGATGACAATACTGGCTGGCTGGTTGCCTAAGCTTCGAACTTGCGGACGAGCCACAATATTTGTGATGCATCCTCGATCATCACGTTCTGTCACATGCCATTTTGTTTTGTAGTGCGCTTCGGCACCGGGAATTTCGGTCGTCTCGATTTCCACGCGGTAATTCCCGATACCAGTGAGGGTCGCATGCAGCGGCTTGGAAATCGGTCCGGAGACCTTCAGCTGCACCTTAATTGCCTCACTTCCCTGCGTGGCAAACTCCAAATCGTACTCCACCGTTAACCGTCGTGCGGATTCCGTCGGTCGCGGGTCAGCTGCGGAGAGAGTGCAACATAACAGCAGGATCCCGACGAACGCTGCACGTTTCCACATCGGCACTCCTTCAACGACTGGTGCTTCATCAACGTTGGAGGTGGGATTGGGTGCCACTGGCTCTGCCAGTGCCGCGTGTCGTTCGACTCGTCCTAAGCACTGGCAGAGCCAGTGGCACCCAACTTTTTTGCTTTAACACACCACTACGCACTCTCGCGATGCTTGCGAACTGCATCTTCACCGACTCGCGGCCCGAAGGGCAGGAACTTGGGACGCGGTACCACGGCACCACTGACTTTCGCCGGACGTCCCAGCGCGGCAGCAATCCCGCGAACGACGGTCTCTTGTTGAGCCGCCGTCAGTTCTGAGAAAATCGGCAGTGCCAGCGAATCGTCCGCGGCCGTTTCTGAATTCGGCAGTGAACCGGGCTGATAGCCCAAATCGCTGAAGCACGGCTGCAGATGCAAAGGCTTGGGATAGTAGACCATGCACCCGATCTTGTGCTCACGCAGGAAATTCAGGATGCGATCACGGAGGCCATCGCGGACCCGGACCACAAACTGATTGAACACGTGGCGGCTGTGCTCGCTGATCGTCGGCAATTCGATGACGTCCAGCAAACCGCGATCAGCAAACAGATCGGCATACCGGGCGGCGTTGCGCTGCCGGGCCAGCGTCCAGTCTTCCAGGTGCTGCAGCTTGACCCGCAACACGGCGGCCTGCAGAGCATCCAGGCGGCTGTTCAAGCCCACTTCCATATGGTGATACTGGGTCATCTCGCCGTGGACTCGCAACCGACGCAGGCGTTTGGCCAGTTCCGGTTCATCGGTCGTCAACATGCCGCCATCGCCCGCTCCGCCGAGATTCTTCGTCGGAAAGAAGCTGAAACAGGCCACACGACCAAGCACGCCCGCACGACGACCCTGGTATTCGGCACCGATCGCCTGGCAGGCATCTTCGATAATCGACAGGTTGTTGTGGGTGGCCACGCGCCACAGCGCATCCATGTCGGCACACTGGCCAAACAGATGCACGGGCAGAATCGCCTTGGTCCGGGGCGTCACGGCAGCGGCCACCGCCTCGGGATCCAGGTTCATCGTCGCCGCATCAATATCGACGAACACGGGTGTAGCACCCGCTCGAACAATCGAACCCGCAGTGGCAAAGAACGAATAGGGGGTGGTGATGACTTCATCACCCTTCCCAATATCCAGTGCCATCAGTGCGAGCAGTAATGCGTCGGTTCCCGAAGCGCATCCAATCGCTTCGCGAGCATCGCAGTAGTTCGCAACTTCGGATTCCAGATTAAGGACTTCATCACCCA
>CAZQUW010000246.1:0-9175 GCA_964596215.1 uncultured Planctomicrobium sp. | reverse complement strand
ATCAAGGTTGTCTTCCATGCCGTCCAGCTCCCATGACTCCTTTCTGCAAGCGGCCATCGAAGAAGCCAAACTGGGACTCGCCGAGGGCGGCATTCCGATCGGCTCGGTGCTGGTGATTGACGGCGAAATCGTCGGGCGGGGGCATAATCGTCGGGTCCAAAAAGGGAGCGCCATTCTGCATGCTGAAATGGATGCCATCGAAAACGCCGGGCGGCTTAAGGCGAGTGACTACCGCAGAGCGATTTTGTACTCCACACTCTCGCCCTGCGACATGTGTTCGGGGGCAGCCCTGCTTTACCGGATTCCCCGGATCGTCATTGGAGAAAACCGCACGTTCCGTGGTCCAGAGGATTATGTCAGATCGAGGGGCGTGATTCTCGACATCGCCGATGACCCGGAATGCGTGCGGCTTATGGAAGAATTCATCCGGTCGACGCCCGCCTTGTGGAATGAAGACATCGGCGAATAGGCAGCCGCCACAGTCTCAGACGACCAGGAAGTGAAGTGCATCCGTAATTTGTTGGCATGATGGCGTCGGACCAAATGAAAATTTAGGGCCTGGATGGCAAACGACAAGATGACTCCTATCACAATTCTTCGCGGTAGGCTCGAGAAAGTCGTCCACCCGCCCGTGACAGTTCTGAGACTCCCTTGCGAATGACTTCGAGCGAATCCCCATTTTCTATGAGATGTTCGAGTTCCTCCAGCTTGTCGCTTACGACACGTGCCTTCATGCGGTGGTACTCGCTTAAACGACCGTACCGGAGGTAGGTTCCCACCTGCAGCCGACGGATCCAGCCTTCACAGACCGGAATCCAGTGCAGGGCATGCTCTTTCTGACCAGTCATCGCTGCCGTCAGTGCTTCCGTTTCTGCAAGTTTGAGTTCATCTAATGTCTCGGTAGGCGATGGATAATATGCAAAACAGGAAACAATACTGAAAGCCACGATGGAGCACAGTCCGGCAACCGCCAGAACGGGCCCCGGAACCACGATGTCCCAAGCGCCTCGGACCAACGCCACCGAGTCGCCCGTTTTTCTGTTCAACCACGATTCAATGACCCAGCGTCGATCGAGCCATCTGAGGAACAGACCCAACGTGATCAGACCACCCATCAGGATCGCGCCCGCGATCTCATGGAGCTGGGTTTCCAGTCGGACTCGGCGCCAGATCTCGGCAGGATACCCACCGGCAGGGACCGTACCGACAGTGAATGGGCAGCAGTAACTGTCAAACGCGTGCGTGTGGTCCGCCGGTTCAATGTCTTTGGGATACAGCGGACGCTCGATCCCATAGGACAACGTGATCACGACGATCAACATCAGCCCCATCCAGACCCCCGCCATTCTCCAGCCGTAGCTCCCGATCATCCACGCCAGCAAACCGAGATTCATGCCGGCTCCAAAAATCAACAGAATGAAGGCGGCACCGATCGAATTACCGTGCTGAAACATCGAGCCCAGCTGCCCCATCGCGGTCATCGGCGTCGCGTAGGCGGGAATGGCGATGGCGGTCATCAGAAGTGGAGAATAAGGATTATCATGAGACATCGTGCGTTGCAGAATGCCGGCGGGCAGAAGCATGCTCAGGAACCCTGTCCCGCACAGTCCGATGAACACTAATCCGGCGGTGCTGCTGACCGATTCTCGCGCCATCACGACCAGCACCGCGAGGAGTCGCTTAACGCCATGCGGCGTCTCCGGCGGCTCGTCGGATTGAACTTCCGTATTCGGAAACAGCCAGTCGAAAATCGTTCCGGAGATCGTGACAACCATTAATGAACAGCAGGCGAAGGCGACAATGGTGATCGGCTTTGACAGCGTGAGGCCATACAGCATGGAGAGGGGATCAAACAACGGGGACGACAGCGCAAACGCGAAGATCGTCCCCACTGCGATACCGCTCCGGCGTAACTGCTTACAGATCGGAATGACACCCAGCGAGCATCCCGGAAGCAGCATCCCGATCACCCACGACTGAAACAGGGATGCCACCGTATTCGATCCGAAGAGCCACCGCGTCTGCTTCTGCCCCATCATGCGGTGCAGCAATCCGACCACACACAGGCCAGTGAAAATAAAGGGGGCGGCCTGCAGCGTGGACTGCACGATCCGGAGACACGCTCCCCATGCCATAGTTTCAAACATCGTCGTACTCCGAGGATAAGAATGGGATATTCACGGCCGACGGTCTGCAACAGCGACGAAACCGCGGAGCGACTCAATCGCCTTCCGGCAGGCTTCGCGCGACACGTCTGAGGGAACGCTACCTGTAGTAATCGCCGCCGCGTAGGAGTTGTAAAAGCCGGTCAATTGAGTGGCTTGTTGCTTGACCGCCTCCCAATCTCGCTTCTTGAGATCAGTGTCTGCCGCGATCGTGGGCAGCCATTCCAGAATATCGAGCATTTCCTTGATCTCGCGCTTCAGCGTGGGCGATGCCACATCCCGCGACGCCGCCTGAATGCGACCGTCGCGGCGTTCCAGTTGGCCGATGGCATCCGCGAAGCTCGTCGGGTGATGTGCGGCCTCGTGGTGTTCCAGCCGCGAAGACTGCTGCGTACTGGCCGTGCCCTGGCCGCAACCGGAATTCACCCCAAGGACGAGAACGAACAGAGCAATCAATGATCTAGGAAAATTCTCGCGCACCATAAACAAACTCCTTAGGGAATCGAGATCGCCTGCAACAGCTCGCGGATGATCGACAGGGGATCGTCACGCTCGATGCCGAGACGCACACTGAGGACCGGAACGGCCACGTCCTGGACGTCATCAGGGGTGACGAAGTCTCGCGATCGTAGATACGCCTGTGCCTGCGCCGCCCGTTGCCAGGTCAGCAGACCGCGCGGACTAACACCCAGCGAGATGTGCGGATGCCGTCGGGTGGCCTGTGCCAGTCGCACCAGGTAGTCTTGCACCATCCGGTCGATGCTCAGATGACGTACGCATTGCTGCAGCCTCTGAAGTTGGCCTGGCGCAAAAATCGCCGGCGTCGAGTGGGGATCACCGCTGGTCGTCACGGCGGCGGCCAACATGTCAATTTCATCCTCCGGTTCGGGATACCCAACGCTGAGTTTCATCGCGAAACGGTCGAGCTGCGCTTCCGGAAGAGGGTACGTGCCATGCTGCTCATGCGGATTCTGCGTGGCGATCACGAAGAACTGCTGCGAGAGGGGATGACGGAGCGCGTCCACGGTCACCTGCCGTTCGGCCATGGCTTCGAGGAGAGCGCTTTGGGTACGCGGAGTCGAGCGATTGATTTCGTCTGCCAGCAGCACCTCGGAAAAGACAGGTCCAGGTCGAAATTCAAACTCATGCGACTTCTGATTGAAGATACTAAAGCCTGTGATGTCACTCGGCAGCAAATCGGGTGTGCACTGCACGCGAGCGAAGTGCCCGCCAACAGCGTCAGCCAGGGCCTTGGCGAGAGTTGTCTTTCCAAGTCCCGGCCGGTCTTCAATCAGGAGGTGCCCCTGCGCGAGGAGACACACGAGGACATTCTCGATGACGGCCGGCTTCCCGCGCAGGACGCTGTTCAGGGCCACACGCACGCGATCAATGGCATCGAGATCTCGAGCGTGCGAACGAGTGATCGGAAGAGTCTGAGTCATTAGAAGTGTTTGTCTCTTTCAGCCAGGCGATAGCGGCCAGCGATGTAGTAAAGGTCACGATAGATCACACGACTGAGTGAGTTGAACCTGCAATCGCTCGCCTTTTCCGAAGATCTCTGAGATGGGATAACGTCCAACACTGCACAATGTCCTGGCAAATCTCGCGAAGCTGAGACTCTTGCGGCCACGCTTGCTGGACAGGGGCGTACCGCGCCCAGTCGCTGACGCGCGAAAAGCGATGGACAACATCGCACTCAGATGCCGGCTGGCAGTCTGCCAGGCTGACCAGCCATCTCGACGCGGTGGCTGACGGACAGCGGACGAAGCCCGCCCAGCGACAGCGATTCTCCAGCAGGTTCAGCGTATGCATCACATGCTGACGCGAGCGGTTCGCAGGCCGCAGACGCCACCAGGCAGTCAGCAGTCGATCACCAAACTCGCGGCGGAAATGCCAAAGCGCCATAGTGAACACGATGCACGCTCCGTACGCCCAGCGGTTCTGCGCGATATGCCCAGTGAATGCGGTAAAAGCTTGCAGACAGCGCTGCCAGAGGCTCGGTGCAGGGAGTAGTACGTCATAGCCGGGAGTCGGCTCCAGCGTGACCCAGGTTCCGGGCGCCGTGTAGACCTCTAGCCAAAAGTGGACATCTTCTTTACCCACAGGGGTGTGTCGTGACTTCGATTCGTATTTTGCAGGATCTGCGTAGAATCCGGAGACGACGCGCGTCGAAAACCCGAGTGACCTCAGTAACATCGCCGCCGCCGACGCAAACAGGTAGTCGTTCCCCCGTTTCGACTCAAACAGAAATGTGCCGACGGGATCATCGCGGTCTTCGGGGACATGATAGTCACGGTCCAAGGTGCAGGACGTGCGCAGCCCCGTGATGACGGCTTCAATGCGGTCCCAGGTCTTAGTGGACGTCCCGCACCAGGAATCCGCCAGCGCCTTAAGCTTCACGCCATCGATTAATGGAGGAATCTGGCGGTGCGTCGGCTGGCCGCTGCTGTTACGGATGGTGGTCTTGCGCAATCGCTCGCGATTCACAGTTCGACTCTGTTCATGAATCACCGTCAGATCGGGCAGCGCCTCACGGTCCATCTTCAAGATGTCCCCTTGCGCCCAGGCAAACATATCGACCTGATCCACCTTATCAATATGAATGCCAACGAGGCCCGGCGCGGACGGGATGCGATTCGTTTGCAGATTAATAATTTTCAGTTGATGCGATTCAGGGACAGCGAGCACCTCTTCCGTGTCGCGCTGGGGAACCTTGATCCACGGCTGCTCACCGAGCATCGTGAGCGTCAACCGGTCCGGAACACTCGCCATTTCTTCGGGATACCAGTCGACGCCATCGAAGAGGTCGAAGACTTCCAGGCGCAGATGCAGCGGCGTGCGCCCCCCGACATAGAGGAGCGCAGTGCTCGTCACATCTTGTTGTGCTTTCAGCTTTGGTGATTTCGCTCGTCGGACGGTCGAGAATTGTTTGCCCAGCTTCTGCTGCCTGGCCATACGCTCATGAGCGTGCTTGAGAAGTTCTGGAGAGAGTGCAATGGCCCGATCCGACTTCTGAATCTTCGGCGGCGTCCCGTACATCTCATTAAAGACGTCGTACAAACTCGGCTGCGTCGACTCCATAAAGATGTCAGTTTCGACGGGGCCAAAACTCCGGGCGTCGTTTGTCGCCGGAACCAGGGCCTCGCCGTCGTTCACGCCGCTGCGGGCATACGGGTCGCTCCACTTGTCGCCACCCGACGACGGAAACCATCCGGGTAGCGCACCTGTGACCTGCGGTGCCGCCCAAGGAAGCACGGCGAGCACAGGTAGCAACAGCAGCGGGATCGCAATGAGACTTCGCTTCGGGAAACCCCGTTGCGTCGATCCCAGCAGTTGTCCGCGGAGCGAGTCCCAATACAGTCCCATCAACCACCACACGCCGCACAGCGTGAACAGGATCACGAGCAGATGGACCAGCGGATCACTCGTAATCGCCGACGCAAAGATCATCAGAAACATGCTGACAACACAGCAGATCCGGTCGTAACGGCGATAATAAGAAATCACCGCCAGCCCGCAGACCAGGTTACGAAATCCCGCGAGGAGCAATAGTTCAAACGTATGCCCCGAGTCGGACGTCATCCGCTGCACCGCTTCCACCGGAATGGGCAGCAAGGCCAGCACAATCAGCAGACCGCTGGTGAAACGGCCCGGCACGATACCTGTGCCGTGCCATCGCGAACAGACCCGATGCAGCGCGGAGATCAGCGTCGCAATGATCACTAATTTCACGGCAAGATGCCAGCGAATGCTTCCGGCTTCAAACTGCGCAATCTCAAGTGTCACCACGGAGAGGATGGCGAGGAGCAGTGGCAGGAGTTCCGCGCGGAGAGCCCTCCCGTGAACCGCGATCCGTGGCGCGACTTCTGTCTTAATGCTCATAACAGAGTCTCCGCCAACCACGTTGAAACTGACCGGCAACATCGTCGCTCGAGTCGATCACCAGCCAGTGATGGGCGGGACACAGACGCAACGGCCGCACAGTCGGTATCGGTTCAAATGCCGCGGCCGTCAGGACGACAAGACGCTGTCGCCCGCACGGATGTTGCAGAGGGGACTGGGCAATGAGCCGGCGATCGGTCGTTATGACAACTTCCAGGATTTCATGCTGGCGGTGCGAACAAGTCTGGAGTGGCTCGTTCGAAGTGATTCCGTCGCGCGGGAGTCGCGCCAGCTCATCAAGAAAACGCTTCCACCCCACCTCACCGCTGGCAACCCAAAAACTGGTCGGTCCCAAATGGCATTCGACCGCTGCATGCTGCTGGTGATAGATCTTCGCGACGCTGGCACCGAGCCGGATCGCCCATTCGAGAGTGCCGGAAGTTCCGGCCCCGACGTGAATCGTCGGGTCGAGATCTACCACCACCCGGACGGCCATCTGAATTGCAGCCTGACGTTCGGTCACGATCAACCGTCCCTGCCGCGCAGTCTGGGCCCAATGAACACGTCGCAACGAGTCCCCCTGCCGGAAGGCTCGCGTTCCCGTAAAATCTCCACACTCACCGACACGGTGTTCGCACAGAAAGTCGTCTGCTGCACGCTGTTCAGTAGAATCTAACATCACGTCCAGGGGGGCGGCATGCGGCCACACCAGCAGCTCACTCGTTGTCTGCACAGGCTGGCCGGCCTGCACCAGACCGAACGGAAATCCGGTGGTGAGCCGCGGGACCGCGAACGGATAGAGTCCACGGCAGGGTGGACGGAACTCCCAGTCAAACTCTGTAGTGTGCCAACCGGGGACACTCGCCAAAGCAATCGCTGCCATGCCGGAAGAGGCTTCATCCGGGAAGAAACCGTCACGTAGTGCGAGACCCCACACCGGCCAGGGCCATCTGTTACGAATGCGTAATCGTGCCTGCGTGGGCTGCTGTTCTGTCGTGCGGGATAACACGAACTGCATCTCACTCTGCAAGCCACGGATTGCCAGCCACGGCCAGATCCAGCCCAGGGCTAAGGTGCTGAGGATCGCGCCAAACGCCACGAACGCAATGGGCTGCACGAAAATCGCACAGGCCAGCGCCGCGATCCCCCCCAGAGCCAGGCTCGCCTCCGGTCGCTTGATCCAATAGACCCACCGGTTCGCCCCAGGGCAAAAATCATAGTGCAGGATCGCGTGGAGTCTATCACTCCACGATCGACGCAGCGGGGCCGGCGTTCCGGACATGACAAATCTCGTGCGGTAGATGCCAAAACGTTCGAACATTGATTGAGGATACCCACCTCACCTGCATCAGTCAATCTGTTGCAACGCATATGCACTACGTTTCATTATGCAGATGCGTTGGAACGCGTTGAAAATTCGACACGCTGCCATCCAGTGGGACGAGCTCCCGACATCATCTGCACCTCAACCGGGGAAGCCCGGCCGCTGGCTGCACCCTACCCCTCCTCGGAGATCACCTGCCACTCCGGAAACGGATCGTCCCAGCTCGACCAGACCTCGGCGCCGGCCAGCCATTCTGCCTCCGTGAGCAGGCATTCGTTCAATGCCTCAGTCAGCACCTCTTGATCGAGTTCAAGACCAATGAAGACGAGCTCCTGTCGCCGATCGCCGGTTTCCTCCGTCCAATGGGACTCAATCTCGTTCCGCAGTTCAGAGTCGTCAGGCCACTCGTCCCGGGGAATACCGCACCACCACTCGCCTCCCATGACGAGCTCACAGCAGCCACCCGCCTGCGACCACAAGCCGGCATACTCCGAGCGTGTGGCGAGCCACATATAGCCCTTGGAACGAATAATGGATGCCATGGCGGTCGAGTCCAACACCGCATAGAGGCGACCGGGATGAAACGGTCGGCGAGCCCGATAGACAAAACTGGAGATCCCATATTCATCGGTCTCAGGCGTATGTTCGCCGCGTAATTCCTGGAGCCACCCTGCGGCTTCGGACGCTTTCTCAAAATCGAACAAACCGGTATTAAGGACCCGCTCCATCCGGACTCGCCCCCGTTCCGCAGAGACAATGTGCGCGTCCGGATTCAGGCGTTTCAACACGGCCTCGAGATGGCCGCGCTGCGAGTCTGTCACCAGATCCACCTTGTTGATCACGATCACATTCGCGAACTCAACCTGTTCAATCAGCAGATCCACGATGTTGCGATCATCGTCAGCATTGAGGCCGATCTGGCGATCACACAACGCATCGAGTGACTCGAAATCCCGGCCAAAACTGGCCGCATCGACAACCGTGACCAGGGTATCGAGCCGGGCCACCTGAGACAGACTCGTCCCGTTCTCATCCTCGAAAGTAAAGGTCTCCGCCACAGGGAGCGGTTCGGAGATGCCGGTGGACTCGATGAGGAGATAGTCGAACCGACGTTCGCGGGCCAACCGGGAGACTTCAACGAGCAAATCCTCTCGCAAGGTGCAGCAAATGCAGCCGTTGCTCATTTCAATCAACCTCTCATCGACGCGGCTGAGGCCGGTCCCGGCGTCGCGCACCAGTCGCGCGTCGATATTGACGTCACTCATGTCATTCACAATGACCGCGACGCGCAGCCCCTCTCGATTATGCAAGACATGATTGAGGAGCGTTGTCTTACCCGCCCCCAGAAAACCAGAGAGCACCGTAACCGGCAATGGCAGGAACTGGGGATCATGAATCGCGTTATTGTCCATTGGCAAAGCGTCCCTTATCAATCGGCGAACAACCTGATTGCTTACGGATCCACAGCCGTTGCGGACCCTCAACAACACACCCGACCAGAATTGTACTATCCCAAGGTGTGTTTTTGCAATCCTTTTGCATCACCATTAGATTTGGACGTGAGACAACGAACAACCGCTGAACCCTGATACGGCATGCCAAAGTGACGTCAGGTTCGAATGAATTCAGGCCCAACGCGCCGCGCCAGGCCAGCCCAGGGCAAGCGACCAGCGGGAGCGTCGCCCTGGGTCTCGGAATTCTTGGGGATTGTCAAAGCCCTGCAGGGGCGCGCTACGTCGATTGCCAAGGTCGCCTTCAGCGCTCCGCGTGAAGACAGCCGAGCGCGCCATGGACCATAAATATC
>CAZQUW010000245.1:0-9222 GCA_964596215.1 uncultured Planctomicrobium sp. | reverse complement strand
GGGGTCTCCAATGTTCGAGTCATTCCAACCTGTTCCAGGATTGGCAGTTCGGGAAAGGAACGGCATTCATGGGCGCCCCCGAACTGGGCCGCAGCGCTGATCGCAGCATGGCCGTCCACGGCCGCCGGATCGGCATCCGCGATCGAAGTGAACAGCCCGGGGGCGACTCACGAGTTTTCGATATTGGCCAATGCGGAGTTGAATTTGTCGAACCAGGTTTACCTGGTTTAAACCGAGAGTTTTGAAAACTCTGCCCCCCCACCCCCGGTTCAGCAATGTTTCCGTCCTGCGGGAATCCATCGGGAATAAACGGGGCTCGGCGCGGTGCGACGATGTCGCGGCGTGGAGGTTGTTTGAGTTCGAAGATTGCGAGCACTGACGGGCCGGGGGCCCGATCCCACGACGGCGTTAAGATCCCACGTATCGTGCATACAGCGACTTGGCTACGGTCGGATCGTCGGTGCCTTTGATGATAGCTCGGGCGTCGCTGAAGATGGTCAGTTCGTACTCGCCCCCCTGCACTGCCAGGCGGATCAGGAACGGATTCACCGACACCTGGCCGCTCGCTCGCAGCTTGTCGGCGAGTTCCGGCAGGGAAACGGCCCGCTTTTCGTGAGGCGAAACCTGCACTGCATTGCGGCCGCACAGGACCGTGGTCTGCGAGGCTCGATGGCCGTGCAGCCAGGCCCGTTCCCCTTGGTGACAGGCGGGACAGTGGCCCTGATCGCGGAGGTTCTTCACGCTCATCTTGCGGAGCGTCCCTTCCCAGACGTCGAGAATATGGAGCGATGCTTCGACCTGATCCTTGCGGCCAGCCAGGATCTTCAACGCCTGAACAGCCTGGAGCGAAGCAATCATGTTGACCGTGGGCCCCAGGATGCCGGCTGTGTCGCAGGTCTCCGTGGTGCCGGGGCCGGGTACATCTTCCATCAGGCAGCGCAGGCAGGCGGTCTCACCCGGGAAGATCGGCAGTACCTGCCCATGGCTGCCAATGCAGCCGCCATAGACCCACGGGATTCCCAGTTCCAGCGCGACGTCGTTCAGCAGGAAGCGGGTTTCGAAGTTGTCGGTACCGTCCAGAATCAGATCGACACCCCTGGCAAGTTCCAGCACATTCCCGGAGGCGACATCCGCGACGTGCGGTTCAATCACGACCTGGCTGTTGATCAGATTCAACTTGCGAGTCGCCGCGACTGCCTTGGGAAGCTGACTGGCGAGATCCTGTTCGTCGAACAAGACCTGCCGCTGCAGGTTGGTGATTTCGACGAAGTCCCGATCGACCAGGCGAATAAAGCCGACACCTGCCCGGACCAGGGTTTCGGCAAGCACTGTGCCGAGTGCCCCGCACCCGCAGAGCAACACGCGCGCCTGGCTTAACCGAGTTTGTCCTTCTTCACCAATGGCGCGGAACAAGATCTGGCGGTGGTAGCGTGAGAGGTCCATCAATCGATTCTTCGTGGCGAGCGTCCGGCGACAGCCGAATGGTTGTTATACGCTTGATGTATCGTACTACCCCTGATGTACCGTACAACGCCTGAATAAAAGGATCCTGGCAGAGTCTCGAGATTTGAATCTGGTGGGTTGCTAACGCGTGACTCGCAAACAACCATCCGGCTGACGCTCGCCTTGCAGATCTGAATTTTTCCAGCCCACAGACAACAACAGCCCGGCTGTTTCGAACAGCCGGGCTGAGGTTCGTTGTAAAACTAGGCGTCTCGCCGCGGCCCGCGGCGTGGTGGACGAGGTCCGCGATCTCCGCCGCCCCGATGTCCGCGGTCAGTGCTCGGACCACGGTCGCTGATAGCGGGGGCTCGGTCACCACCGTTACCGGCGCCCTCGACCAGCGAGGGATTCAGCAGATAAGAAATCGCCTCTTCCCAGGATGGAACGTCTTCGTAGCTCACCAGGGCTTCCGGTTCGCCGTCGTCTTCATCCTGCTCGTCATCTTCTTCGTCAGTGTGTGTGGCACGCACCGTGGCAGGCCGCGAAGATGAACCACGACGACGTCGTGACTGACGCGGAGGCTCATCTTCTTCGACGAACTCACGATCGCGATCCTCGAAGAAGGGATCGTCCGCTTCCAGGACTTCATCTTCCTCTTCGTCATCGAATTCGGGTTCGACGCGTGCCACGGGGGCGGGTGCTGGTGCGGGACGCTCGCCACTGCGACCACCACGGCGTCGGCGACGGGGGCGTCGTGCACGGCCGGGACGGCCACCTTCAGCACCCTCTTCGTCTCCAGCAGCCTCATCGCTCGCTGATTCTTCGACCTGTTCGTCATCCAGTTCGGAGACAAACTGATCCTCTTCGAGTTCCTTGATGTCCTCGTCAGCCGGAGATTCAACACGAGCTGCCGCGGGGCGATCGGGCCGACGTCGGCGACGGCGACTGCGGCGACGGCGAGGTTGACCTTCTTCGTCGGAAGCTTCCTCGGCCCGCTCGGCGGTCTCGCCCGATTCGTCTTCGAAGTCTTCATCCAGATCGTCCGCCACGATCGATCTCGAACGCGGTTCATCGATTGGTGCCGAACGCGGTGTTTCGCGGACCGCAGTATCGGCCGGCCAGCCGTCGTCGGTCAAATCTTCCAGCGGCTCGTTATCGAATGCCGCTTCCGATGCCGGCTGTGCCGGCGATGCACTGTGGCGACGTGAACGGCGGCGGTCCTGACGACGCGACTTCACTTCCGGCGCGGCTTCATCCCGGCTTGAAACAGGTTCTTCGTCAAGCTGTGGCGCCGCAATCACTGGTTCGACGGGCAATGCTTCGTCCGACCGACTGCGATCGCGGTCAGCAGGTGAACGTCGATGTGCCGAATGGGTTCGCTCTTCAGCGGCGGGTCGGGCCTCGCGAGACGGGGGTGACCGGCGTTCGCTGCTGCCAGAGCTGCTCGGGCTGCGGCTGCGATCACTGCGGCGCGGGCCGCCGGAGTCGCTGCGACTGGGCTGGCGCGGCCGATCACGGCTGGCATCGCCACGGGGCTTGCCCGAGCGATCATCTTCCTGCCAATTCCAATTGGCCAGAGCGTCCCAGTAGGGATCGTCTTCGGGTGCCGATGCTTCGACTTCGTCGTCCACTTCGTCATCATCCGAGGCGGCGTCGAGATCTTCGTCGGTGGCGCTGTCGTCGAACCCAAATTCCACGGCCGGGGGTGGTTCGATCTTGGAAGCCTTCACCGGCTCGGGTTCGGGAGCCTTGGCGACCGGTTTGGCACGCGGTGCCGGTGGCTTCGATTTAGCGGGCGCGCGGCGCGGGGCTACGGGTGCAGGCTCGACCAAGCCGGCGCCGAAATCTCCGAAGTCATCGTCCTCTATGGGTTTAGCAACGATCACGTCGGGGTGTGAGGGGACGTCAGGAGCCGGCTCGGAAGCGACTCGCTCGGCAGCCGTATATTCTTTGCCAGCTTCGACGCCGAACAGATCGGCTTCGAGTTGTTCCCAAGAATCGTCAGCGCTGGAGTTATTTGCAGGGTTTCGTGTCATACGACAAAACTACCTATTTTTGAACGAATTTGCAAGGACGCCGTAGGGACCTAAAGTGCGATGTCAGTTGGGAATATTGGCCGGAAATGGTGACGGACCAAATCCGAATGTCGAAAGCATGACAAATGATAATCAATCGCGAACAAAACCTCGGCGTCAGTTCAGAATCGCTTGAAATACCGCCGTTCTGATCTTTCCACAACCGGTTTTGTCAGACGTTCCGAGGACGAATGACGAACTACCAGAATACGGCGTCGATTCCCCGATCGGCGATGACTGCCCTTGTATTCGGTCCTGCGACATCGGGATTTTGTCATTCACTTTTCGCAAGTTACGCAGAATAAATGCGTTGTGTAGCCCGCACGGCCGACGGTATCATCCACAGATCGACCATTTGCGCGTGACTATCACTTTATCGAAATTACCATTTCATGTTGGAAGTTTCACAGCAGCCGCGACACTACCTGTTAACGTGGGCAGGCTGGCGGTTGGAGTTTTCCTGGCAGATCGATCGCTGGCAGCATCAATTGTGGCGTGCCAAGGGACGGGACTGGGTGCCGGCCGTGACGTCGGTTGAGGGCAATGCCGAGCAGCCCTGGCCGGGAAGCCCCGCCTTTCAGAATCTCTATTATGAGCAAATCGACCCGGATATCGGGGAGGTTCAACTTCTCGGGCAGTCGGGTAAGAATCACTACTCCGGTGCCATCCGCTGTGATTCGCGTCAACAAATCATCGATTTTGATCTGGCGGTTCGGATTCAGGCCCACCCTGCAGGTCCTTTGCTGCTTAGTACTTATGACGTTCTCTCGCCGTTGTCGCGGGATGATGCCGAACATCGGTGGGAGTTGACGACGGAATCGCTCGCCGGGCAGCCTGTGCTGGTGACGCAATGGGATCTGGCAGCGCTCCCGCAGAAGTCGAGCTTCACCATGCGGATGCCCGATCTGAGTGGAGTCAAAATTGAGAAGCAACGGACGACGCTGCGCTGGAAGTACCAGTGGCGGTTGAAACCCGTCGCTTGATTTAACGGTCTCGGACGAACAGAATACAGGGCTGAATCGGACCGGCTCCAGCTCCTCGGACAGAGCAGTCTGAATTGGTTGCCGGGAAGGGGTGCCTGATGGGCAGACCCCGAGGCCGGTGTGACACAGTTTTCGATTGAATTCATTTATCAACGCTGACAAAACCTCTGCGTTAGTTGAGAACCGCTTGAAAGTCCGTGGTTCTGAACTTCCCGCAACCGGTTTTGTCAGGGGTTCTTAGAGTCGATGTCAGGCGGGAAGCATCCATGTCCTTCGAAACGGTCGAGCGTCTGAAGCGTGATTTCACTGACAAATGGGTCACAGTTGACGCCGGAACTCCGGAACTGAAGCGATTTGTCGGGCTGAGCGGACGCATCAAAACGATCAATATGAATGGTCGGGCGCTGGTTCAGTTCGACGGTCCCGTGGATATCAGCTGGTACGATATCGATCTGTCGTATTTGAAGGTGATTGAGGCGCCGTTGCCGAAGAAGGTGGCTGAAAAGCACGCCGAACCGGCTGCGAAGAAACCGGCGGCCGCTCCCGCCGCAGCGGCTGCCCCGGCCGCTCCCGGTGCCGCCAAGAAGAGTCCCATCGAGATCATGCGCGAAGCCGCTGCAGCCAAAGCTGCGGCAGCCGCTGGCGGGACGGCGGCATCTGCACCCGCGGCTCCGGCCGCCAAGAAGAGCCCCATCGAGATCATCCGTGAAGCGGCCGCTGCCAAGGCAGCAGCTGCTGCGGGCGGTACGGCTGCCGCACCGGCCCCAGCTGCAGCACCGGTGGCCGCGGCTGAGCCTGCCCCTGCGCCGGCTGCAGCCCCTGCCGCGCCGGTGTCGCTGGTGGGGGAAGACGGCAAGCCCCTGTCGAAGCTGGAACTGGCCCGGCGCCAGGGTGCCGCGAAGAACAAGTAGGCCGACCACTGATCGAGGCTACCGCGACCTGTGTTTGGCTACGATCCGCACGCGCGGCTGCACAATTTTGCGCGAGGCATTTTTCTCGGCGGGAGGGGCCTCGGCTTCTTCATCACCGGCTGCGTGATGGTGCGAAATCAGGTCGTTCAACAAGTCTTCGACTTCAGCATGGCACAGCTCATGCGCGCGAACAACCAGCAGCTTCGCTCGAGAAGTTTGGATCATGTAAATGGCTCCCCCTTCACCATCGGCTTCCATCCACGGTGCATCGGGTGGGCCGCCGACCGACCCCTGGATGGCACGGATGAGTGTCGTTTCGGGGGTGAGCTTTTCCGGGGGCGTAGCTGCTCCACCGTGCCCGGCGCAAACGTCTCCATGAGGAGCTGTGGCCCCCTCGGCAGGTTTCTCCACCGGCTTGGCCTCGGCGCCGGTGCCGCCGCCAAACTGAATCTCCTGTTGAGGCATGGCGGGGATGGTGACTTCGACTTCCGGGGTTTCCAGCAATTCGTGCACATCATAGATGCGCGCGGAGAAAGTAGTGATCTGCTTCGATTTGGTGGTGATGCGAATGCCGGCATCTTCGCAAATCCAGCCCAGGCGAGCTTGGCCTAAGATCCGCTTCAGAGCCGCGCGAATTGAGACGTGCTTCAAATCGCATGTGACTTCGATGGAATCCAGCGCAATGCTTTCTTCCTGGAGCTGATCTTCTTCGATCCAGTAGTCGAAATTGCGCTTACGAAGAATTTCATCCAGGGCGTCCTGCAAGGGGACGCGGTCCAGCTTCAGCGTGATCGGTTCATGCAGCCGCTGACGGACCTCTTCGGCGATCTGCGGCGGCCCCTGCTCGTCCTGTTGAGCCTCAGTTTCAGGCTTCGTGTCGGGAGTCGTCTCAGGAGTCTGGGCGAGCAGGTTGCCCCACATGATGCAGGCTGCGATGCAAATTCCGAGGGTGCCAACGACTCTGCGCATGATCCGCTCCTGGACGTGATGTTTTCTAAGACTTCAGACGCGATGGCCGTGGCCCAAGAATCAGGCCGGCGAAATGTGCTCCCTGAGTAAGACTAACCGTCCTGTCGGCGGTTGGCAATCTGACTGGTAGCCTGACTCTCCAGAGTCGGGCGAAAGGGGTTGAGAAATTCGCCCGACTCTGGAGAGTCAGGCTACCGATGATAGATCACGATGATCACACGCAGTTCCGAAGTGATTTGCTGGAGCTCGTCGAGCATGATATTCCGACAACGTTCCTGATTCACGCCGCCCGTTCCTGCACCAATCAGGGGAAATGCAATCGATTGCAGGCCCTTCTCTGCGGCGAGTTTCATTGCATTGCGAACCGAGCCACGAATGGATTGTTCCGACGCCCTCCACCACATGCTGATTCCGGCGACATGAATAATGCCCCGGAATGGCAGCCGGCCGGCGGATGTGAAGACGGCCCCGCCCAGGGGGATCGGACCATGCCGGGCGAGCTCTCGAAATGGTCCCCAGCCTGCTCGTCGTTTGATGGCCCCCGACACACCTTGCGGTAGCAGCAACCACCACGGGATGATGTTGCGATTCCACGCATTGACGATCACTTCGACTGGCTGATCGAGCAAATCACCTCTGACAAATTCGATTTGCATGGAGGTGGCTCCTTTGTCGCCGGTCTCTTCAGGGTCGAGCGACTCGCGTTGAGAATTCGCCCGACTCTGGAGAGTCAGGCTACGGTGTTAGTCCAACATACGAACCTGCTCGGCGGTGGCTCCCGCCTGGCGGGCGGCTTCTTTCAGCTTGCTGAGTGCGGCGAACTTGTGGTTGGCGACAGCCTGCTCCGTGATCCCCTGCACTTCTGCGGCCTGTTTATTTGGCAGCCCGCGCACGAAGAGCAGTTCGATGCACATCAGCCGCTCCCATTCGCCGCGTTCCCGCCAGCCGTCAATTTGATCGGCCAGGGCCTTGGCCAGGACCCGCTCTTCAATGCCTTGCCGTTCGCGGCTGCGCATCAAGCTGGACGCGTGGCGGTAGCGTCCGACCGGTTCGTGCGGCCCTGCCCCGCCGACATCCAGGGCTACTGCAGGACGCCGCCCGCTCCGCCGCAGATGATCAGTCAGCTTGTGTGCGGCAATGGCGAACAGAAAGCTGTCGAGCGGCGTTTGTGGATCGTAGTTGGGCAGGCTGATCAGGAATCCGAAAAACGTTTCCTGCACGAGATCTTCGGCGGTGGCACGGTTCTTCAGTCGGCTGTGGATGAAAGCGAGCAGGCGGCCTTCATAGCGCGCGATCAAATCGGACCAGGCGCGCTCATCCCCGGCTCGAATGGCTTCCAGCAATAAGCGGTCGGCGGTTTGATCTCGGACCATGGTGGTTGTGAGGATGCTTCAATAGGTCCATGTTTGGGGTGCCGCTGGCTCGGCCAGTGCCGGTAGTCTACCAGTCTGTCCTGAAAAGGACTGGCCGAGCCAGTCGCACCCAATAAAAAGATCCGGCAATTCTACCCTTTTGTTTAATTGCCTGACGGATTCAAGGAAAACAGGGCAGATCCTGCAGACGGCGGCCACGTTGATCTTTCGCAGATAATAGCGGATCCGAAACTGGCCACGGAATGTTCAGCTCGGGGTCATTCCACAGCAGGGTCTGTTCGTATTGCGGCGCATACGCGCTGGTGCACTTGTAAAAGACATCGGCCGTATCGCTGAGGACGCAAAACCCATGGGCGAAGCCCTCGGGAACGTACAATTGCCAGTGATTAGTTTCGCTGAGCGTGACGCCGTACCACTGGCCGAACGTCGGTGAACTGCGGCGCAGGTCGACCGCGACATCCCAGATTTCGCCACGGATGACAAAGATCAATTTGCCTTGCGGCTGCGGCGATTGAAAGTGCAGCCCGCGCAAGGTGCCCCGTTGCGATCGCGATTGATTGTCCTGCACGAAGGTCGCGGGCAGTCCTGCCTCCTGGAAGCGGGACTGCTGATAGGTCTCGAGAAAGAACCCCCGGGGGTCGCCGTAGACACGTGGTTCAATCCGCAGCAGGTCCTGTAAAGGGGTGTCACAGATCTTCATGACTGCGGATTCCTGGACCTCAAAAATTCTGGTCTGACGAGTCGTACGGCGGCCGGCCATCATAGCGAAAACATGGCCCGTGCGGGCAGAGGCCGGCGACACGATAATATCACTCGCTGGCACTTCAGTGTCGCCGCAACTCGATCGCGTCGCAAGGGTTGCAACCTGCCCCCGGCAGGTTACGATACGGCACAGAAGAATCCATGTGTCGCGACTTATCTGTTGGCGATGCCGGGATGCTGGTTCCTCGAACATTCCACCGTTCGTCGCTGGTGTCTCGTCAACTCGACATGTCTCAACGTGAAATTGAACCTGTTCTGTGTGAGCGTACCGCGCTGCGTGAAAATTCCTGTTGGCCGCTGCCAATCGTTTCGGCTTCGGCTTGACCAACTGCAGGATTTTGCCGTATGTAGCCCGCGCGCTCACGAAGTTGCAGGGTCGAGTTGCGCCAGGCAACGAGTGATGGCATTGAAAAATCGTGGATTCGGATCATCACCTCAGGGAGAACCACCCCATGCGGGACCGAGAAACGCAAGACAGATACGGGCCGGACGTCAGTCGCCGGTCGTTTTTGAAGGGCTCGGGTGTCGCGGTCGCCGCGACAGCGATCGCCACCGCGGCTGAAGAGGCCCTGGCGCAGGACAAGCCGGCTGACAGTGCTGCGACTTCGTCCAAGGCCCAGAATGTTGAACTCACGATCAACGGTGAAGTTCACAAGCTCAAGCTCGAGCCGCGCGTCACGTTGCTCGACGCCATTCGCAACGACTG
>CAZQUW010000244.1:4963-9260 GCA_964596215.1 uncultured Planctomicrobium sp. | reverse complement strand
TCATCGGCTGATTTCGAAACGATCAATTTACGGTATCAGCACTCAATTCCCAGAGTCTGACGTGGCGTAAATAAAACACAAATGAGATCGGGAAGTCTTACGGATTGAACACGTCACGCTAAGACTGTCGAGGGCACCCGGATATCTTGTCTCATCAGGCCGTTGGCCCGAGTCCGGGAATCTGACTGCCACCTGCATCCAAAAACAGATCGCCTCGCCCGAGAGAACTCGGCGAGGCGATCTAACTCATTTCATGACTGCGAGAAATGGGCCATCGAAACCTCGGCGCATTTCGCTCAGAACGTCACGCTCGGCGATCAGCGTCAGGTTCTGCCCCGCATATGACCTCATGGCCATTGCGCCTGATTTTCACGCAAGTTGGCGGCATTGTTCGGGTCGATGGTCCAGTCATACGAAAATCCCGGCACTACCGCATCGAAAGTCGACTTCGCAATCACATAGCGTTTGGTTGTACCGAGCGAAATCCACACGGCCGCATTAATCTTATCATTGATCCATTTCACGCCCCCGTCACCCGCCAGAACGTGCAGTCCGCCCGGATGACCACTGGTCATGGTATTGGGATGGTTGCCATTGGGCCGCCCCCATGTTTCCCACCGACCACCATATTTCAGCACGTTAGTCCAATGCCCGGTCGGCGGACCGATCCACTGGGGCTGCCACTCCTGATTCGCGGTATAGGCCACCGCAGGCGCTCCCTGATACATGCCAGCCTCGCCGACTGCGACCGTATAGGTCAGGCCGTCGGTCATATCGGCCATGCGAGTCAAATCACCATCATGCTGGAAAAAGCCATATCCGTTAGGATCAGTTCCGACACACCCTGCGTACGACGCGGTGGCCGTCCCCCACACAGAGGAGTCTGTATTCAAGGCCGAAGGGCACTTATAGGAGGGAAGAGTCTTCTTCACAAAGTTCCTCAAATTTGGGTCCAGGACCGTGTTGGCAACGTCCGGCCCCGAGGAAATGGGCATGCTGACCTGAACTTCCCGCCCGTTATAGCTCCGCTTTTCCCCCACCCGCGACCAGGGCTCAAGGTCCTGGGCCAGTGAGGCATTATCCATATACGGCAGGAGATACGTCATCCAGCAGCAGCCCTGATATTCCGACCTGCCAGGAAATCCTGTCGCCACAGTATTAGTCGTAAAATTCCAGGCCGTCGCAATCCCCACTGGAAAATGCTGATGGGTATCATGAAAGTTGTGCAAAGCCAAACCAATCTGCTTGAGATTGTTCTTACATTGCGACTTCCGGGCGGCCTCGCGGGCCTGCTGCACGGCTGGCAGCAACAGGGCCACCAGGATGGCGATGATCGCGATCACCACGAGCAGTTCAATAAGGGTGAATCCTGACCGACACCGAGCGCGCCGCCGCCGCCGCGAACAACGAAACGATTTCTGCATGAGTAGAACCTCCAAAGAAAAAGAGGGCGCACTCGGCAAGAATCGCCGAAGCGCAATCAAAGACGACAATGCCCACTCAATACGCGCACTGCCCGCTCCACCTTCAGCTCGCCATGCGTACCAAGACGCATGCAAAACGCCGAAACTGGCAGCACCCGAGAATTCACTTATGAGAATGCGATTAGCCGCTAGACTGCTGCAAAGTTGAATAGGGGGGAGGCGAAGAACTCACACCCGAGCCCACCATCTCATCGAGCAAGACAAATTGATTAGTACTGTATATATTACTCATCCGCAAGTTTCAAGCACGAACTAAAACAAATTAAAAAAATAATCGAATCATTTCCTCGCCTCCGGTGTTCTCTGCCGGTCAGTGAACGCTTTCCCTGGCTTTCGGCCGCCAATCTCACGAAATCGCACGTCCTGCAATACCGGATTTACACTTGGTGTTTATCTGATTATCGACAACATACACGCGACCATAAGCCCTTCAGCTGACGCTCTCTGGGTGGCATTAGTGCGGAACTACTGATATCAGACTGAAACCAGAACGACACCTCTGAAAGCATGTCCTGTACAGGGCAGGTACATGCAAGAATCCAGGCAATTTCACCGCAGCTGTGAGGGCTGAAGTGAATCGGCAGGCGACACGCTGCGCCATGCGAGGCCCCCCAGGACTTGCGGCGATGGGAACAAGCATTCAGACGATTCCGACATCCTGTTCAATGAGTCAGCGCCTCGGCATGCCTACAGCCGACTTCGGCGGACGACACACCGCCCCTCCTGACGCCGTACTGCTCCGGAGCGCGTCTGCGTCGCCCCCACAGCAATCACAGGGCAAAGGAAGATCGCCCGGTCGAGTGCCCTGCGGGGGCGTCTACGGTTTTTGGTACGGTGCCAGGCGTCCGCACACGCACGCGACAGTTGCACCGATTCCGGGAGCACGCTTCTTATCCCCGAACGCTTCTGCGTACAATTCGAAAGAGACTGGATGTTGTTCGTTAATCGAGGGTTTGCGATGAGTCGTGTGTTGCGAATTGGAAATGGAGCCGGGTTCTGGGGAGATAACCTCGATGCCCCGCGCTTGCTCGCGGAGGGAGGGCAACTCGACTATCTGACTCTCGAGTACCTCGCCGAGTTGACCCTCTCCATTCTCGCTCATTTGAAGTCGCGCAATCCCGAGGCGGGATTTGTGACAGATTTGCCTGTCGTTATCAGCAGCCTGCTGCCGGTTTTACACTCTCAGCCGCAGCTGAAAATTGTCACCAATGGTGGCGGTATGAATCCTGCCGCGTGTGCCCGGGCGGTCTCCAGTATTCTGGCAACTGCCGGCCTGCCGGACTGTCGCGTGGCAGCGGTCAGTGGAGACGACATCCTGCCGCGCCTGGATGAACTGCAGGCGTCGGGAGAGAACCTGAACCACTTCGATACAGGAAAGCCGCTGGGCGACCTGCAAAGTCAACTCGCATCAGCCAATGTCTACCTGGGAGCAGGCGGAATCCGGCAAGCTCTGGGGCAGGGGGCGCAGATTGTGATTACCGGACGCGTGGCCGATGCGTCGCTGACGCTGGGGCCGGCACTGCATGAATTTGGCTGGCGCGACGACGACTGGCCGCGCCTGGCAGCGGCCTCGGTTGCCGGACACCTGATTGAATGCGGCGCACAGGCGACCGGCGGAATGTTTTCTGCGTGGGACGACAATGCCCCGCTGGGGAATGTGGGCTATCCGATCGCCGAGATTGACGCAGACGGCCAGGTCACGATTACCAAGCCCGCCGGCACCGATGGGGCTGTCACTCCAGACACCATTGCAGAGCAATTGATTTATGAAATCGGCGACCCGCAGCACTATCTGACACCCGATGTGGATGCCGATTTTTCGCAGGTCCGGCTGACCCAGACGGGGCCCGACCGAGTTGCCGTAACGGGCGCAGCAGGGAACCCGGCCCCTCCCACTTATAAGGTTTCCATGGCTTACCGCGACGGCTACATGGCGACGGGAACGCTGGTGATCTACGGCCCCCACGCAACTCAACGGGCCCGGCGCTGCGGTGAGATGCTGCTGCAGCGTGTGCGCCGCGCGGGGCACGTGCTGGCTCGAACCAATATTGAATGCCTGGGAAGCGGCCAGGTGGTGCCGGGAGTTGCTCCGCCGGTGAATGCCCCCGAGGTCGTGCTACGGGTCACGGTCCACGATCCGTCGAAAGTCGCGGTGGAGCGGTTTACTCGGGAATTTGCACCGCTGGTCACCTCGGGACTGCCGGGCGTGACGGGGTACACCGGCCCGCGGGCCAAGCCGTGGCCAGTACTGGCGTACTGGCCGACAACAATTCATCGCGATCGAGTGCAGGCCGTGGTGGACGTAAAGGCCGCCAGCCAGTGGCTAGCCTAACCAGGGCAGGGGGCTCCCGGAGTCGGGAGGACTCGCTTCAACTGACCTGGCTGACAGATTCGGTCAATCGAACGGTAATCAAAACATGGCGAACACCATACCACTCAGCGAAATCGCTCATGCCCGCTCCGGAGACAAGGGCAACCATGCCAATGTCGGCATCATCGCCTGGACCGACGCCGGGTATGAGTACCTCGGAAAAGTGCTGACGGAATCGCGAGTGGCCGAATTCTTCCTGCCGCTGCGGCCCAGGCAGGTCCAACGCTACGAACTCCCCGGAATCCGGGCATACAACTTTATGCTCAGCGATGTACTGGGCGGCGGCGCCAGTCGATCGCTCCGCATCGACAGCCAGGGCAAAACGCTGGGAATTGCACTGCTGAGCCTGGAGGTCCCCGCGCCCCCGAATGTCGCGGAAATGCTGCGTCCATAGCCCGGCATCCTTGGATGCCAGCCAGAATCTCAATACGATGGGGCCTGC
>CAZQUW010000244.1:0-4863 GCA_964596215.1 uncultured Planctomicrobium sp. | reverse complement strand
GCCCGCATTACCAGCGACCAAGGACTCAACCATGCGAATTGTGGCCGGTGGAATCTCGCACGAAACGAGTACTTTCTCGAAGACCCCGACGACGCTCGCCGATTTCGCCGCAGGCTTCGGATTCTTCCGCGGCCCGGCAGTCATCGAGCGATTTCGCGGTGCCAACATCTGTACCGGCGGATTCATCGACGGGGCCGAGCGACACGGCTTTGAACTGGTTCCGCTGCTCTGGACGTTCGCCTATCCCAGCGGATTGATTCCACTCGCGGACTATGAGGCGATCAAGGGAGAATTTCTCGAACGGCTGTCACAGGCCCAGGCAGCGGGGCCGGTCGACGGCGTGCTGCTCGATCTGCACGGGGCCATGGTGGTCGAAGGGATCGCGGACGGAGACGGCGATTTTATTGCAGCCGTGCGGCAGGCCGTGGGGCCGCAGTGTCCGATCGTGGTGACATTCGACCTGCACGGCAACCATACGCAGCAGCGGGTCTCTGCGGCGACCGCGATTATCGGCTTCGACACCTATCCGCACGTGGACATGGCCGAACGCGGACGCGAGGCGGCCGATTTGATCGTCCGCATTGTGCGTGGTGAAGTCCACCCCGTGATGGCCTTCCGGCAGATGTCGTTCTTCTGGAGCGCCGCGACGCAGGTCACGGCCCACCCCCCGATCGACGAAGCATTTCGCCTGGTCCATGCCGCCGAGCAGCGGCCGGGAATTCTGTCGATCACGCTGGCAACCGGTTTCCCCTGGGCCGATGTGCCTGACATGGGCCCGTCCGTGATCGTCGTCGCCGATGGCGATCAGCAACTGGCGGAACAGACCGCGGCGGAACTGAGTGACTGGGTTTACGCCCGCCGGGAACGCTGGTATCGCCAGCCACTCACGGTGCGCCAGGCCCTGGAAGCCGGTGCGGCCGCCGGGCGATACCCCATCATGCTGGCCGACATGGCCGACAATACCGGGGGAGGCGCGGCGGGGGATTCCACCGAAGTCCTGCAGACTTTCCTCGACTTGAAGCTGACCGATGCCCTGGTGCTGTACATCGTCGACCCCGAAGTCGCACAGCAAGCTCATGCCGCGGGCGTCGGCAGCCGCCTGCAGCTCGCCATCGGGGGCAAGTCCGATCCCATGCAAGGCCCGCCGGTGATGGCCGAAGTCGAGGTGAAGGCGCTCTCAGACGGCCGATTTACTTACGACGGCCCGATGTACGCAGGGTTAACTGGCGACCTGGGTACTTCCGCCTGGTTGAAAATCGACGGCGTGAACGTGGTCGTCGTCTGCGGTCGCGCGCAACCTCTCGACCAGGCCTTTGCGAGATCGCTGGGGATTGATTGCTCGCAGATGAAATACATCGCCGTGAAGTCCGCGGTGCACTTCCGGTCGGGCTTCGAACGGCTTGGCGGTTCGATCTACAACATCGATGCGCGGGCCGTCCATACGCACAACTTCGGAGCCCTCAATCACCAGCACCGCCGGCACCCGATGTACCCGCTCGAGCAGTAGGCTGGAAATCAGCCTCCACCTACGGCAGCCGGCAGCAAGTCGGACTGCAGGGGGGCGCGTTGCTCGGGGGACACGCCGACGCCATCGACAGGCCGCCACTCACGTGTGCAGCGTGCGCACTGATCAGTTTTTCCAGCTCGGTCGAGGCACACTTCGGACAGGCGGGGCGTTCACTCGCGCGGACCAGCAGTTCGAATTCCTGTGTGCACGACTGGCAGCGATATTCAAATAATGGCATGCGAAACCCCATTCACGGCATGGACTAAAACTGCTTGAGGAACTTCACATCGTTGTTGGTGAAATGCCGGATGTCCTGGATATTGTGACGACGCATGCAGAACCGTTCCATCCCGAAGCCAAACGCAAATCCGCTGACCTGTTCGGGATCGTAACCGACGGCTCGCAGCACGTTCGGGTCCACCATTCCGGCGCCGCCAATCTCCACCCAGCCGCCACGCATCCCCTCCCAGCTCATGTCAACTTCCACCGAGGGTTCGGTGAACGGGAAGAATGACGGGCGGAATCGCAGGGTGACTTCATGCCCCAGGTAGGCTTCGGCAAACAACCGCAGCACGGTTTTCAGTTCGGCCATATTAACCGTATCGCCGATCATCAGCCCTTCCATTTGATGGAACATGCAATGGTGTGTGGCATCGATCACATCGGGACGATAAACGCGGCCAATCGAGATCACCCGAATCGGGGGCGGTGTCTGTTCCATCACCCGAATCTGCACGGTTGAAGTCTGGCTGCGCAACAACATGGCTCCGCCAGCCCCAGCACCACCCGCACTGACATTGGCCGCAGCCAGGTAGAACATATCCAGCGGATCGCGTGCCGGGTGATCTTCGGGGATATTCAAGGCGTTGAAGTTGTGGAACTCGTCCTCAACTTCCGGTCCTTCCACCACAGTGAAACCAAACCGCCCCATGATGTCTTTGAATTCGGCGATCGTCTGCATCAACGGATGCCGACGCCCCACGCGTGGCCGAATCCCCGGTAGCGTAATGTCGAGATCGCTGGCGGCCGACTTGGGCCGGCTGAGGACCCGCTTGCGAGCTTCCAGAGCAGCACTCACTGCCTCTTTGACTTCATTAAAACGCTTGCCAACCAGTGGCTTCTCTTCTTTGGTCGCTTTGCCCAGCAGTCCCTGCAAATCGCGCAGCCGGCCGTTCTTGGCGCCGAGAAACTCAATGCGCACAGACTCCAAATCCTCGGGTGTCCCCGCAGACTGCAACGCGCTGAGGGCCTGAGCTTCGTAATCGGTGAATTGCTGCATCAGATCCATGGTGCATCCATTCCTCGTCAAGGCGAACGTTGGGCGTCAGCCCAATGGTTGTCAGCGAGTCGACATACCCGCCCGGCTGATTCAAATTTAAAGGGTGCGGCTTCTACTTCTGGTCAGACTCGAAAGCGGTACGGCGCGAGTGCATCGTCCACGCCTGATTCTGGGGACTGGGTGCCACTGGCTCTGCCAGTGCCGGGTGTCATTCGACTTGCCAAGGGCACTGGGAGAGCCAGTGGCACCCCACTTCAGCGCCCCCCGGGATCAGAAATTTGAGTACGCGTTTCGGGTTCCTCGGGAATCCAGGACAACCATCCGGCTGACGCCAGACGCTCGCCGGGTCGATTCCCCCGTCAATTGTCTTCGGTTATCAAATGCCAACAGGGTGCTCAACCTGGACCAAACGGCAAACCAGTGAGCTGGCCGATGGGCTGGGTTGAGCACCCTGTGGTGTCTTACACGGTGAGTGTCTTCAACGAAAGTTCGTCGTCCGATCAGGCGGCAGCCTTCGCGGTGCTTTGCTTGGCAAGCTCCACCAGTTCGTCAAAAATCTGGGGTTCGAAGATGGCGATTTCGCTCAGCATCTTGCGATTCAGCTTGATGTTGGCCAGGTCCATCCCGTGGATGAAGACTGAGTAGGACATCCCACGAGCCCGCACGGCGGCGGTGATACGGGTGATCCACAGGGCCCGCATGTCGCGCTTCTTGAGGCGACGATGGACCCACGCGAACACGCGTGCGCGGATGATTGTTTCTCGGACGGTACGATACAACTTGTGTCGTCCCATCACGTTACCGCTGGCTTCACGGAACAAGCGGCGTTTGGCCTTGCGACGGGCACTACCTTTACGAACTCTCATGGCGACTCAAAACCTGATTTCAAACGAGTGAGGAGCGTTGCCGCCCTCTGAAGTCACAACTGTCATACGGACCGATCCACGTATCCGTACGTCGTGCTGAACTCATCGGGCTCAAATTGAGCGGACGAGATTCAGCCAGCGTGGCTGACATGAGACCATTTACAGTCCAGGAGCCAACCCCATGCGGATGATGGCGGCCTCGGCCCCCACCACCACGTTGTCATTACGCAAGCCGCGTTTCCGCTTGGCAGACTTGCTGCTCAAGATGTGGCCGCGAAAAGCACTCTTGTGCTTGATCTTGCCCGTAGCGGTCACTTTGAACCGCTTCTTCATCCCTTTGTGCGTCTTTTGCTTGGGCACGATCCGCCCTCTTTATTTCAAAAAGGTAAATTCGCAATCACCCGAATGTCTTCGAATGATCCATCCTGACACGAACGACGACCACTGACGATTCAGCCTGGTTAAGCAGGCATCCCCATCAAATCAACAAACCGCCCTGCGGCGGCTTGGAAGCGGGGGATTATAACCGGGGGCTAAATCTTTTCGCCAGCGACCGACACAAAAAAATCATGGTATATCGCCCGGTGCCGCTGAAATCTTCGGACTTCAACCGACCGGGCTATCGCACTCAGTAACCGGCGAAATCCTGACGAACCCCGCGGCAACTGGTGAACTCAACTTTTTATCTGGCAATTACTTCGGAGCCAGAATCGCACTCATCTTCTTTTTGCCTTCCATGAGGGGTGAGCGTTCGACCTTCGCCACGTCGTCCAACTTGGCGATGACGTCCATCAACACCTCACGGCCGAGATCAATGTGGGCCATTTCGCGCCCTTTGAACTCGATATTCACCTTCACCTTATCTTTGTCGGACAAAAACTGCCGCGCCTGGCGGAGTTTCACGTCAATATCGTGATCACCGGTTTTCGGACGGAGGCGAATTTCCTTCACCTGCACCTGGTGTGTCTTCTGACTCTTCGCTTGCTTACGCTTTTGTTCGTACTTGAACTTGCCATAGTCCAAAATACGACAGACCGGCGGCCGTTCGTCTGGAGCGACTTCCACCAAGTCCAATCCTGCTTGTGCTGCGACTTCCAAAGCGGCGTCAGTCGCCAAGACTCCCAGCATTTCTCCGTCTGCGTTGACCACCCGCACCGGCGAAATGCGGATCTGGTCGTTAATCCGATGATGCGTTTCGATAGCAAAAACCT
>CAZQUW010000243.1:8030-9327 GCA_964596215.1 uncultured Planctomicrobium sp. | reverse complement strand
TCTGTGAAAAAAGACTTTGGAACAGAAGGGCACGAAGGTCGCGAAGAAAGAGGGGCTGACGGGTTTCGATGTTGCTGCTGTCAACTCTTTGTCACTTGGAAGGATGTCAGGAGGGGGACGGACGGGCCGGGAGACCCGTCCCACGAGGCTGTTGACGTTCCTGAAACACAGCGAGCCTGATCTGCACGCAGATCAGGCTCGGGACCCGGTATCGGAATATATCTGATCGGAGTACTCTGAGGCTGTTGACGTATGCCCGGCAACAGCGCTCCGGCTGGGTACGAAAACGACTGGCGTTGGCCACAATGTGACGGTGTTAATGTCCAGTCATTGAGAGACCACCGATGTGGTAACCGGGACTGTAGATGCCATCGGTTCTGCCAACTGAGACGCAGCCGGCGGCGAACACGGTGAGCAACACCAGCGTCCATCCGAGGCGGTTGAACATGATGCTCCTTTCCTGGGGCTTGAGTTCCTGTTGCCGTTCCTGCGGCAACGATCAAACCTGATTTGCAGCTGTCGTGCCAAAAGTTGAAGATCCGAAACAAGCCGGCAAACAGCAGAAAATGCCGATGATCGCCAGAATCGTTGCGACCTGTATGTCGTCCGAATGACGTCGTGTGACATCAAATCGTGGACGCTCGAACTGGAGACAGGCTGCCGAACGGCTGGCGGGGGCAAGCTGCGTGGTGAACGGGAATTGGCGGCAAACGGACGAGACAGGCTTGGTTCGTCAGACCAGGCAAGCTCGTAGAGTATGGGGAACTGCGGAGTTGCAATTTTTCCGGGACGGCTGGCAGGTTGGCTGACACCCGTTGTAACAAATTCCTGCAATTCTGGCAGCGAATGTCAGGGGGGCACGCGGCGGACATGACGCGCAGACCATCAAGAGCCTGCTGGAGACGGCAGCCGCTCCCCTTCATTCGAGATCTGCAGCCCGAGCAGAGCCTGCACCGAGGTGCGGCTCTTGCCGGACAGTTTGATCCAAGGAGGATTGCCAGCGAAGTGCAGACCGGAGCGCGGCCAGATTTTAGCGTTTCTGGTGAGCTCGCAGGATACGGTCCAGCAAGTGACCCGCAGCCGCCGGAGAATGGTCCGCTGCGGAGGGGGTGGTTTTTTTCAGGCTGGGGATCTGGGCCAGGATTTTTTGTACGGGAGCGGACGATCGCCCCGACAGCAGTCGCAGTTCGTCACGGGAGAGACTTAAAGCGGGTTTGGCAGCGGGCGGAGTCGGCAGTGGTGCGGGCTCGACAGGCGCCGGAGTGGCGGCGACTCGAGTCTGCCGGGCGTCGCGAAA
>CAZQUW010000243.1:0-7930 GCA_964596215.1 uncultured Planctomicrobium sp. | reverse complement strand
ATTGCTCCGTGTGGTTGCGGGGCAGGGCCCCGGAAACGGCTGGCATGACCAGCAGTCACGGCGGCCCGGACCGGACGTGGGCCGTCCCAGCGTGCCACACCCCAGAGGATGACCGCCAGCAATAACATCGACCCCAGGCTAAACCAGACGATCTGCATGCTGAAGGTGGAAGTGGCAATCTTGAGTGGTGCTGGCGCTGCCTGAGCGGGTGCCGGCTGGACGGTCGCCAGCGGTTCAGGATCGACCAGATTGGGAACAGGGTGGGGGAGTTCTAATGCGGGCCCGGCAAACTCGTCATCGACGCGACCTTGTTCGCCGTGTGCCTGGATCACCCCCAGGTCTTCCACTTCCGGCAGACCTTCATTGGCACGTACGGGGGGCCGCGATTGCCAGGACATCGTCTGGCCTTCGTAGTGGGCGGGAGTGGCTTCTTCGTCGCGGTGGTTATCGAGGCGTTTCGGCGGTACCGGCCGCCGCGGATGGGAATCGGGGGCGGTCGCCTGTGAACGCGATGGACGGTTTGACTGAGGCATCATCAACAGTGGGCCACCGGACTGCGGACCACCCTGAACGGGGCTCTCGTGGAAATTTTCAGCGGGTGCGAGAATTCGCCCCCCCGTTCCGAAAGGTGGGAGCTCTGCCGACCGCTGATCTGGTTCCTCGGGAGGAGGGGGAGGTGCACGGAATACTTTTGCGGGTTGATCGGTCCCTGGCTGCCGCGGAGGCAGCGGAATGTTCTTCGCAGGGGCACCGGCTGCCGGGGGCAGTACCCGGCCGTCGCGGGGGAGCACTTGAATCGGAGCCGTGTCTGACGGGGCCGGAAGCCCGATGACCGGCGGGAAAGGAGGAAGTCGATCACGTTTGATAGTAGCCGGATCGAATACCAGCACCGATCCACTTTCGAGCAACTGTTGTTCGACGGGGCGGCTGGACGTCTGCCGCAAGAGGGGACTGGGGGCGACAACGCGTACAAACGGAGGCGATTCACCATCTTGATGGAGCCACTTTATGACCGCAGCCAACGTTGCCTGATCACTCGGGACCGGCACCACAATGGGTTGGGGCAACAAATTCACAAATGCAATGTGGGCCAGGGGCGGAACCTTGGGACCTGCCGCCGCACTGGAGGAGGGCTGAGCATCGCCGATTGCAGCACCTTTGGGGTAATCGCGAAGCCCCGACTTGCCCTGCGGACGCTGACCTTCCAGCAGGACCACGTCGCCATTCATGATTTCGTGTTTCGACTCGGGGGAGAGAAACGTCTGCAGACCTCCGCGACCTTGTCGGACAATTCGTACGCCGCCGCTGGCGGTGGAAGTCGGGCCTCCCGACAGCTTCAGCAGTTCCCCCAAAGTGATACGTTGTTCTCGATGAAAGTAGACCCCCGGCTGGGCGATTGCGCCCATGATTCCGAAATAGCCCCCACTGATCGAAGTTTGCCAGATCGGAGACGTATTATAGCGGCCGGCAGGAGGCATCAGTGCCGGCGGAACTTGGGGGAGCGAAATGGTTTCGGGCTGAGTCTGGGGCCCGGGGGCCGCGACTGCTCCTTGCATCAGCAGGACTTCTGCTTCGGAGAGAGCATCGGGCATCGTGCCGCCGGGAAACCCGGTGTCCGTGATGGCCCCCAATTGAGATCGCGCCGGAAATCGGCTTCCGGCCCCCTCCGCCAGGCCCGGTTGCGATGGCGTAAAGACTTGTGCAGTTGCAGTTAATGGCGAAAACGCAATAGCGGTCAAGAGAATGTAACGAGCGATGGTCATTCCATTGACCTCCTACAGACAAAACATCTACGTACGTGCTCAAAGAACAGCACCTGTTCGTCGAAAACAATCGTCCATCGCCGGGGGGGAGGTTGAGGGAAACTCCGGGAATAGCGAATGGGGTGGGTTTAACTTCTTGGGAAGGTGGGCAGTTAAGGTGAGTGAAATGGCGAACGGCTCGAGTGAATACGGGGCTTGGGGAACAAAGGGTGAATGCGACGGCGCCCTTGGTCTCCTCGCTCCAACTACAGTTTGGTGTGTCGACCGTGCTACGATGCGCCGAGCAAGTTTGCGTGTAAGTGCCGGCAACTCCGTGGGAGATCTCCGTTGACCGATTTCTGGTCTCGACTCAGTGCGTACCTCGTCCGCCCCTGGTTTGGCCCGCTGTGCCTGGCGGTACTGGCCACGCTGGCGGTGTCGTGTGCGCTGGATCCGGCCGGTGATTATCCGTCACGGGCCGCCGGTCCCGGGCTGACGGTCGATGAGATTTTTAACGTTGATCTGGGGGCCCGACTGGCGGACCAGCTGTTAACGGGGGATTTTGCCGGAGCGATCCGCACGGGGCAGATGCTTCCCGATCACCCGCCGCTGGGGCGACTGTGGCTGGGAATGTTTCATGAAATGGTGCTCTTATTCGCACCGCCGCCCGGCGAACACTCGGCCCTGGTCATCGCGGCGGCGCGGGTCGGCTCGGCGGTGGCATTTGGCATTCTGGTGTGGCTGGCAGGTTTTACGGCCGCTCGCTGGTATGGGAATCCGGCAGGGTGGGGGGCGGCGGCGGCGTTGGTCTTGATGCCGCGCGTCTTTGGCCATGCCCATCTCGCCGCTTTGGAAACGGTCCTCAATCTGACTTATTTCGCGGCCGTGATCAGCGTCGCGCAAACCTGGTCCGGGTCCGCAGCTCCGTCGGTACGTGCCGCGCTGCTGAGCGGGATCTGGCTGGGACTGGCATTGCTCACGAAGATTCAGGCGATTTTTATTCCGATTCCGGTCGCGATCTGGGTGCTTGTGAATTGGAGGCAGCGAGCCCTGTGGCCACTGCTGGTGTGGGGGCTGACCGGACTTGTCGTGTTTGTCGGCGGCTGGCCGTGGTTGTGGCTGGATCCGTTGGGGAATGTCTTGAAGTATCTCGGCCACGCCAGTGAGCGGTCGGTCATTCAGGTCTGGTATTGCGGGCAGATGTTTGCCGATCGCGATGTTCCGTGGCACTATCCGTGGGTGCTGTTCGCGACCACGGTACCCCTGGGCCTGCATCTGCTCGGACTGCTGGGAGTTTGCGTTCGCCGGCCAGCAGTGGCTGTGATGCCCGCTGCCGCGCCGCCGATTTCGGTGAAGTGGTTCCTGCTGGCCAGTATGCTCTTTCCGCTGTGTATGTTCAGCTTGCCGGGAGTTGCCGTGTATGACGGCGAGCGGCTGTTTCTGATTGTGTTTCCTCTGTGGGCGCTCTTCATCGGACGTGGGGTGACCGCGGTCTGGCAATGGCTGGTGCCGCGTGTGCGGGCCGCTGGCGCCGCCAGTCTGCTGGGGCTGTTTCTGGCAGCCCAGGGGGTGGGGCTGTGGCAGCTGGCACCCTGCTGGTTGAGTTACTATAACGCCACCGTCGGGGGGGTGGCCGGAGCGAACACGCTGGGCTTCCAGGTCACGTACTGGGGCGACAGTGTGACGCGGGAATTGCTGATGCAGGGCTTCGAACGGGTTCCAGCCGGCGCCACCGTCGACGTGGCCCCCGTGCTGCACCCCTTTCAACTGGCGGCGTGGGAATCACAATGTCCGCCGTTGCGGGCGAGGAACCTCAAGCTGAAACCATTCGATCGGGCTGCACCGGCGGAGTATCTCCTGGTCTACTACCGCCGGGACTATCTGCCGACCGATTGGAAAGCAGGTCCCGCGGGCTACCAGCCCCTGTTTGAGATTGTCAGACAAGAGACCGTCCTGGCCGGACTGTACCAGCGAGTGAAACTGTGAACGAATACGAACGAATATGGAGGTGCGGATGATCGCGGGGCGAGCCTGAAAGCGTGTCGGAGCCCACGGGGATCTTGCTGAAATGCTGAGATATCCCGTGATTCTGGCCCGACTGAGGTGCCTTGGATGCCTGGCCGGTGCTCAGGATTTTACAATCTGCAGAATGCAGGAAACCCCTCTGCAATGGAAAGTTGGCGAGGCTTTAAGCTGATGCTGTTTCGCTTGTTACGGGCAACTGAGGGGACTACAGACAAGGACTACTAAGGCGATCACTTTTCGGATGTCGCGGAGACGGTTACGATGGCGGGCCGTGACAGGTTTTCGGCCCACTCAACCTTGTTGAGGATATTATCGGATGGATCGGTCTCAGTTGAAGTTTGCAAAGACGGACGAATGGGTAGCCTTGGATGGCGATATTGCCACGGTCGGAATCACCGACCTGGCAGTCCAGGCACTGACGGACCTGGTCTATCTGGCGTTGCCGACAGTCGGCAAGCAATACACCGCCGGCGCCCCTTTTGGAGAAGTTGAAAGCGTTAAGGCCGCCAGTGATTTGTATGCTCCCGTGACGGGCGAAGTCATTGCGGTGAACGACGATTTGCCCAACAATCTAGACTGGTTGTCGACCGACGCGTTCGGCAAAGGCTGGATTGCCAAGTTCAAAGTTGCTCCCGGAGCAACGCTGGACCACCTGATGAGTGCCAATGATTACGCCGCCTACTGGGACACGCGTGCTCATTGACAGCAACTTGCCGGAGTCGCCAGACTTCGGGAAGGGACTGAGATACTCAGAGCAGTGATTAACACCAGGCCGAATTCTGGCGGATTTGGCGAACACGTATGAAACTGTTGGTCGCACTTCTCCGTTCCGGCGGCGCGGTGTGAACCCAAGATCTTTGACAAGGCTGGCTGGCGATCATCAGGGATGTCCCTGATGTTCCGCTTTTGGAATTTCGAGCGAATAGACTCGACGCGCTGAAATTCCGCCCCGAGTGAGCCTCACGATTTGAGGCCCGACAGAAAGGTTTGATGTGAGCTACTTATTCAACACGCCCGAACAACAGCAGGAAATGCTGCGGGTGTGCGGGGTGGATTCCATCGAGAAGCTGTTTTCGGATCAGGTGCCTGCGGACCTGCGATTGAATCGACTTCTGGAAATGCCCCCTCCGTTGTCGGAGTTGGAACTCGAAGCGGAACTCACGGCACTCGCCGGGAAGAATGGGGGCGCCTCGACGCGAACCTGTTTCCTGGGTGGCGGCGCCTACGATCACTTTATCCCCGCCGCGGTCGACACGATCGCCACACGCAGCGAATTCTATACGGCTTACACGCCGTATCAGGCCGAAGCCAGCCAGGGAACTCTGCAGGCGTTCTTCGAATACCAGACGCTGATCTGTCAGCTGACCGGCATGGAAGTTTCCAATGCCAGCCTCTACGAAGGAGGGACCAGCGTCACCGAAGCCGTCAGCATGGCCCTGCGCAGCTTGAACGGTCGCCGCCGGGTGGTTGTGCTGGGATCAGTCCATCCGGAATACCGCGAGATTCTGGTCACCCACCTGCAGCACCTCAATTGCGAACTGGTGACCATTCCGACTCCCGCCGGGACCGCGGATGTGGCCCAGGTCAAAGCCGCGTTGAATGATCAGGCGGCGTGCCTGGTCGTGCAGCAGCCCAACTTCTTCGGGTGCCTGGAATCTGCTGCGGAACTGATGGCTGCGGCGAAAGAGGCCGGGGCGTTGGGAATCGTCTCCTTCGACCCGCTGAGCCTCGGACTGCTGCAGCGGCCGGGAGATTACGGCGCTGACATCGCGGTGGCGGAAGGGCAGTCGCTCGGGACCCCGTTACAGTATGGTGGCCCCTATCTGGGCATCCTGACCTGTCGCGAAGCCCTGATGCGTAAGATGCCGGGTCGCCTGATTGGTCAGACCACTGATCGTCTCGGCAAGCGGTGTTTTGTGTTGAACCTGCAGGCCCGCGAGCAGCACATCAAACGCGACAAGGCGACTAGCAACATCTGCACCAACCAGGGTTTGCTGGCGTTGCGTGCGACCGTCTACATGTCGTTGCTCGGTCCGCAAGGTTTGCGGGAAGTCTCGGAGTTGGCGTGCCGCAAGGCGCACTATGCAGCCGACCAACTGGCCAAAGTGGCCGGGCTGGAACTGATGTTCAAGCAGCCCTTCTTCAAGGAATTTACAGTGCGCTGCCCGGGGGGCGTCGACAAGGTTCTGCAACAGGCCGCGGCTGCCGGCTTCGATGTCGGGCCGGAACTGAGTCGCTTTACGTGGTCCGAGGGGGAAAAACTCGCGGAAGGATTGTTGATTGCGGTGACGGAAAAACGGACGCGGGCGGACATCGACCGCCTGGCCCAGGCCCTGGCAATCAAGACTTGATGTGGTCTTGATCTGTCAGTTTGTGGCGTGCGGTCGTGTGTTTGCTGTTCACCAATCTGGATCCAATAGAAAACTTACCCATGCGGAATCAACAAGCGACGCAGTTGCTGTTCGAATTGTCCAAGTCAGGTCGTCGGGCGGCGCGGTTTCCGGCGGCCGATGTGCCCGATTGCCTACTCTCCGACTTGATCCCGGCGGCTCAACTGGCCAAGGCACCGCCGCCATTGCCCGAAGTGACCGAACCCGATGTCATCCGGCACTTCGTCAATCTGTCGACATTGAACATGTCGGTGGATACTCATTTTTATCCGCTGGGCAGTTGTACGATGAAGTACAATCCCAAGCGGCACGAACGACTGGCCAGCTTGCCGGGTCTGGTCGATCTGCACCCCTATCAAACGCCGGCAGCTTCGCAGGGCATGCTGCAATTTCTCTATGAAATGCAGCAGATGCTGGCCGAGATCGCCGGATTGCCGGGGGTTTCGATGCAGCCCGCGGCCGGTGCTCAGGGAGAACTGACGGCATTGCTGGTCGCAGCGCAGTACTTCCGGGATCGGGGTGAGCACCGCACGAAGGTGATTTTCCCGAACAGTGCTCACGGTACGAACCCCGCGAGCGCAGCCATCGCCGGGTTTGAATGCGTGCAACTCAACCAGAGTGACGACGGCTTTGTCAGTCTGACCGAGCTGCAATCGCAGTTGAACGATCAGACGGCGGTATTCATGATTACCAATCCCAGCACGCTGGGGCTGTTTGAGCGAAACATTCAAACAATCGCCAAAATGGTACATGACGTCGGCGGATTAGTGTACATTGACGGTGCCAACATGAACGCCATCCTGGGGATTACGCGCCCCGGCGATTTTGGCGGTGACATGATGCATTACAATGTGCACAAGACTTTCACGGGCCCGCACGGGGCAGGGGGGCCTGGTTCGGGGCCAATCGCCGTGCGCGATTTCCTGGCGGACTATCTGCCCGGTCCCATCGTCACCAAAGAGCAGAAGCCGGACGGGACCGCGGTCTACGGGCTGGCAACTCCCTCCAAGTCGATCGGTCGGATGCGCACGTTCTTCGGGAACGTGGGGATCCTGCTGCGTGGTTACTGCTATCTGAAGACGCTGGGAGCAGAAGGGATCAAGGCGGTTTCGGACAACGCCGTCTTGAATGCCAACTATCTGTTGCAGAAGCTGAAGCACGTGCTGCCGGTGCCGCAGGGGGAACGGTGCATGCACGAATTCGTCGCGTCAGCCCAGAAGCTGAAGACCGAGAAGGGCATTTCCGCGATGGATATCGCCAAACGGTTGCTCGATTATGGTTTCCACGCTCCGACTGTTTACTTCCCGCTGGTCGTGCCGGAAGCGTTGATGATGGAACCCACCGAGACCGAGTCGAAAGAAACTCTCGACGCGTTCGCCGCGGCCATCGAACAGATCATCACGGAAGATCCAGAGCAATTGCATCAGGCGCCATTCACTGGGCCAGCGTCGCGCCCAGACGACTTGAAGGCGGGCCGCAATCCGATCTTGAAGTGGGTGGCTAAGACGTAAGTCGCAAGGTCTGTCTGCAGTATTTTTTATAAGAGTTGTTTGGCCACGGATTGACACAGATTAAACACCGATAAATACAACCTGAGGCGAACCCGACTGTAATTCAGAGCCCAATCTGGATTGCTCTGTTGGAGTTCCTCTTGAGACTCCACATACATTGCCTTAATCCGTGTTTAATCTGTGTGAATCCGTGGCTGAAAACTCTTCGTATTTTCGTCCTTCCAATCCGCTGCCATCCGCCGCATTCCCTCGGCAACGCTGA
>CAZQUW010000242.1:0-9373 GCA_964596215.1 uncultured Planctomicrobium sp. | reverse complement strand
GTCGGCAGGCGGCGTTTGATCATGCGGACTTCGTTCCCCTTCGAGTTATACTCGACCTCATCCAGGAATGTCTTCATGAGTAACAGACCACGACCACTGGGCCGCTCCAGGTTTTCCGGGTCTCGCGGATCAGGCAGCAAAGTCGGGTCGAAGCCCGGGCCTTCGTCGGTGATCGTGACGGCCACGGCAACTTCGTCGAACTTGCAATGGACGGTAATCTTGCGATCCGCGTAAGGCGCCTGCGAGCAGCGGAGTTTCGCCAGCGAATAATATTCGTCGTAGTTATCTTCCCGCAGCTTCGAGCTGACTTCCAGATTGCCGTGATAAAAGGCGTTCAGCAACGCTTCTTCCAGGGCCACACCGATCCGAATCCGGTCCGATTCGCCGAACACGCGCAACACTTTCAACTGCTGCTGAATGTAGACGACCAGCGACTGCAGAAGCGTAATGTCGTTCTCGAGGACAACGGTAAACTCCGAGCGGGTCACCCGGTTTAACAGCCGGGCCTGGGTTCGCTGATCCTTCGAGACTAACAGGACCTGTTCGACGATCTCGGCGAGGTCCTGATTGAGGCGCCGCTTGGAGACATAGTTCGTCGCTCCGCGCTGCAGAGCCTGCACGGCCACGTCTTCACTCCCCTTGGAGGTCATCAGAATGACAGGGATCAGCGGGAACTCACGCCGGACCGCTTCGGCCAGTTCCAGGCCATTCATGACGGGCATCATCAGGTCCGTCAGGACCACGTCTGGCAGATGGAGTTCGAGCTGCCGCAAGGCTTCTTGACCGTTCGTCGCGAAGATCACATTCCAGCCAGCATGTTTTTGCAGTAATCCGCCGGCCAGCAAACGATCCGTAACCAGATCATCAACAACCAGGACCGTGGTCATGTGAGAGTCCCCAGGCAAGCGGTGTCTATTGAATTCGCGGGTTGATAATTTGATGAGCGCTGGCGTTTCGAATATGCAACATTGTACCCCGTTAAGTGCCGGGTGGAAGCATGGCGGGGGTCCGCAGACACAGATTGTTCGCGAGGATCACGGAACTTAACAAAGTGTTTCGGAGCAAAGACAGCGAATGTCGCATTGATCGCGGGGTAATCCACGACTATCCCCGCAAGCTGGCCGATAACTCGCCGCGGATGGCTTCGATTTCGACCGATAACTCGGGCCAGGCGGCCTGGGCGGCTGCCAGATCCCCCGCTTTTCCGGCGGCCTCGATGTCGGCTGCCAGGCGCGAGGCCGTTTCGGCTCCGAAGGTGCGAACGGCCCCCTTCAGCGTATGAGCGGCCATCTGGCAGGCGGCGGCGTCCCCCCCGGCCAGGGCTGCTTGAATATTACTGAGTAGATTCGGACACTCTTCCAGAAACGCCTCGAAGATCTGACGCAACAGATCGTGATCGCCATTCACCGCGTGCAGGGCCGATCCCAGTTCAATGCGATGGGTCTCGACGGAAATCGCCCGCAGCGGTTCATCCGGGGCCGGATTGTCGGACAACACCGCGTCGATCGTTTCATACAATTGTTTCGCGTGAATCGGCTTCACGAGATAGGCATCCATTCCAGACTGCAGGCAACGCTCGCGGTCGCCGATCATCGCCTGGGCCGTCATCGCGACGATTGGCGTATGATGCTGGGACTGGCGTTCCTGCTCACGAATGCGTTGCGTGGCCTCCAGCCCATCCATCTCGGGCATCTGGATATCCATCAGCACCAGATCGAAGCGGCCGCGTGAAACGGCTTCCACCCCTTCCAATCCGTTATTGGCCACCGTCACCCGATGGCCGCGTTTCTCCAGCAACCCGACCGCCAGCTTCTGGTTGAACAGGCTGTCTTCCACCAGCAGGATATCAAAGCACAGCTGCGCGCCGGTCGGTTGGGCCGTGCTGGCCGCGGCAGCCTCGCCCGGAATCTCACCATCCAGTACCGCGGAGATCGTATCGAACAGTTCCGAATGATTGACCGGCTTGGTGACATGTGCCGTGACCCCGAGCTCCTCGCACAACTTCAAGTCGCGCGTGCGATCGCTGGAACTCAGCAGCATGATGATCGGGCCGGTGCGATTGGGGAATCGCCGCCGCAGCTGATGTACCAGTTCGAAGCCATCCGTATACGGCATGACCGCATCGATCAGGCTGAGAGCGAAACCCTCGGCAGGTATCGGGCCGTCCCGCAACAGGGCCATCGCCTGCTCGGCACCGCTCGCCAGGGTGGGATGCAAGCCCCAGCTCAGCAGCAGGTCACCGAGTGCCTGCCGGCTGACCGGATGATCGTCAATCACCAGCACCGATGCGTCGTGCATCTCGGTGATGGGGACGATTGTCTCCTGGGCCACTTCCATCGTCACAGTGAAATGGAACGTGCTGCCGACCCCCATCTCACTCTCGAACCAGATCTTCCCGCCGAGCAACTCGACCAGCTTTGCGCAAATGGCCAGCCCCAGTCCCGTGCCGCCATACTTGCGGGTCATGGAACTATGAACCTGCTCGAACGCGCGGAACAGCGAATCGCGTTTGGCCGCGGGAATGCCGATCCCGGTGTCCTGAATCTGGCAGTGCAGGGTGACGTGATGTTCCTCGTGGCGTTCCTGCGCCAGCCGGACGATGACATCCCCTTTCTCCGTAAACTTAAGCGCATTGCCGACCAGATTCACCAGCACCTGCCGCAGCCGGGCCGAATCACCAAGCAGGCGGTCGGGGACATCGGGCCGGATATCGCAGATCAGCTCCAGCCCCTTCTTGGCCGCCTGGATGGCGAGCGTCTTCAAGGTGCCGCCAATGCAATCCCGCAGCCGGAATTCGTGGGCCGTCAGTTCCAGCTTGCCCGCTTCGATCTTCGAGAAATCCAGGATATCGTTAAGGATCGACAACAGCGACTCGGCCGATTGCTGCACAATCTCCAGGTACTCACGCTGGCCTCCGGTCAGCGGCGTATCCAGGACCATTTCAGTCATACCGATGATGGCATTCATCGGCGTCCGGATCTCGTGGCTCATATTGGCCAGGAAGGCACTCTTGGCGGTGTTCGCCGCGTCCGCCGCTTCCTTCGCCAGCTGCAACTGGGCCTCGGTCGCCTTCTGGACAGAAATATCCAGCACAAAACCCAGGATCGTAAAGGTGCGTTCGTCGAGCTGCGTCAGGCCAATCAGCACGGGCACCCGTGAATTGTCCTTGCGAATGAACTCCTTTTCCCACGGGGTACAACGCCCCTTGCTGTTCAGGTGAATAAACGCCCGCTCATCGAGCGACCGATATTCGTGCGGCGTGATCGCTTCGACGGTGATTTCTTTCCGGCTGAGATGCTTCCGCGTATAGCCGATCATTTCCAGAAACGCATCGTTGGCTTCGACGATCACACCATCATGAGTCAGGATGATGATGCCAACGATGTCCGAATCCACCAGCCGCTGAAACCGCATGTTACTCTGGCGCAGCGCTTCTTCGGCCCGTTTGCGCTCGGTGATATCGCGCAGCATGATGGCGAACGCCGACGAGGACTGCAGCGGTATCGGCTGCATCGAGATCTCGGCCAGGAAGACTTCGCCATTCTTGCGCAGCAGCGGGCTCTCCATCCGCCGGCCCATCAGCGAACCTTGCTCGTGGTGCTGCTCGTAACGTTCGATGTTCGCGAGATGTCGCTTGCGGGCATCGGGGTGGGCCAGCAGTTCGCTCATCTCCTTGCCGAGAACTTCCTGCCGGGTATAGCCGAATGTCTTCTCAGCGGCGGGATTGAATTCGACCACCCGCCCGTCATGATCGATCATGATCATGCAATCGAGCGCCGCTTCGAAAATGGCCCGTTTGCGAGCTTCACTTTCATGCAACGAGGCCTCCGCCTGTTCCCTCGCCGTGACGTCCCAGAACATCCCCTGGATCCCGACGATGCGGTCATTCGCATCGCGCACCGGGGCCTTCAAGACCTGTACGTAGATCTTTTTTCCGTCGGGCTGCGGATGCTCTTCGATCGCTTCAAACACTTGCCCGGTGCGGATTACGCTCAGGTCGTCCCGGCGGTACTTTTCGGCGAGATGCTTCGGGAAGATATCAAAATCTGTCTTGTCGATCAGCTCCCACAGGAACTTCTGAACGGTCTGGCAGAACCGCTGGTTGGCAAACTGAAAGCGGCCCTCCACATCTTTGCGAAACGCATTCAGGGGCAGACTTTCGACCAGCGACGAATATAAAGCTTGCGTATTCCGCAGGGCCAGTTCAGTGCGCCGCCGCTCGGTCAGGTCGACGATCGCGGCGAAGATATAGGTACCTTCGCCCGATCGGATCGGATTGAGCCCGATCTCAATGGGGAATTCGGTGCCATCCCGACGCATCCCCAGTAATTCGCGGGTCCCCCCCAGGATGCGTGAATGGGGCTCCTGGAGGAACTGCTCGCGCAACGAGATATGGCGCGTCCGCAAATGAAACGGCACCAGAATCTCGACTTGCTGGCCAATCAGTTCCCGCCGCTCGTATCCGAACAGCCGCTCGGTCGACGCGTTAATGAGAGCAATCTTGCCCAAGTGATCCATAACGACAATGGCATGGGGGCTGGCCTCAACGAGCAGGGCCAACCGGTCCAAAGTCATTTCGGAATCGGAGATCGTCATGTTGTGCGTCAGTGTCGTCTGAAAGGAGTTCGGGACTGCTGACTGGCCGGTCGAGATTATTTGTCCTTCAGGTTACCCCAACCCACACAACAACTGCAATGACGATTGTCTTAGATCGCACCGCGATTAATAGGCCACAGGCCAGTTGTGGCGGCACGTGGTCTCCAGTTCGCCTCGTGGCTAGACCAGCACTTCATCAATCGGCACCCCGCCATGGGTGATGGAATGCGGGCGGTTGGTACTGTCGGGGACCATGGTGGTCGGATCAATCCCCAGCAGATGATAGATCGTCGCGCAAATATCGCCGGGAGTGACCGGATGGTCCTTCGGGTAAGCCGCCTGAGCATCCGACGTTCCCAGGATCAAACCGTTCTTCACTCCGCCGCCGGCCAGGAAGCAAAAACCGCACTGCGGCCAGTGGTCGCGGCCGGCACTCTTATTCACTTTCGGCGAACGTCCCATGTCACCCATCATGACCACCAGCGTGGAATCCCACAGCCCCCGCTCCTGGAGATCCTGCAGCAAGGCCGGAACCGCGCGGTCTACGAACGGCAGCCGCAGGTTCTTCAGCATCTTGAAATTGTTGCTGTGCGTATCCCAATGCCCGTTTCCCTTGGATTCCGTATGCACGGTGACATAGGTTACCCCCGCCTCCACCAGCCGCCGTGCCAGCAGCACGCTCGATCCGAAAATATCTCGTCCATACCGGTCCCGCGTGGCCTCCGATTCCCCCGTGATCTGGAACGAATTGCGCACCGAGGAACTCAGCAACAGTTCAAACGCCTGCTTCTGCCAGTGCGACATGATCTTCGGCCGGCTGGAATCGAGTCCCCCGGCCTGGGCATCGAGTTGCTGCAGCAGCGTACGGCGGCGATCGAGCAAATCGACGGTCAAATCGCCATTCACCGACGGCAGCCGCGGATCGCCGATGCTCCAGGCTTGATCATCATAATCCCCTTTGCCCCCGACGAGTTCCCGGTCCAGCTTCGGATCGCAGGTACTGAAAAGTGGATCGTACTGCTGACCCAGATAACCTGCGTAGGGCCCGCACCGGCGTAGCGCCTGCGTATAACCCGGAAGGGCAGGCAGTACGATGTACGGTGGAATCCCAGGCCGGGCCAGTCCCAGGTAATGACAGACCGACCCCATGCTGGGGTAGTCGGTCGGCCGGGAAAAATAATCCCGCGCATCATTCCCGCCCGTAAACCCGGTCATGACGGCATACGGATTGTGGCTGTTGTAACCGTGCGACAACGTCCGAATCAAAGTCACGCGATCCATCCAGCCGGCCAGGTTGGGCAGATGCTCGCAAATCTGATAGCCCGGAACTGCAGACGGGATCACACCGAACTCACCGCGCACCTCCACCGGGGCCGCGGGCTTCAGATCGAACATGTCGATGTGACTGGGACCGCCAAATAAATCAATCAGAATGACCGATTTAATCCGGCCGGCAGCCGTCGCCGCAGCGCTGCGAGAGACCAGCGGCCCGGCGAGCGTGGCGCCGCCCAAAGTGGCCAGCGCACCGACGCGCAGAACATCACGTCGCGATACTCCTTCGCAACTTGAGCCGCCTGGACCCAACAATCTCAGCATGACCAGCCTCCGGCAGGGTTTGCCACCTTCACGTAAAGCAACGTTGATACGTGGTACTGTAGCAGTTGACTCGGCTGATCGGAATTGAAAATTGAGGTAAAACTGGGGGTTTCTGGCTGGCCAGTGGTCCAGACCACTGCTGCCGATTTGGCGCAATTACCAAGCGAGTTGCGGTTTTAAAGGTGTGACGGCCCTCGCAGTTCGCTATAATTCATGGTTTGAAGTCCCCGCTGGATTCACTGCACCGTAGTCCGTTTGCCAACGAGTGAAGTTCTGTCAAACAAGCCAGAATTCAGGTTCGCACGCATGACGAAGCGTTTTTGCGGGAAAGATCAAGCATGACGACGCTGTTGGAACCGAAATTATTGACTGCGGAAGAGTATGGGCGACTCGAAAACGATGGCCGATTGACGGAGCTTGTGCGTGGAAGGATCGTCGAGATGAACCGTCCATTCACGGCTCATGGCGTTCAAGTGTACCGTGCGGCCATGTTGCTCGGAAAATTCGTGGAGCAGCAGCATCTGGGCAGAATCAGTGTCGGGGACGCTGGCATCGTCACGCAGCGCAATCCAGATACGGTGCGTGGACCAGATGTCGCATTCTATAGCTATCAACGAATTCCGGAGGGACCGTTGCCAGATCAATATTGGCCGGTCAGCCCTGAACTCGTCATCGAAATTCGTTCCAAGATTGATCGCTGGAAGGACGTGGTGCTAAAAGTCGCCGAGTATTTGGGGGCCAATGTACTGACTGTGGCCGTAATTGATCCTGTATCGCAGCGTGTGTACGTTTACTCGGCGGACAACGAAACGACGATTCTGAGCAATACAGACGTACTCAAATTTCCCGACATTCTGCCCGGGTTTGAAGTCGTCGTGGGAAGCCTCTTCGAGTAATGTGACACGAATATTGGGTGGCGAGATAAAATCGTCGACCCGTTTTTATATGATCCGAAATAGTTAGAACCTGAGTCCAATCGATCCCATGAATCCGTTGCCCATCATTACCCCGAACTCATCCCCTATTGCGACCGACCGCGGTCACATCAAGGGAACCTACGCCTTTGTCACTCTGGGTTGCCCCAAGAATCTCGTGGATAGCGAGAAAATGCTGGGAACGCTGGCTCTGGACAACTACGCCCTGGTGTCTGAGGCAGACGGGGCCGACTTTGTCATCGTCAATACCTGCGGCTTCATCGAAAGCTCGCGGCAGGAATCCAAAGATGTCATCCGCGAAATGCTCGAGTTGAAGAAGCAGGGCCGAACCAATGGGGTCATTGTTGCCGGCTGCCTGCCGCAGTTGCTCGGCCCCGCCTTACTGGGTGAACTGCCCGAAATCGACCATATCGTCGGAGTCTTCGGCCGCGATGAGATCAGCCGCGTTGCCGACCGCATGGTGGGCAACCGCCGCGAACAGCGTGAACTGTTCCGCCCCGCGCCGATCAAGGCCCTGGACGACCGCGGTCGCCTGCGCCTGACCCCGGACCACTACGCTTACCTCAAGATTTCTGAAGGCTGCGACCGCACCTGCACCTTCTGCTCGATTCCGTCGATGCGCGGCAAGCACATCACCAAACCGATCGAAATGGTCGTCGAAGAGGCCCGCGAACTGGTCGCTGACGGCGTGAAGGAATTGATCCTGGTGGCCCAGGATACGACCTACTACGGAATGGATCTGTACGGCGAAGTCCGGCTGGTCCAGTTGCTGCAGGAACTTGAAAAGGTCGAGGGGCTCGACTGGCTGCGGCTGATGTACCTCTATCCGATCAACTTCAGCGATCAGCTGATTGACACGATCGCCAATTCGTCGCGGATCATCCCCTATCTCGACATGCCGCTGCAGCACATCAATGACCAAGTGCTCAAACGCATGCAGCGCCGCGTGAATGCCGCCCAGACGATTGAACTCGTCAACAAACTCCGCGACCGCATCCCGAACCTCGTCATGCGCACAACGTTTGTCGTCGGCTTCCCCGGTGAGACTGACGCCCAGTTCGAAGAGTTGCGAGATTTTGTCGCCGAAACCGAATTCCAGCGGATGGGAGCTTTTACCTACTCCCTCGAACCGGGCACGCCCGCCGTGAAACTCGATGGACACCTGCCGCAAGAGGTGAAGGATGCCCGGCGCGACGAACTGATGGCCCTGCAGCAGGAAATCGCTTTCGAGTTTGCCGACTCGATGGTCGGCTACGAGCTCGACGTGATGATCGACGAGCACATCGAAGGGGATACCTGGCTCGGCCGGTGCTATGCTGATGCTCCTGAAATTGACGCCAACGTCATCGTCACGGGCAGCGGCATTCAGGTCGGTGCGAAAGTGCCGGTAGTGCTGGAAGCACGACAAGATTACGACTGGATTGGCACCGTGGCCGAACCGGAATAACAAACGCAACAGGCCCGGCGAGCCCCCCCCCGGGGGCTCGGAATCTGCGACAACGCGAGACATCCCATGACGCAGCCCCCGGCTTCCGCGCCCCCCCTTCCTAGTTCGAATGTCACCCAGGAGAACTGGGTCAACGCGCCGAACATCATTACGATTTCGCGCCTCGCGCTGTCGGTCGTGCTGTTCGCCCTGATCAGCCTGTGGAAGGGTGAAAGCTGCGGTATCGCGGCGGCGATCCTGTTCGCGATTGCCGTCTTCACCGACGCGGTCGACGGCTATCTGGCGCGCAAGTACAACCTCATCACGCAACTGGGCCGCATCCTCGACCCCTTTGCGGACAAGGTGATCGTACTGGGTACCTTTATCTTCCTCCTGGAACGCGCACCCGCCTCGGGTGTGAACGCGACCATGGTCGTGATCGTGCTGGCCCGCGAACTCCTGGTCACCGGCATCCGCAGCTTCCTCGAACAACACGGCAAGGACTTTTCCGCCAATCTGATCGGCAAGCTGAAAATGGTGCTGCAATCAGTCGCCCTGATCGCCAGCCTGCTCTCCATCAGTGACGTCTTCCAGGCCAACAGCAGTTTCCTCTTAGCCCGCGACATCCTGCTCTGGTCCGCAGTCGCCATCACCGCCTACAGCGGCTGGCTCTATATCCAGCGCGCCATCCAACTCCTGAAGTAGCGTGCGCCGAGTGTCGTTGATCGCTCCGCGATCAAAACGTCCGAGCCAAGTGCAGCAGCACGAGGCATCCAGCGTCAACATCAAAACCCGCAAGCAACTTGTGCTCCCGCACAGC
>CAZQUW010000241.1:0-9377 GCA_964596215.1 uncultured Planctomicrobium sp. | reverse complement strand
CCGATGATCAAACACTGGCCGGTGTGGACGAGATGTCGCCGGATGGGTTGGAGGTCACCGAGCATCCCGATCCCGGCTTCGAGCCCATCGGAGCCCGCAAGTTTCGAAAGAACCAGCCCACAGGCGAGGAACTCGCGGCGGCCGATACCGAGCCACAGCTGTCGAGCGACCTGACTCCGCCAGCAGCAACCGATGAACCTGCGCTGCCGGCAACAACCGAGCCAGCGACTCCGGCCGCCATGCAGGAAAACGAACTGACGTTGCCCCCGGACGAGCCCGACGCCCCGCCGCAGGCTGAGAAAACACTGGAAATTCCCGCAGAGGAACTCTTCGAGGACACGCCTCCGTCGGCAGCACCCCGGATGAATGCCGAGGGGACCGAGCCGGCCGAACCCGTGGAGCCGGTCGTCGAATCGACTGCCGTTCCAGTGGCAGAACCAGCTGACGAGCCTTTCGTTGAGCCGGCCGTAGAGCCGATGGTTGAGCCGGTTACCGAAGCTCCTGCTGCAGCCCAGACACCTGTCGTTCCCAAGCGTGATCCCAAGCACTATTCACGCCTGGGGCACCACGAAGATAACGAAGAAGATCGGCACTCAGTCCGGGATATCCGGGTCGCCCCGCCGCAGGACCTGCCCGCGCCGGTCATCCACGAGCCACTGGTGACGCAGATTCGGCCGAAAAGCCATTACTCGCGATTTGGGGCACACGAGGACACTGAAGAGGAACGCCACTCAGTGCGCGACATTCGCCCCACCCGGATCGACGTCGTGCTGATCCCAGGCCAGGATGCCGCTCAGCCTGCGACAAAAGAGACCGCACCCGAGTCCGAGATGCCGGCCGAGGAAGCCGAAGCGGAATTGGACATGCCTCCTGCGGTGCCTGCCGTGGAGAACCCTGCCGACAACCTGACCCTCCCCCCGGTAGAAGCAGTGCCGACGGAAGCGGTGCCGATGCCGGCCGCACCCCGCGAACAATCGGAATTTGATCCGCCGATCACGGAACCTGTTGCTGCGGAACCTGTCGCAGACGGTCCTCCGCCACCCGTCTTGTTTGCGCCTGAAGCGCCGGCCGATGCGAACGAACCCACAATCGCCGAGAAACCAGCCTCCAGGCCTCGCGAGTACCACGGCCCAGTCCTGTCCACCGAAGGGGTGGACCATGAAGCCCATCAGGACGAGGACGTCTTCTCAAAGCCGAAACGCAAGACTCCGCTCCTGAGTGAACCGCCCCCTGCGCGGCCGAATCCTCCAGTTGAGCAGCCGGACGTGGACCAGCGTCCGCCTGTCGAACCGACGAGCGAACCCGCAACCGAACCGCGGACCACGCGACGTGCACCGCCGCGTGAGATTCACGACTATGACGATGCTCCAGCTGCCACCGATGTGGTCGTTCCCGACAGCCGCGTCGTTCCGATGGCAGTGCCCGATGCGACGCGTCAACGAGGCCCGGAACGGATCACCATCCCCGATCGCATGCCGCCTGTGCCCCCCATGGAACCCACCGTTCCCCGTGGGCGCCAGGAATCGTCGTTTGCCGTGCCCCCCACTACCCAAAGTGTGCGGCCGGACACGACAGCACGACTGGTGATGACGATCACGGGACCGAAGCAGGCCCCCGTGGGAACACAGGTGATCTGGCACTTCAGGATTCAAAACGTGGGCGCCGCGCCGGCCACGGGAATTCTCGTGTCGGACGTTCTGCCCCCCGGTCTGCAGCATCGCCTGAGCCCCGACCTCGAATATGCGATTGAACGTCTGGAACCGGGTGAGAGCCGCGAAACGAACCTGACCGTCCAATGCGTGGCCCCGGGGACCATCACCAACCGGGCCGTGCTGCGGGCCGATGGCGATTTGACGACTGAGGCCGAGATCCAGATTGAAGTGACCAGTTCGTCGCCCGGCCAGTTCGTACCTGCCGGGAAGTCGCCGCTGACGGTGGCCCATCACGGGCCGGCACGCTGGGTGGTCGATTCCACCGGGCAATTCCTGGTGACCGTCACCAATACCAGCGGCGAACGATTGAAGAACGTCACGATTTGCCAGTCGTACCCGAAAGGCACAAACCTGGTTCACGCGACGCTCGGTAATAAAGTTGACGCGGCAAACCGCACGGTCACGTGGACGATCCCCGACTTCGCACCGGGGGCCTCCTATATCCTGGAGACCGAATTGCACTCCATCAGCGGGGGTGCCGGCACCAGCAGTGTGAAGGTTACAGTCGGCGAGAAGCTGGTCGCGGAAGACCGTTGGACCGCAGTCTCATTCATCGCCGACGGCCGGCCGTAACGTGAATTGAGAGGGACATCATCCAGAAGTCCGCAGTCATTCCAATGGCTGCGGACTTCTGGCATTTGGTGGGATCGCCCCTGCCCCGCGCCGTATGCCTTAAGGCAACCGGCGGTCATAGAACTGGCTCAACGCCCGCACCCGTTTGACCTGGTAGGCCGTGGCGGCCCCCACCATGATCAACACGGTGACCACCAGCATGGGATAATGCCAGGGGTCGCCGAGCGTGGGCTTCAGGCCGACCAGCACGAGGTAGCCGGCGGCAGTCATGGCCGTCGTCGTCCAGACGAGGGACACTCGAAACCACAACCCGGACGCGGTGATCAGCAAGGGATAGACCACCAGCAGCGAACTCACCGAACCTTGCGAGATCGAAAGGGCAAGGGTCAGCAGGACGACATCGGTCAACACATTCGCCAGGTACGCCTGCCGCGATCGTCCATCGCACTCGAGGAGTAACTGACAGAGGTAGGATAACGCGGCCCAGGCACCAATAATCCCCATCAGCATCCAATGCAGTCCCGCGTATTCGGGGCTGGTATCAATCCAGTAGTGGACCTGAATAATCAACGCCGCAGCCCCCTGTGCCCCCCAATGACAGGCCAGGCCCGGTCGGCGCCGCATCCAGCGACGAATCGCCGAAATCACCCCACTGCGGGCCGTTACGGCTTCACCATGCAGAAATCGCTCCAGCTCTTCGGCCAGTTCGGCGGCACTCGAGTATCGCTTCTCCGTGTCCTTTTCGAGGCAGCGGAGGCAGATCAGCTCCAGATCGCGTGGGACAGCGGCGTTCAGGTGGCTCGGGAGCGTGGGCTCGCCTTCCAGCACTTGAACGAGCGTTTCCAGGACATTGCTTTCGCGGAACGGGGGCCGCCCGGTCAGCATCTCATAGAACATCGCCCCCAGGCTGTATATATCGCTGCGGGGTGAGATCAGATGGTTCCGCCCGGCAGCCTGCTCCGGGGACATGTAACTGGGCGTCCCCACGATCGCCCCCGTCCGCGTCTGCCCGCCGTCGGTGTCAAAGATTTTCGCCAGCCCGAAATCGGTGACAAACGGCTCGCCACGTTCGTCCAGCAGGATATTCGAGGGCTTGATGTCGCGATGAATCACTCCTTGCGTGTGCAAATGGTCGATTGCCGACGCAATGCTGATAAGCAACCGGGCCGCATCATCGGGAGCCAGCGGACCGCGACTGAGACGGGTCGCCAGGCTTTCGCCGGCCACGAAATCCATCACGAAATAATGCCGGCCGTCGCGTTCACCAATCTCGTGGATGGCGACAATGTTTCGATGCCGCAATCCGGCAGCAGCCCGGGCCTCAATCTGGAAACGGCGAACTTCTTCCGACGTCGCCAGTTGACTGGAAAGGATCATCTTCACGGCGACAATTCGCTGGAGATCCAGCTGGCGGGCCCGATAGACGACCCCCATCCCGCCGCGTCCAATTTCTTCCAGCAGTTCGAATTTGCCCAAATCCGGCGTCGCCGGGGGGGATTCAGTTTCCACTTCCGGGATGGCAATCGCGAACTGATTCAGGACATCCAGGCAACCGCTCCAGTCTCGTAATTCCGGATGTTTCCGGTAGAGTTCAGCCTGTCGCGTACGATCCTGCGATTGGATTGCGGCCAGCAATTCATCGAGCACCTCCGGGGACTGGAACAAATCAACTGTGGTCTGCTGGTTCAGTGGCCGAGGGGGTTTCATGAGAGGCGTCGCCCAGGATTTCTCGGAGTCGGTGAAGTGCTCGCATCCACAGCATCTGAACCGCTGGACGAGATCGTTCCATTCTGACCGCGACTTCCTCGAAGGGCAATCGCTGGACATTCCGCAAGAAGACCACTTCGCGGTAGTCCTCGGGCAATTGGGAAATCGCCTCGGCCACTGCGAGTTCCTGCTCCTGCCCGAGGACAATCTGACTGGGAGAATCATCCGGGCTGGCAGGTTCGAAGGGGGACGCCTGCGAATCGGCTTGCGAATGGGCCCCAACCGACTGCAGGGAAAACTCCCGCTGGATCTGTCGTTTGTCGGTCGCGAAATGGCGGTAGGCATCACCGGTATTGTGAGCCAGTATTTTTCTCAGCCAGGCGAGCCACTCCTGTTCGGTGCTGCCGGCGAACTGCGCAAAGTCGCGATGGGCGTCCAGGAGTGTCTGCTGGACGAGATCCGAAGCATCCACTTTCGCCTGCAAGCGTCGTTCCAGAGTCGCCCGGGCCACCAGATCGATATAACTGCGACAAGCGGCGAACAACCGGTCGCGCGCAATGAGGTCCCCCTGGCGGGCTTGAGTGAGACATTCATAGAGGTCGGTCATGTGAGTTGCCAATTCGAGCCGACGGGAAGTGGGAGCGAACGCGGAATCGTAAAGTCGAGCGAGTTCAAAACGCCTGGAGGCTCATCGGGAACCTCGCCCTCTCATCGGCTGTGTGCGGTTTGCCGGTCCCTTGTCACCTGATTCAAACTCCAATCATGGCAAGGAATTGTGACATTCGCAAGAACTTATTGTCGGCACGCGTGATATTCCGCATCAGAATCCGCCTGAATTGCTGAGAACTCCCCAGTCGGCGCTTTCCTCCATGGTCGAATCGTCGTACTGTGCATGGGAGCAGCGATGTGCGTGCCATCCAGTCAGGTTGATTCTGAGAGGCTCTGATCCATCATGGAAGTCCTGTTAGGCCTGATATTTGGGTTTGCGGCCCTGGCGTATTTGATTTGGGCCTTCGTAACCCCGTTTGTGGTAATCAGCCTCAACCGGCGGGTCGACGCGCTGGAAAAGCAAGTCAAGGACTTGAAGCAACAACTGGTGACCGGCCGGCTTCCGGAAAAAACCGCAATGCCGGCACTCGAGCCACTGCTGTCTGCGGAAATAATTTCCTCAACGCCAACGCCGGTCGCGGCGGCCAGCGAAATGCCGGCCGAGTTGAAACCTCGGGTCACCCCGCCCACGCGCCCCAGTCGACCTGGCCCACAATACATACAGCTGCACGAGAATCGATTTCAGCCCCCGGAACCGGCAGCTCCGCCGGCGCCGGTCGTCCCCCCGTCACCACCTGTTGTGGGCCCGCCAGTTGTGGGCCCGCCTGTCACACCATCGATCGCACCTCGCGAACCTGTCATCCCAGTTTCACCCGATGTCACTCCGTATCCTCTCGCCGCGCCGACGCCGGCCCTCCAGCCCCAGCCGCCACGCATCCCAGTGACTGTCGCAGCAGCCGCAGCAGTGCCGGTTGCTCACAAGCCGCTCACTGCCACGAGCGAAGACGAACCGTCCACCCTGGAAGAAATTCTGGCCGGCAAATGGCTCACGTGGGTGGGAGCTCTCGCGGTCATCATCGGTGCAGGATTCGGCTTCAAGTACGCCGTTGAAAACAACTGGGTGGGGCCGCGCGAACGGGTCATGATCGGGATCTTCACCGGCTTGGCCTGCTTTGCGGGTGGAGCCTATGCGATGAGCCGCAAGTATCGGTTCCTGGCACAGGGACTGACCGGATCAGGACTGGGTGTGCTGTATCTTTCGTTGTATGCCGCATTTGGCTGGTATGGGATTCTGTCCTACGAGACCGCATTTCTGGGGATGATCCTCACCACGACGCTCGGGCTCTCATTCGCGGGCTATTACAACGTGCAACCGACGGCCGTACTGGGCATGCTGGGTGGCTTCCTGACACCAGCCATGCTGTGGCCCGATCAAGATCCGCTGTGGACCCTGTTTCCCTATCTGCTGATGCTCGATCTGGGAGTCCTGCTGATCGCGGGTGTGCGACGCTGGGCCGGACTCGAAATTGTCGCGTTCTGCGGCACGTTGATCATCTGGTTCAGCTGGCATCGGCAGTTTTACGACGGTCAACACCTCGGCGTCACCGCGGGCTTTATGACCGCTTTTTTCACCCTGTTCGCACTGCTCAGCGTCTGGCACAACGTAATTCGACGCCGGAAGGCCACCGCGGCCGACTTCTTCCTGATCATGGCCACACCGACCGCGTACTTCGCGACCTTGTACGCCCTGACTTTCGAACAATTGCCGCAGTGGCAAAGTGAATTCGCCCTGCTGCTGATGCTGTTTTACGCCGCGATGGCGGGCCTGGCGGCGGTCTGGCATCCGGCCGGAAAATCGGTGATCGCGGCATTAGCCGGCCTGTCGGCAACCTTCTTGATTCTGTCAGTTCCCCTGGAGCTGACGGGACACTGGGTCACCATCTGCTGGATCGCCCAGGCCGTCTTGCTGGTTGAACTGGGTTTGTACTTCCGGGAGAAAGCACTCCTCTGGACGGGGTTGGCGCTGCTGGCGAAAGTCCAGGTCATCCTGCTGATTTACTTCATGGGAACGCTGGCCGACCCGGTCCATTTTCAGACGGAATTCGTCCGCATCCAATTGCATCTGATCGGTCGACCGGAAACTCTGCTGGACTCCGCACAAGGCTGGCGGTCGGTCATCAACGGCCGGTCGTTAAGCTACCTGGCCGATGTCATCGGATTCGCCCTGCTGGCCTGGGAACTCGGCCGGCGCAAGAACGACGAACACCTGCGGGCTCTCTGGCCGCAGAGTTCCGTCTGGCAAATGTGGATCAACATCGCGGTGCCGATCGTGGCCCTGACCATGATTATCCTCGAGACTTTCGTCTGGGGCTTCATCTGGAAGTGGGACGCGGCGACGATCGTCAGCACGTGGACCATCTGGACCGCCATTTTCGCCTGCGGAGCCATTCTCTGGAGCAAGGCGTTTCGGGCCAGTGGACTCGAAGGCCTGGGATGGACCTTCTACCTGTTGCTGGCCTGCTTCGTCTGCTTTACGACTCAAGACGCACTGCGCTATTCCCTGTTCGGCGAACTGATCCCGCCCCACCGGCTGCAAGCCCTGTGGTTGCTCAATCCGCGCGGCATCAGCATCCTGACCGTCATTGTCTCCAGTGCCTTGATCGCCGGGATCTATCAGCTGTTTTCGACCCGCGAACCGGGCGATGAACAATCCGATCAGGTCTTCACTGCGGAACAACTCGCGTGCTGGTTTGGCGCAGGTGCATATGCTTTGGGGCTGGGACTGGTTCTCCTCGAAACGAGGGTCTGGAGCGTGCACCATGATTGGCTGATCGCCACGACGCTGACCGCCTGCGTGGCATGGATTGCCGTCTTCAAATTGGGCGCGATCGGCTGGCGTGTGGGACGGCGTGACCAGTTTGTAGAACAGCTGATCTATCCCAGCCTGGCACTGATGGAATTCTTCCTGTTGTGCAGCGCGCTGAACATGCTCGCAACCCTCGCGATACCCGAACGGATCGCACTCACGATTGGAGACTGGTGGTTCTGGAATTCGCGGAGCCTGGGCTTCGGCATCGCAACCTCAGGCTGCCTGGCGGGGGCATTCATCTGCCGCAGCCTGCCGCGAGGTACAGACCAGCGTCGTCAGTCGGAATTCAGCCTGTTCGGCGTTCTATCGGTCGCGGCCTTCATCAACAGCCTGGCCATGGTCTGGCTGGAAACGTTCGCCTGGGGAAGCGTGCATGGCTGGGAACCGGCAACGATCGCCAGTGTCTGGACCATCTGGACGGCACCATTCGCCTGCGGAGCCATCTACTGGAGTGAAACATCCAACTCTCGCAGGATCGAACAGCTGGGGTGGGCGCTGTGGGTCGCGTTGGCCTGCCTGATCGGCTTCAATACGGTGGAAGCCCTGGCACTCACACACCCCCGCGCCAGCGTGCCGCTGCATCGACTGGAAGCCCTGTGGTTGCTCAATCCCCGGGGAATCAGCTACTTGACCGTCATTCTGGCGGGGGGGGTGGTTTCGTATCTCTATGGAGCACTTCCCCGTCGTAATGCGGCCGGGGATTGGGTCGCCCCGGACCTCACTTCGCAGAATCGTTCAAAAATATTCGCCACGGGTACATTCTTCCTGGGCCTCGGCACCGTCTTGCTGGAAACCTGGGTCTGGGGAACCTATCACCACTGGTTGCCGACGACGCGCTTGAGTGCCTGCGTAAGCTGGTCGAGTCTGTTCCTGCTGATTGCGGTTCTGTGGCGGGTCGAGCGGCGGGCAGCGTGGGTGGAACGGCTGGTGCTGGCGACCTTCAGCATCGTGTGTGCGTTCCTGATACCTGATACGTTCGCCTCGCTGCTCGTCCTGAATTCCAACGCGTCCGTGGTCGCCGCAACCGCGATCGACTGGTGGTTACTCAATCCACGAGGCATCGGGTACCTGGCGGCCGTCCTGGGCTGCGGGCTCGGGGCCCTCCTGTATCGCCGACTGGAAACTGACGCACTGGTGCCCCGTCGAGCCGGTCAAGGGACCCAGCTGGGCGTGGCGGCGTATGTGATCGGGCTGTGGACTGTACTGCTGGAAACGACGGCCTGGGGATATCCGCATGGCTGGTTGATCGGCACGCTGGTCGCCGCCAGTGCGATCTGGATCTCGGTCTTTCTGGTCGGTCTGGTGGGCTGGTCGGTACGGCATCGGACTTCCGATTTCGATGCGCTGGTCGTTCTGGTCTTCGGCGGTCTGTTATTGAGCCTGATCGTGCTCGGTGCGGGTTCTGTCGCCAGCGTAAAGGTCGATCATGTTCTGACCCAACGGGCCTTCCGCCTGGATGTGGAAAACTGGCTGCTCAATCCCCGCTTCACGGCCTTCCTGGTCTCGATCGTCGCGGCCAGCACGTCGGCCTGGCTATATCGCGGCGACGGCCACAAATGGAAAATTTCAGAAGCCACTTCCGCAGGGGGCATCGATAAAGCGCTGAACCTCGGGATGGAGTTTGCCATCCTGGCCTACCTGGCCGGCCTGGCCATGTTCTCACTGGAGGTCTACGTCCAAGGGACCTCGCGCGACTGGCTGACCGCCACCAGCCTGGCGATTACCCTGGTCTGGACGGCCTATGCCACCCTGACCCTGATCGGCGGCATCTATTGGAAGTCGGGTTGGGTGCGGGCCCTCTCGCTGGGTTTGCTCGTCATCACTGTGGGCAAAGTTTTCCTGTTCGACGTCTGGCATCTGGACACAGTAATCCGGGTCTTCGCGTTTATCTCCTTGGGAGTCGCCCTGCTGCTGGTATCGTTCCTGTACCGGCGATATCGGGAACGGATTCGTTCCTGGATCGTTCC
>CAZQUW010000240.1:4883-9391 GCA_964596215.1 uncultured Planctomicrobium sp. | reverse complement strand
TGGGCCATATGAACGGCACCATCAAACGCAAGTTGGTGTTCGGGCTGGTATTGGTGTTCTGCTTATCGGCCACCATGACAGCGAGCGGGATCGTGGGATTGGTGTCGTACAAAAACGTCATCTTAAACCTCGATCTCGGGTTGAACGTTGCGCCACACAAGACGGAACTCATTGAAGCGGTCGGTGATCTTTTCGTCCCGCTGCGTGTCCCCGTGGATAAAGGGCTGCCCGTTGCCAAACGTCAACAGATCGCAGACCGCCAGCAGCGGGATTTCGAAGCGGCATTAAAAGTTGCTGTCGCAGCGCATGACAACTTTTGGCGGAAAACCGAGAATCTGCCGGCCTCGGAAGTCATTTCCGGCCGACGAGCCGTCACGCAGCCCATTCTGAATGGTATGGCGCAGCGGCTCAAGGAAATCGAACATTTGCAGCCGCTGCTACGGCAGCTCGACAAGCGTGACAGCATCGAACCAGTGCTCAGCCATGCCATCGCTTATCTCGTGACTGACGCCAATGAGCTACCCGACCCGGCCGCCAGTTTACGGCGGGAACTGGAACACGCGCGGCACGTCTACCGGACCACCTGGACGATCCTGATCTCGACGTCAATCGTGGGTCTGTTGATGTTCCTCGGACTGATTTACACCGGGTATGTCGCCATCTTCAGTCCATTGAAAAAGTTACACTCCGGGGCCATCCGTGTCGCCCATGGCGACTTTGATTATCGAGTCGCCATAAATACTAAGGACGAAATGTCGGAACTGGCCGACGCGTTCAATAAAATGACGACCCGCTTTCAGGAGACCAAGTTCGGCCTCGACGATCAAGTACGCCAGCGCGTGGCGCAGCTCGTCCGGTCCGAGCGTTTGGCGGGCGTGGGCTTTCTCGCTGCTGGAGTGGCCCACGAAATCAATAATCCCTTGTCTGCGATTCAGATGGCGGCGGACTCATTGCAGGATCGCGTGGGAGCGGTCGAGCGGGCGATGGACCCTGCCGAAGCCGCGATTGTCAAACAGTATTTCCATTTGATCCAGAACGAAGCCGACCGCTGCCGGCAGATTACCAGCAAACTGCTGGACTTTGCCCGTGGCCAGGACGGAACACGTTCGCGGACCGATGTCAGCAGCCTGATCCTGGAAGTGCGCGACATGATCCAGCTGCTCAGCAAGCACCGGGGCAAGCAGATTCTGTTTGACCGCGTCGAACCCTGCTACCTGGAAATTAATGGCGCCGAGATCAAGCAGGTCTTTCTAAACCTCGTCGCCAACGCGTTGGAATCGATGGACCCGGGAGGGATACTAAAGATCTGGTTGCTGGAGCAGACCGATCAGGTCATTATCACCTTCCAGGACGACGGCTGCGGGATGACTCCCGAAGTACGAGAAAACCTGTTCCAGCCCTTCTTCACCCAACGGCGCGGGGGCCAGGGGACGGGACTCGGCTTATCCATCAGCAACCGGATCGTGCACGATCATGGCGGCACACTGGAAGCCAGGAGCGACGGTCCGGGTACCGGCAGCACGTTCCTGGTTCGCCTGCCTCGACGGGCCCAGGTGCAGGGGGCCGCGGCATAGCCGGCACAATCGACAGACCTGAGTGCCGGAAATGCAGGCACTGTCGCAGTTTGTCGCGACAAACCAACAACTGCGATCGTCACTGTCGTCACCTTGCAATTTTTGCAAACTCGCATCGACCTGATTTGTAGTTTCTGCTACAAGACCGCCCGCGCCGCGGCCGATGAATGAATCAGTTCCCAATTTTGCATTGGTAGCCGCAATTCCTCGACCTGCGCACTTTGAAACCTGAACGTCGACGTCATCCGACAGTGGATACGAACGACGGTCCGGGCTGAATGCGGAGCATTCGGCCTCGCGCTGCCAGGATGGGCACCGCGGAACCGATGGGGAACGTTGCTCGACGCTGGTCGGTGCCGTTCTGGACTGGGCCCGATGCCCAGTCAGACCTGCCTGACGCGTCGGCACAATCAAGCAAAGGAGAATGCGACATGAGTACCCCCGCCGTGAATAAACTGCGTGTGCTGTTCGTCGATGACGAGGCACCGATTCGCGATGTCATGAAGAACGAACTCCCCCGCATGGGCCACGACGCCACCATCTGCGAAGATGGCCGGGCCGCCCTGGAAGTTCTCGAGAAACATACCTTTGATGCCGCCATTATCGACCTGCGCATGCCCGGCCTCAGCGGCTGGGATGTCGTCGAGCACATCAAGCGCGTCGCCCCGGAAACCGAGATCATCATCAGCACCGGCCACGGCAACATGGACGATGCCATTCGCGCCCTGCGCAGCGGTGCCTACGACTTTCTGCCCAAGCCCGTCAAGCTGGTAACCATTTCCAACGTCCTGCAACGTGTCGCTGAAAAGCGGTCGATGGTGAACCAGAAGATCGCTCTGGAAGTTCAACTGACCGCGGTCCAGGGTGCTCGCGATCTCGTGGGCAGCACGGCCGCGATGCAGCGGGTCAAGAAGCTGATCGAACGGATCGCTCCCACCGAATCGAGCGTCCTGATCCTGGGCGAAACCGGCACAGGCAAGGAACTCGTCGCCCGCCGGGTCCACGATCTGAGCAACCGGGCCAATATGCCATTCGTCGCGGTGAACTGCGGTGCCCTGCCGGAAAACCTCGTCGAAAGCGAACTCTTCGGACATCGTAAGGGAGCCTTCACGGGGGCCGATGCCCCGCGGAAAGGACTGATTGAAGTCGCCAACGGGGGCACGCTGTTCCTCGACGAACTGGGCGAACTCGACAAGTCGATGCAAGTCAAACTGCTCCGCTTCCTGGAGTCGGGCGAAGTCCGCCGGGTGGGTGAGAATGAAGCGTTTCTGGTCGACGTCCGGATCGTCTGTGCGACCAATCGCGACCTGCAGGAAATGGTGGAGGAAGGTAAGTTCCGCGAAGACCTGTTCTTCCGCGTCAATACCTTTGAGATCCATCTGCCGGCCCTGCGTGAGCGTAAGGAAGATATCCCGGAACTGGCGACAGCCCTGATTGCCCGGCACCTGAAGCGCCGCACGATTTCCGAAGACTTCCTGACGCCGGAAGTCATTGAATTGTTAAAGAACCATCACTGGAGCGGCAACGTTCGTGAACTTGCCAATGCACTCGAACATGCCGTCATCATGGCCGCGGGCAAGCCCCTGACCGTGGACGATCTGCCCGCCAGCATCGTGGGCCGCAACCGCAAGTCGGCCAAGGGCGGTTCGGGAACATTCACGAGAATCGATGGCGCCAAGACGCTCCGCGAAATCGAAATGGACGTCATTCATCAGTGCCTGGAAAAACATCAGGGCGACAAGCCCAAGGTCGCCCAGGAACTCGGTATTTCCCTGAAGACGCTCTACAACAAACTGAATCAGAACACAAACTCCGCCGCGGCGAGTTGACCGGCTGGTCAGCGCAGCATCACAGACGTGAATAAAACCCGGCGACTTTGCAGTCGCCGGGTTTTTTGTTGAGATCAGGCGTCTTGGTCTGCAGGGCGTGTATCCGTTTGCTGGCTGCCGACATCAAACTTGGCCAGGACTTGCCTGGTGTGGCCCAACGCAGATTGTCCCGCCTGATTGTCTGCCCCCGCCTGCTCCAGGTGGTATTAGAGCCATGGGGTCTCAAAGTACGACTAGAACTTGCGAATCACAGCCACAGCCTTGCCCAGAATCTGGACGCTGTTGGACAGGATCGGCTTGGTCTTGCCACTGGCTTCCAACCGCACCCGGTGAGCTTCCTTGTAGTACACGCGCAGCACGGGGTCCGCACCATCGATCAAGGCCAACACGATGTCGCCATCCTGAGCACTCTTGGTGCGCTTCAGAACGATCGTATCGCCATCGGTGACATGCGCATCGGCGAGAGTTTCGCCGGTCGCTGTGACACTGAAGTTGTCTTCGTTTTCGAACAACGGTGCAAAGTCCAACTGGTCGCCACGGTCCAGCACTTCCAGAGGATTGGCGCCGTTCAGCCGACCCACACTCGGCAATGCCGAACGGGACAGCGGCTGATCCGACAACTGAATGGCGCGTGACATATGGGCTTCGCGAGAGATCAATCCCTTGCGTTCGAGAGCCTTCAGGTGACACATCACACCATTCGGGGAACGAATTCCAAACTGCGCCCCAATTTCCCGCACGGTGGGGCCGTAACCGCGCTTCAGAATCTTTTCCTTCAGGAACTCGAAAATTTCCTGTTGGCGCTGGGTCAAAATCGGCTTCTGCTTCATCTTACTGGATCCTCCTAAACATGGGTTGTGAGGGCCGGGTTGAAACAATTCAACCAGATCATCCATTCACATATCGCGAGCAATAACTTGGGTGGAGACCGAACGCAAATCGACAATCAAGAACTGCCTCAGGCACTGCCGCAATCACACGAACCTCTTAAGTTCGCTCATACAATCCGGGCGGACACTCAGCACTTGCTCCCGCAGCACCGCGACAGCCTGCCACCGGAAACTCAATTCCAGCAGTACGCGCCGCACCTTGCCCTCTTCCCCAG
>CAZQUW010000240.1:0-4783 GCA_964596215.1 uncultured Planctomicrobium sp. | reverse complement strand
ACGGCGGCATGGTACGGCGGCACGGCGTGGCGGAAACTGACACATCGCCCCCACTCTGGTTGCGAGACCCTGCCCTACCCTGCCTTACCTTACCCGGCCCAGTCGCCTATTCGGACGGCACGGCAGCCGGGTGTGGACTGGCCTCCGACCTGGCATCAATAAACACGTCCAGTTGCTGCCCGATATACACCCCCGGTTGCGACTGGTCAATCGCATAGACGACCTGCAACACACGCGTATCAACCCGTTCGTTGCTGCTTCCGGTCAAGGACTTCTTGGGTTGCACATACGGCTCCACCCGCACGAACTCCAGCGGGATCGGGTGCTCGGCCGCACCCCGGACAAATGCACGTGCCCGATTACCGACCTGCAGGCGGGGAATGTCGGCTTCATCGATATCGGCCCGCACATGAACTCGCTGCAGATCCCCCAGGATGATCAGCGTCTGCCCCGCCGGTTGCCCCACATACTCACCCGGCCGCACATTGACCCGCAGGATCTCACCCGTGATCGAAGCCTTGACCGTTAACCGGTCGAGATCCACCCGGATCTGATCCACCTGAGCCTGGTTCTGGGCCACCGTCGCCCGGGCCACCTGCAGATCGGGTTCCCAGGTTCCGGACCGCAGCAACTGATCGTCCGCCAGTGCCTTGGCGTGCTGCTCTTTGGCAATCAGCCAGTCCTGCTTGGACGCGATCACCTCTTCTTCGGAAATCACCCGGGCATCTCGATCAAAGATCTTCTGCTGCCGGCGGTAGTGGTCTTCCTGTTGCACCACCCTGGCCTCGGCCTCCCGCACCCGTGCCGTGCTGGCGGGCAGCTCTTCCGGACGCGGTGACTGTTCCAATTTTCGCAGCTGGGCCTGGGCCGTCGCCAGCATCGCCTCGCGGACCGCCAGATCGGCCCGCACCTGCCGGTCGTCGATCCGGAACAAGGGATCGCCGATGGAAACCTTGTCCCCCACTTTGACAAATACCTCTTGCACGACACCCGTGACATGGGTCCCGACTGAAATGTCCTCCGTACGTGGCTCGGTCATCCCGACGGCGGCCACCGCCAGACCAAACGGCGACCGCGGGGGCGCCACGGGTGGATCGAGCCGCGGCTTGGCCTGCGCGTTCCGACTCACGTGATAACCCGCCACACTTAACAGCGACAACGCAATCATCGGCAGGAACCAGTTACGAAACATGTGCGGTACCCCCGTAAACTTCAGTGACAGATTCGTGCCCCATTGCCGCCGCAGAACCAGCGGAACTTTTCGCAGCACGGGTTTCAATCTTCTCGATGCGACCGTCGGCCATGTAGACGATCCGGTCGCCATATTCAAAAACGCGGTTGTCATGAGTCACCACCAGCACCGCCCGATCGGGCTGCACGGCGACTCGCCGCAGGAGCTCCATCACCGTCTTGCCGGAATGGGCATCCAGAGCGGCCGTCGGTTCGTCACACACCAGCAATCGCGGTTCATGTACCAGCGCCCGGGCAATGGCCACACGCTGCTGCTGGCCCCCCGACAATTGTGAGGGTCGCGATTCAGTGCGATTCCCCATCCCCACCGTGGCCAGCGTCTCCCGGGCCTTCTGCACCGCCTGGTGACGCGGCATCCCCCCGATAATCAGCGGCAAGGCGGCATTCTCAGCCGCGGTCAGTGACGGCAGCAGATTGTATTGCTGGAACACGAACCCGATGTTCTTGCCCCGAAACTGCACCAGTCGCGTCCCCCGCAGCGCTTCCCGCGGCTGACCCAGCAACGTGATATCCCCCTCGGTCGGCTCGAGCAACCCGCACACGATCGAAATTAACGTGGTCTTCCCGCAACCACTCGGGCCGACCAGCAAGCTGATCTCGCCCAGCGGAATGTCCAGATCGATCCCGTGCAGCACGCGAATACGCGTTTCACCGTCACCAAAGTCACGGGTAATCCCACGACAGGAGACCGCGATCCGGGGGTCAATAAGAGGGGCGGAAAGTTGCATGTTGTTTACCTGAACACGACAGCCGGTTCCAGAACCAGCACCCGACGGATACTCAACAGACTGGCCAGTACGACGATCAACGCCACCGCGCCCGCCGTCAGCAGTGCCACTTGCCAGGGGGTGTGAAATCCCGCCAGGTGGGTCACATCTTTCGTTAACTCGAAGAAGCCGGCCGACAGCCCGATGCCGATGGCATAGCCCAGGACTCCCACCACGGTGGCCTGCAGCAGAATCATCTGAATGATCCGCCAGTTGGTCACCCCCATGGCCTTCAAGTTGCCGAACTGCTTCAGGTTTTCAATGGTAAAGAGATAGAAGGTCTGGCCCGCAATCGCCGTCCCGACAATAAACCCCAACGCCACGGTGATGCCAAAATTAATCGGAATCCCGGTAGATTTGATGTAATAGCCCACGGTCATCCAGGCAAACTGCGACGTGGTCAAAGCCTTCCGTCCCGTCCGCTGGTGAATCAGCGTGCACAGTTGGACCGGATCGGTTCCCGGCTCCGTTTTCGCCAGGACAAATGACATGACGTTGCGCTCGGGAGGTGCGTACTGCCGGGCGACGTTGTAGCGTGCAAACAGGATGGGAAACGTTTGAAACGGCGGCGACGCGTTGCAGATGCCGACAATCACGGCCCGCCGGTCGTTGATCTCCAGAGTGCCCCCCAACCGGTAGGGCTGATTCGGAAACAGGTAGGAATAGCCGGCCTTATCGATAATCACGGCATCCGGCTGGCGCAAGTCACCCAGGCTGCCGTACAGCAACTCCCGCGGCGCCCCCACGAGTGAACTGTCATCTAATCCCATCAGGATCAGCTGGCGATGCAATCCGTTCGGCTGCCGGGCGGTGACCATCCCCTTGTATAAGCCCACCGCCCATTCGACTCCCGGTACGCCGCGCACCACACTCACTTCCGAGTCGGGCAGCGGACGCAGTTCGTCCACACTCTGGACGTTCTCGTTCATGACCCAGATGTCAGCGTCGGCCACATCAATAATCTGACTGACCGTACGCCGCATCAGGCTGACAAATATGGAAGTCTGATGGGCAATCAACACCGAGCCGAATGCCACGCCAAACACGATGCCGAGGTACTTGGTGCGATCCCCGGTCAACATTTTCCAGGCCACCCAGTTCATGACATCTGCTCCACGCCGCCGGGGACAGCCACGATGGGCACGCCCTGCCCCAACGCAGCCAGACTGAATCGCGTAATGTGCTCGGCCAGCAGCGGGATATTGAAGTGCGCGTATTCCTCGCGCCCCACCAGCAGTTCCGCAATCGGCCGATGCACCTTGTAAAACAGACACTGACTGACAATGCTGAACCCGATCATCCACCCTTGCCGCTCGGCCAGATCGCCCGGGACCAGTTCGTGGATAATTCCCCGCAACGTTTCCGCCATCGGCCGAATGTACGCCTCCACCAGCTTGACGCAGGCGGCGGTCGGGTCGGCCATTTCACGCAACATCAACCGCATATGCCAGCTCGGCCGGTCCTCCGCCAGTTGCTGCTCCAGCCACTGCCTGATAAAGACCAGCAGCTTCTGCTGCGGGGTCCAGTCCGGGGGCCACACCACGTTGATCAGCCCGGCCGAGGTGCAGTGCGCCCGCTCGACGGCCGCAATGTACAGGGCCAGTTTGTCGCCGAAGTAATAATTGACCGCGGCCACATTGGCCTTGCCTCGCTGGCAGATATCCCGGACCGTTGCCGCCCGGTAACCAAACTCCGCGAAGATCTCGCCGGCGGCTTCTAACAAGCGGTCCCGTGTTTGTTCTTGTAAGGCATCCATAAGATGGCTGAGCGCCTCCCAGCGGATAAATCGGATGTTTCAATCAATCGTATTAAACAATTGTTTTAATTCAAGTCGCAGTCATTTCGTCTTGCCTCCTGCAGGGTAAAAGAAATGCCACAAGTGAATCCGTAAATAGCACTTACGGATTTGTGAATTCGGGTGCAGCGACGCGAAACCCTGACACCAGGCAGCAACGCCAGTGCGTGGATTCCTGATCTGTACCGGGCTGATACTGAGGGAGTAGTGGAATCCACTCACTGGCGCCGCGGGCCGGTATTGGAGTCAGCCTGAGCTGTCTTTAGCGGTCAGCGAGTGCCGACAACTCGGCGGGGTCGACAATCCAGCCTCGGCAGCGGGGACTGCGGCAACCACAACGAATGGCGGCATCAGCCGGCCAGCAGTAGTCAATCGAAAGTTCCTCGCCCGGCTCAATGACCCGCAAGGCCTCGACCCAGACGGTATCGGGCAGCGGATCACTCTGACTGAGGGGCTCGTACCAGGTGAATCGGCAGTTGGGGGTGCAACTGTGATTGATGAATCGAAAGGGCGCTTTCGGTTCCAGGCGGCGCGGGCCTCCCAGATCGATGCAGTAATTGGAATCATACCCTTCCGTGTCGATGACCTCACCCGTCACTTCGCCGACGGCCGCCCCCTTCTTGAATCGCCGCCGCGCATAAACTCCCTTGCCATAGGCCGCCTGCCCCACGCGAACACCTTCGAAGTCATCCATAACGAACATACCTCAATAAACAGGAACGATGGGTTGTGGATTGAGACCCGTGGCCTGCGTCCACCCCCGGACGGGCCGCGGCAACACCGAGCGGCTTTCACAATCGCATTGTCGTGATTGAAGGCCCGCTTTCAAGCGAGCTGATACGCCACCGCAGACGGTGTCGATCAGGGCACAGGCAATTCTGATGCTCTGTAGCCTGACTCTCTGAGTCGGGAGTATTCGATTGTCGAACGACCCGACTCAGAGAGTCAGGCTACAGTTTGGCACGCCACA
>CAZQUW010000239.1:0-9483 GCA_964596215.1 uncultured Planctomicrobium sp. | reverse complement strand
CGCGTTGCGCACGATACACGTTCTGCACTTCACGCAGCAGGTATTGCTGCACGGCTTCTTCGCCGCTGACTCGCAGAATATCGTGCGGCACCAGCGGACCGTCAACCAGCGGATCACCCGCCTTGACGATATCGCGAGCATGCACTCGCAAGTGCTTGCCGTGCGGAATAATGTGCTCCTTCTCGGTGCCATTACCCTTCACATTGATGACGCGTTTACCGCGTTTCTTCTCGGCGACGATTTCAATTTCGCCGTCGATTTCGGAAATGATCGCGGGCTCTTTCGGCTTACGGGCTTCGAACAGTTCCGTAACACGCGGCAGACCACCGGTGATGTCCTGGGTACCACCACTCTCACGCGGCGTCTTGGCCAGCACCGTACCGGCCGTGACCTGCATGCCACGATCGACTTCGATGTTGGCACGTTCAGGCAGGTAGTAGAAGTCGAGGATCTTGCCGGTGGCGTCTTCGAGGATAATCTGCGGATGCAGATCGCCCTTGCTTTCGACAACCGTACGGCGGGTGTATCCGCTGGCATCCGTCTCGGAGCGAATCGAGTCGCCTTCGACGCATTCTTCCAGCCGAACCCGGCCGCCGACTTCCGCCAGAATCGGCACTGAGTGAGGATCCCAGGTACACAACACCTTGCCCGGGACAACGCTATCCCCTTCGGCCACCATCAGACTGGCACCGTTCGGGATCGTGAATTTTTCAATTTCACGATCCTTGTTATCCACCAGCGTGATCTCACCGTTTCGGGCGAGCACGACGTTCTTACCGTCAGCATTCACAACCGAGCGAATACGGGCAAAGCGAATCTTACCGGCTCGCTTGGCCTTGTAATCGCTTTCTTCCATTTCGTGCTGTGCCGCACCACCGATATGGAACGTACGCATCGTCAACTGCGTACCGGGTTCACCGATACTTTGAGCCGCGATGATACCGACCGCCATACCCTCTTCCACCAGCGAACCGGTGGAGAGATCCATACCGTAACACAGCCGGCACAGGCCGAGTGTCGCTTCGCAGGTCATCGGACTGCGGACCTGGATCTTTTCCAGACCGAGCGTTTGAATCTTGCGAGCGATATCGACCGTGATCAACTCGCCTTCCCGCACGATGACTTCATCGGTGATCGGGTTGACGATGTTCGTCCGGCTGACGCGACCACGAATGGCATCCAGCAAGCTCACTTCGACCTTTTCACCGCGGTAGACAACACCGCGGGTAATACCCTGGGTCGTACCGCAGTCATGGGTCGTGATGACCATGTTCTGGCAGATGTCGGCCAGCTTACGAGTCAGGTAACCCGAGTCAGCCGTTTTCAACGCCGTATCGGCCAGACCCTTACGGGCACCGTGCGTCGAACTGAAGTATTCGAGCACCGACAGGCCTTCGCGGAAGTTCGCCTTAATCGGCGTTTCGATGATTTCGCCGCTCGGCTTCGCCATCAGACCACGCATACCGGCCAGCTGACGAATCTGTTCCTGACCACCACGAGCACCAGAGTGCGCCATGAGGAAGATCGGGTTGACGTAAGCCCCGCCATCGCGGACGTCATTCTCGAGCATTACCATCATGGCCTCGGTGATCTCTTTGCGGACGTGGGTCCACTTATCGAGCACCTTGTTGTAACGTTCCTTGTCGGTGATGATGCCTTTCTCGAACAGCTTCTGCAGCTGCAGAACTTCCTTCTCGGCATCATTGATGATCTTGGTCTTGTGCTGCGGAGTGATCAGATCGCTCGAACCGAACGACAGACCGCTGCGCGTCGATTCGCGGAATCCGAGTTCCTTCATGCGGTCGAGCAGGGCGATCGTTTCGCGGCGGCCCAACTGCAGGTAGCAGTCAGAAATCACACCGGCCAGATCCTTGCTCTTCATCGTCATGTTGTAGAACGACATCGACGGATTGACGATGTCATTGAACAGTACGCGACCGACGGTGGTCAGAATCAGGCCACCCTGCTTGTAGGTATCAGCGCCTTCACCCTTGACGGTCTTGTCCTTGGGCAAACGCACCTTCACCTTGGCATGCGTGTCGACCTTCTTGGCCGCATAGCACATCATCAGCTCGTGCGGGTTCGAGAAGATCATTCCCTCGCCCTTACGGCCTTCCTTCGACAACGTGACGTAGTAGCAACCCATCACGATGTCTTGCGACGGGCTGATAATGGGAGCACCGTTCGCCGGACTGAAGATGTTATTCGTCGACATCATCAGCGTGGTGGCTTCCACCTGGGCTTCGATGGACAGCGGCAGATGGACAGCCATCTGGTCACCGTCGAAGTCAGCATTGAAGCCCTTGCACACCAGCGGGTGAATGCGGATGGCGTTACCTTCAATCAGCGACGGCTCGAAGGCCTGAATACCCATACGGTGCAGAGTCGGAGCACGATTCAGCAACACGGGGTGATTCTTGATGACTTCGTCGAGGATATCCCACACCTCTTCGTCTTTGCGCTCCAGCATACGCTTGGCGCTCTTGATCGTGTCGGCATGGCCGAGTTCCTTCAGCCGGCGGATGACGAACGGCTGGAACAACTCGAGGGCGATCTTCTTGGGCAAACCGCACTGATGCAGCTTGAGCTCGGGACCGACGACGATGACCGAACGAGCCGAGTAGTCCACGCGCTTACCAAGCAGGTTTTCGCGGAAACGCCCCTGCTTGCCCTTGATCATGTCGGTCAAGGATTTCAGCGGACGATTCGACGAACCGAGCACCGGACGCTTACAGCGGTTGTTGTCGAACAGTGCGTCGACCGACTGCTGCAGCATGCGTTTTTCGTTACGCACGATGACTTCCGGTGCATTCAGATCAACCAGCTTCTTCAACCGGTTATTGCGGTTGATAATGCGGCGATAGAGATCGTTCAGATCGCTGGTCGCAAAGTTGCCCGAATCGAGCAACACCAGCGGACGCAGGTCGGGCGGAATGACCGGAATCACATCCAGAACCATCCACTCGCACTTGTTGTCGCTGTCGCGCAACGCTTCAGTAATCTTCAACCGCTTGATCAGCTCTTTCAGCTTCTGCTGGCTGGCTGTGGTCTTCAGCTCTTCACGCAGCTTGACCGACAACTCGACCAGGTTGAGCTTCATCAGCAGCTTCTTGACTGCTTCGGCGCCCATATCGATTTCGAAGCTGGCTTCGCCGTACTTGGCACGCGCCTGCCGGGCTTCTTCTTCGGTCAACAGCTGGTTTTCACGCAGCGGCGTATCACCTGGATCGATAACGACATAGTCCTGGAAGTAGATGACCTTTTCCAGGCTGGTGGTCTTCATATTGAGCAGCGCGCCGAGGCGGCTGGGCATCGACTTGAAGAACCAGATGTGGACGACCGGCGCGGCCAGCTCAATGTGACCCATGCGCTTCCGGCGAACACGGCTATGCGTGACCTTCACGCCGCAGCGGTCGCAGATCATCCCCTTGTACTTCATGCCGCGATACTTGCCGCAAGCACATTCCCAGTCCTTTTCAGGCCCGAAAATGCGTTCGCAGAACAGACCGTCACGTTCGGGGCGATAGGTCCGGTAATTGATCGTTTCCGGCTTCTTCACTTCGCCAAACGACCAGCTGCGAATATCGTGCGGGCTCGCAAGCCCGATCTTGATCGCGCCGTAATCGTTTACCCGATCATAAGTGGTTTCGGCAACACTCACGTCACACGCTCCTTCCGATGCGGGATGGAGGAAATTTCTGTGCGGAAGAAACTTCCGATTGTCTTGTCTTATATATTTCGAGACTGCAGGCCGGACAGCGATGTCCGGCCTGCAAGTCGCGAAATTCTGAAATCTGATGGTCCGAGGGTTTGCTCAACACTGGCAACTGGAGACACCCCGCGACAATTATGTCGCAGCAGCGGCTTGCACCGACAACGTCGGTGATCCGGCCTTTTCCAGTTGCAGGTTCAAAGCCAACCCACGAATTTCGTTGTTCAACACGTCGAAGCTGGCAGGGGTGCCCGCTTCCAACGAATTCTCGCCCTTGACCATCGATTCGTAAATCTTGGTACGGCCTTCAACGTCGTCGCTCTTCACAGTCAGCAGTTCCTGCAGAATGTAGGCGGCACCGTAAGCCTCGAGTGCCCACACTTCCATTTCACCGAATCGCTGACCACCGAACCGCGCCTTACCACCCAGCGGCTGCTGCGTGATGAGCGAGTACGGCCCTGTCGCACGAGCATGAACCTTGTCGTCGACCAAGTGGTGCAGCTTCAACATGTAGATGATGCCGACCGTCGACTTCTGCTCGAACTGGTCACCCGTACGACCGTCGTACAACCGGACTTTACCATCTTCCGGCAGACCAGCCTCGGCGAGCGTTTCGCGAATTTCTTCAGCCGAAGCACCGTCGAATACCGGACACTTGCACTGGAAGCCCAAGGCCTTCGCGGCCCACCCGAGGTGGGTCTCGAGAATTTGTCCCACGTTCATACGAGACGGCACGCCCAGCGGATTCAGAATGATGTCGACCGAGGTCCCATCTGCCAGGTAAGGCATATCCTCAACGGGCAAGACCTTCGAAATCACACCCTTGTTACCGTGGCGACCGGCCATCTTATCGCCGACCGAAATCTGACGCTTCGAAGCCACGTACACCTTAACCATCTGCAACACGCCGCTCGGCAATTCATCGCCGCGCTTCATCGTGTTCAGCACATGGTCGCGAGCATCCAGAGCGTTCTCCACCTGGCCCCAGCGTTCTTTAATCACCTGGGCACAGGCCGACTTCTTCTGCGGGCTGCGAATGTCAAACTTCTCGTAGCGGTGCATGAACTCTTGAGCGTAAATGGCGACCGGATGGTCTTCCTTGATCGTCTTCAGCTCTTGACCTTCGTCATTCTTGATCGGATCGCCGAGCGCCTTCTCGAATTCCTTCAGGAACTCGCGGAACGCCGCCGCCAGCTTGGCATTGCCATCGTCTTCAGCAGCCTTCAGTTCGGCTTCGAACTTCTTCCGATCAGCCTCCGACAGGCTCATGCGACGCGAGAACTTCTGAGTATCGATGACGATACCTTCGATACCGCTGGGGACTTCCAGCGATTCGTTCTTCACATCTTCACCAGCCCGGCCGAAGATCGCATGCAACAGCTTCTCTTCGGGGGTCAATTCTGACTTGGCCTTCGGAGACACCTTGCCGACCAGAATATCACCCGGCTCGACTCGGGTACCGATCTGCACGACGCCGTCCTCACCGAGATGCCGCAAGGCCTTCTCGCTGACGTTCGGAATGTCGCGAGTAAACTCTTCGCGCCCCAACTTGGTCTCACGGATTTCCACGTCGAACTCGTCGATGTGGATCGACGTGTAAACGTCTTCCTGCACCAGTCGCTCGGACAGAATAATCGCATCTTCGAAGTTGAAACCTTCCCACGACATGAACGCGACCAGAACGTTGCGTCCCAAGGCCAGTTCACCGTCATGAGTCGCGGCCGAGTCACACAGGACCTCGCCCTTTTTCACCTTCTGACCCACATGCACCAGAGGCTTCTGGTTCAAGCAGGTACGTTCATTGAGTCCCGTGTATTTGCGGAGCTGAATGCGGTGCCCGTCGAGTTCGATCCAGTTGGCATCCACATAGGTCACGGTCGCGTCACGATCAGCTCGCAGCAACATGCCCGAGTTCTCAGCGACGGCCCGTTCCAAACCGGTACCAACCAGCGGAGCCTCCGTCACCAGCAACGGCACAGCCTGGCGTTGCATGTTCGAACCCATGAGCGCCCGGTTGGCGTCGTCATGTTCGAGGAACGGAATCAAACCGGCCGACACACCCACCATCTGACAGGTGGCGATGTCGATGTACTGCACTTGCTTCGACGGAATCAACGTGAAGTCAGCTTGGAACCGAGCCAGCACGCGTTCGTCGCGGAACTTGCCCGCTTCGATCGGCGTATCGGCAGGAGCCACATATACGTCAGACTCCTCGTCAGCCCGCAGCCATTGAACTTCGTCCAGCACCTTGCCGTCACCACATTTGCGGTACGGCGAGATCAGGAATCCAAACTGGTCGACACGAGCATAGATACTCAAGCTCGAAATCAGACCGATGTTGGTACCTTCAGGCGTTTCAATCGGGCAGATACGACCATAGTGCGAAATGTGAACGTCACGCACTTCGAAGCCGGCACGCTTCCGATTCAAACCGCCCGGCCCGAGGGCACTCAACCGACGTTCGTGCGTCAGCATGGCCAGCGGGTTCGTCTGATCGACCACCTGCGACAACTCGCCGCGGCCGAAGAAGTACTCGATCGCCGCCGAAACGCTCTTCGGGTTAATCAACGAACGGGGTGACATTTCCTGAACATCCTTCAGACTCATGCGTTCCTGCACGGTCCGGCGGAGCTTCAGGAAGCCCTTACGAATTTCATCCGTCGCCAATTCATCGATGGTACGCAGACGACGATTACCGAGGTTATCGATATCGTCAACCTGAGCCGAGCCGTCGTTGGCCCGCAACTTCATCAGATACCGGATCGCATTGACGAAGTCGATCGCCTTCAGCGTCATCTCGTCATCGGGCACGTCCTGATGGAACTTGCGGTTGATACGGAACCGACCGACGCGACCCAACCGATAACGATTGACGTCGAAGAACTTCTCATGGAACAGATCGGTGGCCTTCTCCAGCTGCGGCGGGTTACCCGGACGCAAACGCTGGTAGATCTTCAGCAGGGCATCCTGATGGCAAGTCGTGCCATCATCGCCCAGGCTGTTAACAATCAGCTGATCTTCCAGCTTCTCGATGATCTCGACTTCCTTGATCCCGGAGCCGACCAGTTCTTCTGCCAAGTTCTGTGTGATGACTTGACCGGGCTCACAGATGATCTCGCCGCACTTTTCGTGGTGAATGCCGTACACGACATCTTCCACTGAAACGCGTCCCACCAGTTCCGTCGCCGAATCCGCCTTGATCTTGACGATCTTGCACGGGTGGAACAGGCGGAGCAGGGCCGCATCCGACGAGTATTCCGGGCTCATGGCCCGCAACAGCGTCATGGCCGAGAACTTGCCGCTCTGATCAATGCGCACTCCCAGGCTCTCGCGCTTGGAAATGTTCAACTCAATCCAGCTGCCGCGTTCAGGAATCACACGGCACGAGAAATTGCGCTTCTCGCCAGGATCCTCAGTCGATACGAAGTCCACACCGGGCGACCGGTGCAACTGGCTGACAACCACGCGCTCGGCACCGTTGATGATGAATTCACCACCACCGAGCATAATCGGGATATCACCCAGGTATACTTCTTCCTCGACCGGCTGCTCTTTATTAAGACGCAGCCAGACCCGGAACGGACGACCATAAGTCAGACGAAGCTGCCGGCACTCCAAAGGAGTGTACCGCGGCTTCCCCAGTTCGTATTTGAGATACTCAAGCTTGTATTGCTTGTCATAGCTCTCAATGGGGAAGATCTCTCGTAGAATTTCTTCGAGACCTTGGCCGACGCGTTCCCGCGGCGGAGTCTCATATTGCAGAAATCGGGCATACGAGGCCGTCTGAATCTGGGTCAAGTCGGAGAGTGCGAACTCTGCGGTGATCTGACCAAAATTACGAACTTTTTTGGGAGACAGCTTGCGTACGGCTGGCGTCGGCATACAGCGCTCTCTGTTTCCTAAGACATAAGAAAAGCCAACTGAGACCAGTTGACAGAAAATCCGCAAATCGCCGATGAACCCCGCGCACCGGCTCGCGGACGCCTCAACAACGAATTCGAGGAGGGGCACTCGACCGTTGGCGGCGGAACGAAAGACTCGTCAAGCACAGGTCGGGCTGACGACCTGCACCTGCCCGACTCATTACTGGCACACTAAATTGTGGCAACTGTCGCCTCATGTGCGGATTACTAGCGGCTGGGCTCAAATGTCCCACACGTTGAGCGCGGCGATTCTTCCGTAACGGCGCCAAAGCCACCCAACTCGTGCACAACCGCAGGTGTGCCGTCCCTCAAAAGTAACGCGGACCAATGAGAATCTGCGATGAGGCCTCTCGCAAACTCCGAATCATCCTGAAACTGCCGGTACGTACGTTTTACCGGAGCAGTATAATCCGCGTAACCTAAATTATCGCTTTAGATTCGGATTTGCAAGTGTACGCAGTCCAAGAGCCAGAAGCCTGCACCCCGAAACTCGAGGTGCAGGCATTTCTGTTGGATTCTGGAGACTGGCGAGTCACTCACACCATCAAGAAACTACGCAACTGAAATGACCGGCCTCACGGACTGCTACGGTGCAGCACTCTAGCCAGCCAATTCAATCAAACGCAAACTACTTGACGTCGGCCTTACCACCAGCGGCTTCGATTTCGGCCTTCAGCTTCTTGGCATCAGCTTCGGGAATCGCGGTCTTGATGGGCTTCGGTGCACCTTCAACCAGGTCCTTAGCTTCCTTCAGGCCCAGGCCCGTGGCAGCGCGGACAACCTTGATGACGGCGATCTTCGCCGTATCGGTGAACCCGGTCAGGATCACGTCGAACTCAGTCTTCGCGGCAGCGGCTTCAACAGGAGCGGCCGGGCCAGCTGCGGCCATCATTACGCCGCCACCAGCCGGCTTGATGCCGTGGGTGTTCTCGAGGTAATCAGCCAGAGCCTTCGCCTGCAGAAGGGTCAAGCCTACGATTTGATCTCCCAACGCGCTGATCGCCGGGTCAACAGTTGCTGTGTCGGACATCTCTACGTCTCTCTTTCTCGCCACGTCGTCCGAGGAACTCCCTCAAACGTACCAGTTGAATGAAACCAGTGAGGCTTTAACCGCGAAAGCTCGGTCCTCACTGCACCGCCAGCCATCGCATCCAACAGGAATGCTCTGATTGTGATCCGACCCGACACACGGACAACGCTGCCCGGCTGGATCGAACCCCACACGATATTTCCAATCCGCTACGACACCACCCGCAATTAAGCCGGGGCATCCGCGGGGGACTCCGCTGCTTCTCCGCTCGCTGTATCTTCGCCTTCTTTTTCGGCGATCGCTTTAACCTGACCGCTGATATAACCGCCCGGACCAATTAAGGCCGCAGCCAGCTGTCCGCCAGGCGACTTGATCAAGGACAGAATCTGGCCGAGCAATTCCGGCTTACCCGCACTCTTGCTGAGTGTTTCCACACCCTTTTCATCAAGGGTCTGGCCATCCAGAGTTCCACCCTTGATCTTCAGATCCTTAAGATCTTTTTCCTTCGACCACTTCGTAATTTCCTTCGACAGCGCGACGATGTCGGCACCACCCCAGACCAAGGCACTGGGCCCGGTCATGATTGGCGTCAAACTGGTCACGCCGAGCTCCGACAACGCCTTCAGTGCCAGCGTGTTCTTGACAGTCAACATCTTGATACCGAGCTTTTCAGCCCGCAATCGCAGCTTGTTGACCTTAACCGCTGTGACCTTCGAGGCGTCCAGCACCAGGAAGTCCTTATTGTCGCCAAATCGCTTGGTGACTTCGGACATCACCAACGTTTTTACTCGCTTGCTCATGATTCGCTCTCAATCGGT
>CAZQUW010000238.1:0-9502 GCA_964596215.1 uncultured Planctomicrobium sp. | reverse complement strand
TGGCCGTCTGGGCCGCCGCCGTCGGCGGTTCCGAAGGGACGATGGGCGAATGGGGCGAGAAGGTCGAATGGGATGCCAAGAACCTGAAGGTCACCAACCTCGCAGCACTCAAGACGCCGAAGGTTGCGGACCTGATCAAGCCGGTCTACGCCGAAGGGCACCGCTTGGACTAGTGCCTGCCGATCGTCTGTAATGTGAACCAACGGAATTGGGCGCACGCGAATCGCGTGCGCCCAATCTTTTAGTACTCCTGACAAAACCGGTTGCGTGCGGCTCTGAGCTGCGCCAGCCGTCATATCAGCGTTTCTGTAGTAGTTGAACGAGGCGAGAAACATGGTTAAGTCGCATTGGTTGCGAGGCGTTGTGGTTGGCTTAGGGCTGGGACTCACTTCTCTTTCCGGATGTGCAAAACCCGAAGGAGCCGGTGGTGGTGCGGCTTCGGCCCCCGGTACACCTCAGCCCGCGGCACCGGCAACATCCGCTGCTCCGCCTGCGGCGGCATCCCAGGGGACCGCCAATCCCAGCGACGTAAAAGCAGCTAAGGCCCGCATCGATGAACTCGGTGCGCGTGCCAGGTATGCTCCCCAAGACGGGGACCTGTTGACAGAAATCGTGATTCAAGACGGCTCCAACTTAAATGCAGGCGACCTCGAATTATTTGGAAAACTCACCGATCTTAAGAAACTTCAAATCTTCAACTGCCGCACTCTGAATGATGACATGGCCGCCAAGCTTGGTGGCCTGAAGGGCCTGACGAGCCTCGCACTGACCAACACTGCGATTAACGACGTCTCCGTCGAACTGATCGTCAAATCGTTCCCCAATCTCACTGATCTGGATCTCTCGTCGAACACCAACATGACTAATGGTGTGGTCAAGATCCTCAGCGAACTGGGAAAACTTCAACGACTCTCCTTGCTGCAGAACCGGGTCAACGACATCAGCGCACAGCGCCTGTCGAAGCTGCAGGACCTGCGTTCGCTCGATTTGCGAGGCAATATGGAAGCCGGCGACATGGCCCTGGATGTCGTCGCCGATCTGCCCAAGTTGAATGCTCTGAAACATCGCAGTACCGCTGTGACTGATTCTGGACTGGAATATCTGGCCCGTAACCAGACGCTGGAATCATTGTTGATGCAGGATTTTGCCATCTCCGATCAGTCGGGGCAGCACCTGGCCAAGCTCAGCAAACTATCCCAGCTTGAAGTATTTCGCTGTCAGGGATTCGGCTCCGAAGGAGTTCTGGCCCTCAAAGGCATGGGACTGACCCGCTTGACGCTACGTGATCTGCCCAACGTTGATGATCGCGCCATGGAGGTTTTCGACGATCTGCCCAAACTACGGCGACTGTACTTGCACGAACTCGCGTCAGTCAGCGACTCCGGTCTGGCCCATCTGGCGGCCCTCAAGTCGCTCGAACTGCTCGATATCTGGACCGTGCCGCAGATGACCGATGCCACGGTGGACGTGATCGCCGCGCTCCCCAATCTTAAGGAATTGTCCATCCGAGCCACCGGCGTCACCGACGCCACGGTCGACAAGTTGCTCAAGATGCCCAGCCTCCAGACTTTGACGTTTAAAGAAAACGGCTCGGTTACTGCAGAGGGACTGCAGAAACTGGCCGCCAAGAAATGGGCCAAGCTGGATCTCGGGACCTCGGGCGGAGCCGACGCGAATGACCCTGCGGCACCTTAGAAGTGATCCGGGGCCTGTCAATTTCGGGCATACGCGAATTCCAGAAGCAGGGGAATCGATGCCGCGTGCCCGGGCTAAGCGGCACGGGCACGCCATCGGAAAAACCATGCTCGTCTGAAATGCGACGCAGTATTGCGCGTGGCGTGGGCGCCATTCGCTATAATGCCGTTGTTTCCCATCATATTTCATGCGGCTCTGCCCTCACTTCCCATTCTTGATGTTGTGGAGTACGGCTGCGACCAGGGACATCAACAGCATGTATGTGCGCCATTCAGAGTTGCATCGAACCGAACGTATCGGCTGGTTACGGGCAGCTGTGCTGGGCGCTAACGACGGCATAGTCTCGACTGCCAGTCTGGTGGTCGGGGTGGCGGCGGCGAACTCACCTGTGAGTGAAGTCCTGGTCGCGGGTGTTGCCGGATTGGTCGCCGGAGCCATGTCGATGGCCGCCGGGGAATATGTTTCGGTCAGTTCGCAGGCCGACACCGAACAAGCGGATCTCGACCGTGAGCGTAAGGAACTTGCCGCGGATGGGGACTCGGAACTGAACGAACTCGCTGCCATATATGTCAACCGCGGCCTGGAGGCATCGCTCGCCCAGCAGGTGGCCAGGCAGCTGATGTCGCACGATGCACTCGGGGCCCATGCCCGAGATGAATTGGGAATCTCCGAGTTCACGACCGCCCGGCCACTCCAGGCCGCCCTCGCTTCTGCAGCCACATTTGCGGTCGGTGCGGCGATCCCGTTGTTGACCTTGCTTGTCGTGCCCAGGAACATGTTAATTCCGTTCGTGATTGGTATTTCCATTTTGCTACTCGCAGTGCTCGGTGGTCTCGGAGCCAGTGCAGGTGGTGCTCCGGTTTGGAAAGCCGCGTGGCGAGTCACGTTCTGGGGCACACTGGCCATGGCATTGACAGCGGGAGTCGGCGCGCTGTTTGGTGCCGCTGTTTAATGCCAGCACTTCCGCAATACGCCCTGCGACACAGATTCCAGTGACATTGCATTCGAGGCCCGCCCATGAGCATGCACGCACGATCCAGTTCTCCGATCCATAGCTTGTTACCGGTGGATGTAGAGGGGTTTGCTTCCCTCGCGGAACTGGCCCTGGATATGCACTGGTCGTGGAACCACGCCACCGACGCCATATGGCGGCATCTGGATCCGGCGTTGTGGGAACTCACCCAGAATCCCTGGGTCGTCCTGCAAACTGTCTCCCGTGACCGGATCGAGCACGTACTCTCAGATCCCTCCTTTCGCAAGCAGGTCGATGACTTGCGCAGCGGCACGCGCGATGCCGCGGCCGCCCCCGCATGGTTTCAGCAGCAGCATGTCGACGCACCGTTGACCTGCGTCGCCTACTTCAGCATGGAATTCATGTTGAGCGAAGCCCTGCCAATCTACTCGGGCGGCCTGGGCAACGTCGCGGGAGACCAGTTGAAGGCTGCCAGTGACCTGGGGGTCCCGGTCGTCGGTGTCGGGCTCCTGTATCAGCAAGGCTATTTTCGCCAGATCATCGATAAATACGGCGCCCAGCAGGCACTTTATCCTTATAACGATCCGGGACAGTTGCCGATTACGCCCTTGCGCCAGCCCGACGGTGAGTGGCTGCGGCTGGAAGTTCACCTCCCGGGGTACTCGGTCTGGCTGCGCGCCTGGCAGGTCCACGTGGGCCGGGTCAAACTTTATCTGCTCGACACCAACGACGCCGCCAACTTCCCGACTCACCGCGGCATCACCAGCGAACTGTATGGCGGTGGACCAGAATTGCGACTCACGCAAGAACTGGTGCTGGGCATGGGGGGCTGGCGGTTGCTCATGGAACTGGGCCTCAAACCCAACGTCTGTCATCTGAATGAGGGGCATGCCGCGTTTGCCGTGCTGGAACGGGCACGCAGCTTCATGGAAGAAACCGGGCAGCCGTTCGAGGTCGCCCTGGCGGTGACGCGCGTCGGCAATCTCTTTACCACGCACACCGCCGTCGATGCGGGCTTCGATCGATTTCCGCCGGCACTCATCGAGCAATACCTGGGCAACTACGCACGCACCCGCCTGGGCATTTCCCCCCAGGACCTCCTCGCCCTGGGTCGCCAGAATCCGCACGACTCCTCGGAAAGCTTCAACATGGCCTACCTGGCGATCCGCGGGAGCGGAGCCGTCAATGGTGTCAGCCGCCTGCATGGGGAAGTCAGCCGGCAGTTGTTCCAACCGTTGTTCCCGCGCTGGCCGGCGGCTGATGTCCCCATTGGTCATGTGACCAACGGAGTCCATACTCCGACCTGGGACTCGGCCCTGGCGGATGATTTGTGGACCGAGGCTTGCGGCAAGGATCGCTGGCTGGGAACGGCACAGTCCATCGGGGACGATATTCGCCAGGTCTCCGACGCCCGTCTCTGGCGATTTCGCACGGAATCGCGTCAGACAATCGTGCAATATGCGCGAGAACGAATCGCGCGGCAACTGGCTGGTTCGGGGGCTTCGCTGGAGGCCGTTGAACAGGCCAGGCATCTCTTCGATCCTCACACGTTGACACTGGGCTTTGCGCGTCGGTTCGCCAGCTACAAGCGTCCCAATCTTCTGCTGCACGATCCCGAGCGGCTGCTGCGGCTGCTCAACAATCCGCAGCGCCCCGTGCAGTTGATACTCGCCGGCAAAGCCCATCCGGCCGACAAGGCGGGACAGGCCCTGATTCAGGAATGGACGCGCACGATGCGCCGGCCCGAAAACCGGTCGCACGCGATCTTTCTCGGTGACTATGACATGCACTTGACCGAGCACATGGTGCAGGGGGTTGACGTGTGGCTGAACACTCCGCGGCGGCCGTGGGAGGCCTGTGGCACCAGCGGCATGAAGGTCCTCGTGAATGGCGGGCTCAATCTCTCCGAACTCGACGGCTGGTGGGCGGAAGCCTATACGCCGGATGTGGGCTGGGCCCTGGGAGATGGCCGCGAACACGACAGCGATCCTGCCTGGGACGCCCTGGAAGCCAACGCGCTGTACGATCTCCTTGAGCACCATGTCATTCCTGAGTTCTATACTCGTAACGAGAACGGCATTCCCACCGCGTGGGTGCAGCGAATCCGGGAAAGCATGGCACAGTTAACGCCGCAATTCTCGGCCAACCGAGCTGTCCGTGAATATACTGAAACACACTATCTTCCCGCGGCCCGGCAGTATCATGCCCGCAGTGCCAACCAAGGCGCGTTCGGCCGGGAACTGCTCGATTGGCAGCACAGCCTCGAGCTTAACTGGAACTCGCTGCATTTCGGTGAAGTCAAAGTCGAGACGCGTGACGGACAACATGTGTTTGAAGTGCAGGTCTACCTGAACGGCCTCGATCCCCAGGGTTGGCGCGTTGAACTGTATGCGAATCCGATCGATGACCAGGGCCCCGCACGGCACGACATGCCGTGTGTTCGCAAACTGACGGGCGACGCCGCGGGCACTTATGTCTACAGCACGGCAGTTTCCGCGGCCCGACCACCAGCTGACTACACACCGCGCCTGATCCCCTGCCATCCAGGTGTGTCAGTTCCACTGGAGAACTCCCGCATCCTGTGGCAGCGGTGAGCGGCGTGCCATGCCCATAGTCACTTTCCCTGGCTCGCCGGGCAACGATCCAGGGCGTCACATCCCTCCTGACTTCAAAAAATGCTCGAAGAAGTCGTAGATCACGGAGTTCGATTCCGGCGTGGGCCCATGTTTGGGACGGTTCGTCATGCCCACCCGGTTGGGTTTTCCCAGCACATCATTAACCTGGATCACATGATTCAGAGCCAGCCAGCGGCTGGGGGGATCGACCTCGCCACCGGAGACCAGGTAGGGCCGCGGTGCGATTAACGCCTGCAGCTCGTGAAGATCGCGACCTTGTTCCAACAGCTTGGGATACAGTCCGCGGGCCGGATTTTCGGTTGTCATCAGGCCCTGCTGACGCCATGGGCGCGGGTGCCAGCCCAGATACCAGGGCTCCCAGTAATTCACGCTGGGATGGGTATCAAACATGATTCCCGGGTCCGAAACCGCCACGGCAGCGAAGCGGTCGAACAGGGCCCCCGCGAATAAAGCCCACTTGCCGCCGAATGAGTGACCGACAATCCCGATCCGGTCGGCATCCACTTCCGGCCGGCTCGCCAGGACGTACCACGAGTTGGCCGCCGCACAGCCCAGCATCGACAACGGCTGAACCTGGGCGCGGTCAATGTCCGGGTAATATAAAGAATACGTTTTCGCCGCAGAGGCTTCGGTCGTGCCGATCGACAATGTCACAAAGCCCCGGCGGGCAAGTTGGTACGCGAAATCCCGCAGTTCCCCTTTCCAGCCCACCGCCGTCTCGGGCTCGTAGTACACGGTCAGCACCGCCGGTCGCCGGCCCTCGCCATCAGGTATCAGCAGATAACCCGTCGTATATTCCTGCGGCGTCCACAAGAACCGAATGCGATGTTGCGTGAAATTGTCGCGCCGGGTCGACTCGAGAACCTCCACTTGCGGCTTCTCAATCAACGCCGGCCAGGGGCCCAGCAGGTCGGTCCATTGCTTGTGGATCTCCGTACGTCGCAGTTTCCAGTCCGCAGCCGTACGGACCATTTTGCCATCAGTAAACTGCAGTGGCGATCGGTACTTTCCGAATTGTCCCGCGAACTCCCGGGGCGGGGCGAAATGCGGAGCCAGCCTCGTCCAGCGGTCGTCCTTCACAGGTTCAGCTCGCGAGTTTTTATCCGCAGCAGCGTCGACATGCACCTGCAAATGACCGATCGCTTCCACCCCGAATTCGTCCTTGTGCGAGACTCGGACTACATAGTCCCCCGGCTGTGCATACCGATGGGTCGTCACGGCGTAGCCATCTGCCGACAACTTTTCGCGATTCCCGTCCGAACGGACTTCGACCCGCGCACTGCCGTCTCCGAAGTCCCACACTTCTCCTCCCGCCGCGGTATTAAAAGTGCGCACCTTGAAAGTGATGGGATCTGCGACACGCAGGCTGGTTGTCGGAAAGTAGTTGGAATGAATCGAGGGGACGAGCCGTTCAGGGCGATCTCGATCCGCGACGATGACCACAGCAAAATCATAGGCCACATTGCCCGCGGCGTCGGTGATGCGCAGCACTTCGCTGTAGCGGCCAGGTCTGGTGTAGGTGCGTTTGAGCTCCGGGCCGTCAGCCTGCGAGCCGTCCGTGAACTGCCATCGGTAACTCGCGACCTTCCCCGAGGAACTCCACGATTTTGTGCCGTCCAGCGTGACTGTTTCGCCAGCCCAGATCAAATGATGGGGTCGAGCCACCGCCAGCAGTTTGGGCTGATATTGGCGTTGATAGGCCTCCCGCAGAAACGCATAACCTTCCTGAGTCCCCCACTTGCCGGAGGGCTGTCGACTGACGATTTCGAAATGGAGATGGGACCAGCCACCGCTCCCTCCCTCTTTCCCCAACAGGCCAATACGTTCCCCCTGCGCGATCAGCCGGCCGGGGACAATCCGCCGATCGATTTCTTTCAAATGGCTGTAGCGGTAATACCAGCCGCGACCATCCAGCAGGTAGACGACGTCATAACGGGGCGCGACGGGGGTATCGCGTTTGTGCTCGTCCAGCACCACTTCACCGACCGAGACCACCAGACTGTCGGTCGCCGCCACGACTTCAACCAGACCTTCGCTGCCGCCAATATCCAGGCCGCTGTGATAATAGATCTTGCGCTTTCCGGGACGATCACCACCGTCCACATGCACCGGTTCATTGGCCATTTGCGTGTCGGTCGCGAACCAGCGCTGCTTGACGGGATAGAGGAACGTGCCCGGCTGCAACAGGGGAGCGCCCGCTGGCCATAACCTCAAGCGTGCCGCCTTATCAAGTCCCCAGAAACTGGGACTGCCATTCTCGTTGTAGCCCTTCGTGATGGGGCAATCAATCTGCACTGCCCCCACGGTTTGTGGCAGATGATAAGTTGCGGAAACCAGTTGCACGGTCTGGCCGTTGAGTTCAATCGTGACCTCGGCGCGGCGCACGGCGAAGCAAACTTCATCCCGGTCTTCCTTCAGGCCGACCAGTTTGACACGGGCCTGAGTACCGTTACTCAGTGTCACATCTGCAACCTCGCCCACATCGAGATCAACGACCTGGAACACCGGCTTCAGCAACGGGGGCACGTCTGCGGCTTGAACATGATCCACGAATCCACACCAGATCAGACAGCCGAGAAGGAGTGAGCGAGCCATGAGTTCTCCGTGAATCGATGACGAGTAACTGTTTACAACAATCCCCAGACAGGGTTACCCGCAGACAGTGCAATCGGCCGATTTTCAGCGTTGTGCAGGGTGAAATCGGGTGGCAGCCCGAGCAGATGGTAAATCGTGGCCGCCAGGTCCTCAGGTGTCACCGGATCACGCGCCGGATAGGCTGCGGTGCGATCGGATGCACCATGCACGTGCCCACCCGAAACACCCGCTCCCGCCAGCATCACCGTGCTGCACGGAGCCCAGTGATCGCGGCCCGCGTTCGCATTAATCTTCGGCGTACGCCCGAACTCGCCCAACACCACGACCAGTGTTTCAGACAACAAACCCCGCTGTTCAAGATCTGACAATAATGCCGAAACACCGCGATCCATGTTCGGCAGCAGTTTGTTCTTGTGGTCGCGGAAATTATTGGAATGCGTGTCCCAATAAGCATCATCGCGCTGCCAATTCACCGTGACCAGCGACACGCCCGATTCGACCAGCCGCCGCGCCAGCAGACAGCCCTGTCCAAACGGCGTTGATCCATAGCGGGCGCGGACGGCGTCCGGCTCCTGACTAATCTCGAATGCCTGCCGGGACGCGGTCGAGGTCACCAGTCGAAATGCCTGATCGTAGCAAGTCGCAAATGAGCGTTCGGCAGGCGCGAGGCCTGCGTTTCGTGCAGGGCTCAGCAGTTCGGTCAGCAACCGCTGACGTTCCAGCAAGCGTTCCGCATTCACCGTCACGGGAAACAGCTGGAACTTCGGATCACTCGGATCCTGAGCGACGAAGAATGGATCGAACGCTTGACCAAGAAATCCCCCAAAGAACCCGGGAAAAATATGATTGTTCGCCGAAATCTGGTTGGCTGGTGCATTCAAACTCACGGCAGACGGCAGCCCGGGCCTGGGGTCGCCAGTGACCGTTGCTGCGGCCAGTAAGCCATCACGTTGAAGACCACAAGCGTAATTCATCACCGCGCCATAGCACGGAAAATCGTCCGCCGCATTCTGTGGATTGGTGCTCGGACGGATGTGCCGCACGCCGGTCAGCATGTAGTGCATGGCAACCGTGTGCGTATTATCAGGATGTGTTACCGACCGGATCAATGCATACCGATCGGCCATCGACGCGAGCAGGGGAATGTGCTCGCTGACGAACGTCCCCGGAACATTCGTAGCGATCGGCTGAAACTCACCCCGAACTTCGGCCGGCGCATCAGGCTTTAAATCCCAGGTATCCTGGTGAGCCGGGGCGCCGAACATAAACAGCACGATGCACGATTTTGCTCGGCCAAACGACGCAGCCATGGGCGCGGCGGCGCCTGCGCGAGCCAGCGCCAGGACGGGTTGACTGAGCCCCACGGCCCCCAATCCTCCGATTCGCAGCCACTCGCGCCGCGAAACTCCTTCACTCTGGTGACGGGGCTGTCCGCAGACTGATAGCATCTTGACACCTGTCCCCAGTCTATGGCGTGGCAGTGTACTTCACACCGAACTACGGTGGACCCCGCGACACTGAACCGCTAAAAAACGCGCGTTGCAAACAGCTCATGAGACGGTACACGACCCCGGAATATATTGCAATCTCTTGATGCGTCATC
>CAZQUW010000237.1:4006-9510 GCA_964596215.1 uncultured Planctomicrobium sp. | reverse complement strand
TGATGAACGAAATCGACACGGTCCTGTTCGACAAGACCGGTACCCTGACCCGCGAACGTCCGGAAGTCGGCCGGATCGTCGGTTTCAACGGTCACTCCAAGGAACGCCTGCTGCAGCTCGTCGCGGCCGCCGAACAGCGGTTTGCTCATCCCATCGCCAAAGCCATCGTCATGGAATTTGAAGCGACCGGGATGCCGATGCTGCCGATTGATGATTCCGAATACAAGGTGGGCTACGGGATCGATGCCGCAATCGACGGTCACCAGGTGATGGTCGGCAGCATTCGCTATCTGAAGATGGAAGGGATCGAACTGCCCGCCGAGATGGACGCGTTTGTCGCCGATGCTCACCATGAAGGCAACACGCTGGTGATGGCCGCCATCGACCGCAAGTTTGCCGGCGTCATCGAACTGTGTGCTGCTCAACGTCCGGAAGTCGTGGAAATCATCGCCGGTCTGCGGGCCCGCGGAATCAAGCACATCGCGATTATCTCGGGCGACCACGAAGCCCCCACCCGCAAGCTGGCTCTCAGCCTGGGGATGGACGAATACTTCGCCGGTGTCTTGCCGGGTGACAAGGCGGAATACGTCGAGCGTCTGCAGAAGCAGGGCAAGAAAGTCTGCTTCGTCGGTGATGGAATCAACGATTCGATCGCCCTCAAGAAGGCCAACGTCTCGATCTCTCTGCGTGGTGCCTCGTCGATCGCGACCGATACCGCCCAGATCGTGTTCATGGAAGAAAGCCTGCATCGCCTGTGCGAACTGCGCGATGTGGCGATGAGCCTCGACCGGAACATCAAGCGCAGCTGGTACCTCATCCTGGCTCCGAATGCCTTGTGCATCCTGGGTGCCTTCACGATGGGCTTCGGCATCATGGCGTCGGTCTTGACGAACAACGTCGCGGCCCTGGCGGCTCTCGCGAACGGCATGCTGCCGCTCAAGCGAATCGCCGACGAGCAGAAACGTAAAGCCGCCGAGACCGAACTGGCGAACGCCCTGGCCCTGCAGCAGCACAGTCAAGTGCGGCCCGCAGTCCGGGAAGAAAAACGCCAGTTGCAGGCGGTATAATTTCTCTGACGGTGCACGCGAAGAATCTCAATGCCCAGTCCGGGGTTGAGATTCTTCGAACACCGGATTGTTCCAGGGAGCCCCGTCCGTAAGAGCGGGGTCCAACAGGCCATCAGGCCGCATTCATGACTCACGGACCCTCAGGCCATAGGGCACTGAGCCCACCTGGTTTTTTCGCAGAATATAAAAAAGGACAGCCCGCCGCTGTAGTCCCATGTCGCGACCTTCCTCACTCCAGATTGACCTGAAAACCCGAACGGTCGTGCTCCGCGCGGCTGTTCTGGCACGGGGCCATGCCTGGGAGGGAGCCAGCGAACTGATGGGACGACTGTTATCGGCGCCCTGTGTTCAATCGGTGGCGATCGATCGGGCACGCGGGACCGCGACGATGCGGCTGGTGCCAGTCACCGAGCTGCCGACGGCCGCACCAGACGGCTCGGACGAGCTGCGCATGATCGCCAACTGCCTGCGGCAGACGACCCCACCGCAACAGACGGTTGCGGCCGGGTATGCTCAATGCAGAACGATTGAGATCCGAAAGAATGACGCCGGCATGACGGGCGGGGTCATTTTCCATGCCCTGCCCGGCCGGGTGCGACTGCGACATCCGCTGTTGATCAAGAATGCCGACCTGGCCGTCCGGATCGAAGCGGCCCTGGGGGCGACTGCCGGGGTGCAATCGGTATCCGCATCGGCGCCCACGGGTTCCATCCTGGTCCTGTATCAACAGGGCACAACGACACCAGACAAACTGCTCGCCAAACTCGAGCGGATTGTCAACGGGCAGGACGACAACGACGTCCTGCTGGCTGGTCCGCCCGCGAGCTACTGGCTGGCGGCGGGGACTTGCCTGGGGCTCGCGGTCGCTACTGACTTCTTCGTTCCCGGCCTGGCGACCGCCACCGCGGCCGCGCTGGTGGGCTTCAACCTGCCGACGCTCGGACGAGGTGCCGTCGAACTCGCCACATTCCAATGGCGGATGCCGGCCCTCTACACGGTCATCATGGGAACCACGCTGGCCACCGGCAATTTCCTGCCGGCGGCCATCATGCAGGCGTCGGTCACGAGCTGGCATTGCTGGTCGAGCTATCGACTGCGAAAAGTGGTTCGCGAACTGACCCTGGATCAAGACCTGCCTGAAGGGTTCCTGATTAACAGTGCCACGGACGACGCCAGCCAGCACGCCGATGCCGGGTTTGCCCCCGGGATGATCGTCAACGTGCCGGTCGGCGTCGCCCTACCCTTCGATGGGATTGTGGTCGAAGGTGAAGGGGAATTCGAGGAGCACCGGGTCCGCGGCGTCGAGGGCACGGCGGTGCGGGGCGTGGGAGAACACGTCTATGCCGGCAGTGAGCTGATCAAGGGCCAGCTGAAAGTTGAAGTCGTGGCCGTTGAGAGTGCAACCCGCCTGGCCACGATCCGCCGCACGGTCCGCTCGGTGATTGGCAAAACGGCCGGCACTGGTGGCCCGACGAAACGCGGTAAGGCCCTGGCCTCGCGATTCGTGCCCTACACGTTTGCGACCGGAACAGCGGCCTTCCTGATCGGGGGCCTGCCCACCTTAGCAGCCGTGCTGCGGCCCGACTTTGCCACAGGGCCCTCCCTGACGGAACGCTTCGGAACACTCAGCGGGGTCAGCCACCTACTCCACGAGGGCTGGCTGGTCAACAACCCCGAAGCCCTGTACGAACTGGATCAGATCCAGACGATCGTGATTGCTCACCGCGCTCACGACGACTTGGCTGCGGCAGAACTGCAGGTCATACGTACGCCATTGGCTGTTTATTCGCGTACTGTCGATGTCCATGAAATCGCCGGTTCCGAAGATGACTGCCTGGAGTACATCGATGAACTGACCGCGACCGGCAAACGCATCGCGGTCGTGGCCTGCCACCAGATCCTCAGCCAGTTCATGGACGATGAGGTCATCCGGATCTCGTTGACGCCGGAAGCGGGCATCGGTCCTCAGCACGCGGACTTGATTGCCCTCCATTCCGAACCACAACGGCTCGAGACCCTGTTACGCATCGTCCACGAAACCAGCGCCCCCGGGCGCAATGCCTGGGCCGTGGTTCTGGCCTGTAATACCCTGGCAATTTCCGGTGCATTCCTGGTGGGCCTGACCAGCCTGCATGTGGTCGTGCTGACCAACATCGGGGCCCTGGCCGCAGGGGCGATGTATGGACGGCACATGCGTCATTCACGGCGCTTACTGGCCGCACGCCGGGTGACCAGCCGGCCCGTCACACACGAGATCTTATTGCCGGCTCCGGATGAAGACCCGACAGAAGACGAAACAGCTGCTGTCGTTGCGGACCGGCCGGCAGGTCCGTTTGTGATCGGCAATACCGTCATTCAAACCAGCGACACACTGGACGATCCGGAAGCCGCGATCGAGGAGCAGCAGCCGTCGAAACCGGGCCTGCGCCGCGCGGCACATCGTCGCGATGCCCGACTGAAACATGAGGCAGCCAAACTGCTGGCCCTCGCCAATGAGCACCTGGATCAGAACCACACACCTTAGCCGGGTGTGGGAATCATCGTAAAGAACGCTTCTATGTACGAAGACCAGTCCATGCAAGATTCGCCGCCTCCGACGCCCGACAGCACGCTGCCGGACACCGGATCACCGTCGTCTGCCGCTACGGAACAGGCCGATCCGGCGGCCGGGCAGCAGTCCAGTGAGATGCTGGGACAATTGCCCCAGGAGATGGCGTCACTGCTGATCCTGGCCGGTATTGCCGGTGTCATCCTGCCGGGCCCGGTCGGGACCCCCATGTTGATTGCCGGCTGCGTCATGATGTGGCCCAAGACATTCCGTCCGCTCGAAGTGTGGTTCAGCCGGCGCTTTCCGCGATTTCATCAGGAAGGGGTCCTGCAGATCAAAGAATTCGTGTCCGATTTGAAGGCCCGATTTCCTGACCACAAATAGCCCGCGGTCCAGATTTTACTGTATTGAAGAATTAAGTAAGCCCCCCCTCAGTTCCGATGAAATCGGGACTTTAATCTCCCCAGAAGAGGTCTAACATGTCCGCCTTCCGCCGCTCTGTTGCTGTGTTCGCTGAATCCGTTCTCGCCGGCTTTGCCTTCGCAATTGGCTGGGTCATGGCCATGGTGATGTTGACCGCAGTGGTCGTCTAATGGCATGTTAGATTGACCCGCAATTGATGTTGGTCAATTGGCCTCACACCTGCATTCCGCGCCGCGGTCAGCAATTGCTGTGACCGTGGGGTGCCGTGTTTGTATTCGGCCTGGCTCGCCACCGGGCACCATCGTCCTGTTACTGGAGAGACTATGTCCGAAGCTATGGCCGTCACCGCACCCGTCGCCGGTGCAGGTTTGAAGGATGCCGTGCAGTCCGGTTTTATCGACGCGCGAGCCTCTGTGGAACGGGCCCTGCCGAAAGTGACCGAAGCGATCAACAAGGGCATTTATACCCTGGCCTATGGCATGGCATTCGGCGTGGCATTTCCCGTCATGCTCGTGGCGAAGTCCTTGCCGCAGAACAACAGCATCGCCTGGGGCCTGATCGATGGGGCTCAGGCGGCGCACAAAGCCGCCTGCCGAACCACCGGCACCTAAATAACCTTGCGTAATTCAGGGACATCAGACTGCAGGACGGACAATCCTGTCCGTCTTCTCGAGAGTCGACTGTAAAAGACGGACAGGATTGTCCGTCCTACGACGATTTGTCCCACACAACGCAGCCTGCAGGCAGTGGCCCCAGCTCAACTGGCCGGACGCCCGCTGGCCCGGGTCGGCACGGTGGGCTGCGCCCTGCTGTTCGTTCACATTCTGGTCCAATTGAAACACGATGGAACTCGCCAACCGTAATCCGGAGATCTCACTGATCTTCAATCAACTGCAATTCCGCCCCTCGCCGCAACAGTTCGAACTGCTCCGCAGCAGACTGAGCACGGTGGAAGGGGTGAAGTCGATTGAAGTGCATACGGACTGGCTGTTCCGCCAGCAATTGGTGGCCGTCTTTCAAGACACCATCGCGCCGCATGAGATGCTGCGTAAGATGGCCGGGGCCCTGCGGGGCCGGACACCCGATCCGGCAGCCAAGATCCACGGCGGTGAACCTGTGGACGATGAGGCAACCGAATACGCGAACTCCGTGGACGCTGCCGAAGTCACCGTTTAACTGCGGCACGGCGACGGTACGTCTTCAGCCGACGCACACCAGATGGTCGCGTTCGTCGCTCTGCGTGAAGTGAGCCGGACAACCGCGAGGCAACTGCGAGGCAACTCTCGGAGTCATCTGCGCGCTCGGCCTGTTGCACGCGGCCTGCGAAGGCGACTTTAATGAAGGTGACTTTGGCGTGACGGCGGCTTAACAAGCCTTGCAGACGGCCACTTCCATCGCAGTCCCGTGATGCGATCCCTCATCGGTCACCATGGCATGGTTGCGACCATTCGCCGATCCCCTGCCGG
>CAZQUW010000237.1:0-3906 GCA_964596215.1 uncultured Planctomicrobium sp. | reverse complement strand
TCGGAGAGATCATGTTCGTCTTCTCGGCCTTGCTGCCGCGGAACGCCACAGTGCGACAAGAAGCGATGGTCGCCGCCTAGGTTTCAACCTTAAAAGCACGACCGATCAACGAGAACACGGGTTTTTTAGCCCGTGTTTCGCATTCTTTGACAACCGTTATTCGTGAGCTGGATCTCCCCGACGTCCCACGGCAGTGCCGCTTAACCGTCGATCTGGGCGATGCGGCGTGAGTGACGACCACCTTCAAATGCGGTGGTCAGCCACACATTGACGATCTCCAGGGCCAGTTCCAGCGAGATCTGCCGCGACCCGATGGAAATCATGTTCGCATCGTTGTGTTGCCGGCACAGACGGGCCGTATCGAGGTTCCAGCACAGACCGCAACGCACGCCGCGCTCCCGATTGGCGACGATGGCCTCACCGTTCCCCGAGCCTCCCAGGACGATCCCCCGTTCGCATTCCCCCCGGGCCACCGCCTGGGCTGCAGGTCGAATGAACAAGGGATAATCGCAGCTTTCATTAGAAAAGCAGCCAAAATCGATGACCTCATGCCCTGCCGCCGTGAGCATCTGCTTCATGGCTTCTTTGTATTCGTAGCCAGCGTGATCGGTACCGATGGAGATTTTCATGGGATCTTGCACAACTTGGAGAGGTTTGCCACAGCACTACGCCTGATTTAACAGGAATTTCCCAGCCCCGCAATTGTCGGTTTGGTGTCGGCCCGCGGAATCTTGCGAGAAATCAGTCAACGGGCACATCGCGCGGTGATTGACAGTCGCACCGGTCCCGTTTAGCTTGATGGCTTGAATTTGGCGCCGCCGGTCTGTGTCCCATCGGGCAACCACGTCGGACCGGGCCAGACTCTGGGTCGGTTTGTGGACGCCAGCGGGTACTTTTGTCATTCTCAAGCAGAATGGCAACAGACTCGTCGGCTCGGCTCCGGAGTAGATTCGATTCTCTTTATCTGAGTTGCACCGGGAGCTATCATGGGACGACCTGTTACGCTGTTCACAGGCCAGTGGGCTGACCTCGCGCTGGAAGAAGTCTGCAAGAAGGCCAGCAGCTTCGGCTACGACGGCCTGGAACTCGCCTGCTGGGGCGATCACTTCGAAGTCGCGAAGGCCCTGTCGGACGACACCTATTGCGCTCGTAAACGCGAATTGCTCGCCAAGTACGATCTCAAGTTGTTTTCCATCTCGAATCACCTGGTCGGCCAGGCCGTTCTGGACAATATTGACGCGCGTCACAAGTCGATTCTGCCCGAGTACGTCTGGGGCGACGGCAGCCCGGAAGGGGTCACACGGCGCGCGATCGAAGAGATGAAGAACACGGCCCGCGCCGCCCAGAAGCTGGGCGTGGGTATCGTGAACGGTTTCACCGGTTCCAGCATCTGGCACCTGATCTATGACTTCCCCCCCACGCCGCGCTCGATGATCGACGCCGGCTTCCAGCTGCTGGCCGATCGCTGGAATCCAATCCTGGACGTCTTCCAGGAATGCGGTGTGAAGTTCGCGCTGGAAGTCCATCCGACCGAAATCGCCTTCGATATTTACTCGGCCGAACGGTCCCTCAAGGCCCTCGACAGCCGCGAAGAGTTCGGCTTCAACTTTGACCCCAGCCACCTGATCTGGCAGGGGGTCGACCCGGTCGAATTCATCCGGTTCTTCCCGGATCGCATTTACCACGTCCACATGAAGGACGCCTCGGTCACCTTGAACGGCCGCTCGGGGATCAACACCAGTCACCTCCCCTTCGGGGATCCCCGCCGCGGTTGGGATTTCCGCAGCGTTGGACGTGGCGGTGTCCGATTCGAGGAAATCATCCGCGCTCTGAATGCCATCAAGTACACCGGGCCCCTGTCGGTGGAATGGGAAGACATGGGCATGGACCGCGAAGCAGGTGCGAAAGAAGCCTGCCAGTTCGTCAAGAACGTCGACTTCTCCCCCAGCAATCGCGCGTTTGACGCCGCGTTCGGTGATTAGTTTCGCAGTTCAGTGCTGACAACCAGATGTGATGCACAGCCCGGCCGTTTCATCAGCGGCCGGGCTGTTTCGCATAAAGGCCCGGACGGCCGAGTCTGGCCGGGACCGAACTGAAATGCAGGCACGATCCAGGCTCGTGATGCGGGCTTGTCGACTCGACCGCGTGCGGTCGTGGTTGAGACGGCCACTGATTCCGGTGTACAATCCCGGCGCTGACCTCAGCATCGACTTTCTCTCGCTTCACAGGAGCTCTCACCGTGACCATGTTGAATCGTCGTGACGTCTTAAAAACTTCGCTGGCCACGCTGGCCGGAAGTTCCCTGCCCTATTGGTTCACCACTTCCGCGGCCAATGCGTTTTACAATGCCAGTGACCGGCCGGTCGTGGGCTGCATTGGCGTGGGTGATCGCTGGCGCGGTGGCGTCGGCCCGATGACCTTCCGCTACGGTGATGTCGCCGCCGTCTGTGACGTCGATTCGGACAACGTCGGCCGGGCTCAGGAACAAGTCAAGAAGGCGCAGCCCAATGCCGGCAAGGACGTGGAAATTGCCGGCTATGAGGACTATCGCAAGATCCTCGACCGCAAGGATATCCAGGTAGTGACGATCGTCACCCCGGACCATTGGCACTCCAAGATCGCCATCGAAGCGATGCGTGCCGGTAAGGACGTCTATTGCGAAAAGCCCCTGACCTTGACGATCGAAGAAGGCAAGCAGATCCGCAAGGTGCTCGATGAAACGGGCCGTGTCTTCCAGGTGGGTACGCAACAGCGCAGCGAGATGTCGGCCAACGGCGGGAAAGCCCCGCAGCAGTTCCTGACCGCGGTGGCCCTGGCTCACTCCGGCCGGTTGGGCAAGATCACCAAGGTCCAATGTGCCATCGGCGGGGCTCCGTCCAGCGATGAAATTCCCAAGGCGCCGGTCCCCAAGAATCTGAACTGGGATATGTGGCTGGGGCAAGCTCCGCTGACCGACTACCTGCAGGGTAAGTTCGGCAACAACAAGAACTATCCAGAATCTCGGGCGCACTATGAGTTCCGCTGGTGGTATGAGTACTCTGGCGGCAAGATGACCGACTGGGGCGCGCACCACGTCGACATCGCTCAATGGGCCATCGGCAAGACCGATTCCGGGCCACTGAGCATTGAAGGGACTGCCAAGCACCCGATGCCCTTCGAGAAGGGCTTCCCGACAGTCTCGAATCGCTACAACGCCGCCACCGAATTCATGGTGAAGGCCATCTTCCCCGACAATATCGAGATGATCATCCGCAGCGACACCGACAACGGGATCACGATCGAAGGGACCGAGGGCCGCATCTTCGTCAGCCGCGGATCGCTGAAGGGCAAACCGGTCGAAGATCTCGAAAAGAACCCGCTTCCCGCCGACGCGATTTCCAAGCTCTATAAGGGCAAGATCCCGGGCGACCACATGCGGAACTTCATGGAGTGCATCAAGGATCGCACCCAGCCGATTTCCGACGTGCATACGCATCACCGCGCCATGACCACGTGCCACCTCGCCAACATCACGATTCGCCTGGGCCGCAAACTGGAATGGGACCCGGTCAAGGAAGAAATCGTCGGCGACGCCGATGCCGCAGCCATGCAGGGCCGCGAGCAACGCAAGGGATACGAGATCCAGGGTTAATCCGACACCAGTCACAGGGCGAGCCCCGCGGCTCCAAACCGCGGGGCGCTGGCCGAGTCACATTCAACCGAACGCTGCGGGTCTTTCCATCGACCAGCAGCGTTCGGTTTTTCTTTGACACAGGCGAGCGTCCGGCGTGAGCCGGATGGTTGTTACACGGTTCACGACACCATTTCCCGTCGCTCAAACGTCCCCGTGAGAAAAATCACGGACTCTTCGATCGGGTGCCACTCTACGCCGTTAACCCTTTTTAAACCCCTCGTCGAGAATGAAAA
>CAZQUW010000236.1:0-9532 GCA_964596215.1 uncultured Planctomicrobium sp. | reverse complement strand
AGCAATCGCGCACGCCGTGGCGGACCACATGCGGGACAACCTCCGAATCGTTCCACATCCCACAGGTCCATGAAAACGCGGCCCCGGTTCAGACGCAGGCCATATTCCAAAACCTCTTCCAGGGCCGATAAGCTTGGCGGAGCGTAAAGTCCGTCGGCTTGCAGGCGTTCCATGATGCCATTGCCGCCGCGAACTGGAATTATGCTCACGCAATTGACCCCGCAATCGAAGGCAAAGTCAATCGAGCGACAAGCCCATTCAATTCCTTCCTGCTCGGTGAGATACGGTGGCCGCAACAGGACGAATGCGCGCGTCATAATCCCCCAGTTTCGCAATCGCGACACAGCAGATTCGAAATCCTGCTTTGTCATTTGTTTATTCAGCCGCGGCAAGACTTCGGGATGAACCGTTTCCAATCCCAAAGCCACCTCCAGTTGCGTTTCGATCTGATCGCGAAAGATTTGACAACTGTCCGTGCACAAACGCGGATGATTTTCCACGATCACTGTTTTGAATCGATTCACACGTTGGGCGATTGCGGGCCAGTCGCTACGAGGAATTGCCTGGGGATCGAAGAAATTCGCGCTGTTATAGAGCTTGATGTGCTGCGCCGCAGGCAGGCGCTCCAGGGCGAAATCAATCTGAGCCGGAATTGCACCGTCCGGGACGCGAGTGTCCAGCGTATTTTTCCACAAATCACACATCAAACAGCGAAAAGGGCATTCGCGGTTGGTCAGAAAGAGAGTGGCGACGTCCTCGAGGAGGCCCGCTGCCGTATGTTCCGGTTCGACGAGAAAGGCATAGGGGCGCCACGGATCGACGAGATTCTTGCCGGGGCGTGCGGCGATGATGTCTAGGTCGGCAATCCGTAGCGTTGCTGGCATCGTGAGATAAGTTCGTCTAAGGACGGTGGCATTCCGGTGCCCTGATAAATCGCCCCCGACGGGCCTGATATGCCAATCGGCAGAGCTCGGGAGTGCGCTGGCATCTCCGTAACGGGCAATGCCATCTTACAAAGCAATGAGATCGGTCTGCCATGCCAGGGTCGTTTGCGTATAATCCTCGAACCTTACTGGAGGGTTACGAGTTTCTCGGCAGAGATCTGTCGGACTACCGGGAGGCCAGGTCGTACGATGCGGGCCTCATCAACTCGAATCGTCGAATGCGGAATTGATGAAATCACGCTGTCAGGAGATGTGTATGTCTGGGGTGAGTCGTTCTGTGGTGTGGCTGGCTGGAATTTGTCTGATTGGCGGAATCAATTCGCAGGCTCATGGAGACGACTGGCCGCAATGGGGCGGGCCGCAGCGGGATTGTGCCTGGCGAGAGACCGGAATCGTCCGCAAGTTGCCCGCAGGAATGCTGCCGCGTGTCTGGTCAACTCCGCTGGGTGAAGGTTATGCCGGCCCCGCCGTGGCAGATGGCCGGGTTTTCATCACCGATTTTCTCGACCGCCAGACGGCTCAAAACAAAGAGCGAATTCAATGCCTGGACGCCGAAACGGGCGAGGTCAAATGGTCTCACTCACATCCTGTGAAATACGACATCAGTTACCCCGCTGGACCGCGTGCGACACCGGTTGTCGACGGTAATCTGGTTTATACCATCGGGGCTACCGGCCAGATGTTCTGCTTCGACGTTAACGATGGAAAGATAGTCTGGCAGAAGGATTTCCAGAAGGAATATCAAACCAGTCTGCCTACCTGGGGCATGGCTGCGTCGCCGCTGGTCATCGACAATCAGTTGATCACGCTGGTCGGTGGAGCGGACGGGGCGACGGTGGTTAGTTTCAACAAAACGACCGGCAAGGAGATCTGGAGAGCGATCAACGACCCACAGATTGGATATTGTCCGCCAATGCTGTTTGAATTTGATGGTGTGCAGCACCTGGTTATCTGGCATCCGGAGGCGGTCACCGGGTTAAATCCGCGAACCGGCGAGCAGATGTGGGAAGTCCCATTTCCGATCCAGGCGGGGCTGACGATTCCGACACCACAAAAAGTCGGTGACCGGCTGTTTTTGACATCGTTCTACAACGGGCCCATGATGCTCGACTTCAGCCAGGGCCTGAAACCAAAGGTGGTCTGGAAGGGGACCAGCGACAGCGAGATCAAAACGGACGGACTGCATTCGATCATGTCGACCCCCATCTTCACAGAATCGCATATCTATGGAATCTGCAGCCACGGCCAGCTCCGCTGCCTGGACGCTAAGACAGGCAAACGGCAATGGGAAACCTTGGACGCCACCGGCCTGGGCCGCTGGTGGAATGCGTTCCTGATTCCGAATGGCGACAAGGTCTTCCTGCACAACGAACAAGGCGACCTGATCATCGCCGACCTGACCGCCAGCGGCTACAAGGAGATTTCTCGCGCGAAACTGATCGAACCCACGCGACCTGTTCAACGCCGCATGACGATCTGGTCACATCCGGCATTTGCCATGAAGAGCGTCTTTGCCCGCAACGACAAAGAGATCATCCGCGTGAATCTGGCGGAAGCCAAGTAGAGCTGGCAGAACGTTGGTTTGGTCCAATCGCCTCAACACAGGAAAATGCAGACGTGACAATGCAGGATGAGCGGTTGCCTCCAGCGTTTCAGCCCTCGGCCCAGTAATCAAACACGATCACCTTCTCGCGGCGATCCTTGACGACTTTCACATACTCATCGTGAGCGGGATGTTTCAGGTAGACTGCGCGTCCCGCGACGTCGCGAAAGGTCACGACGAAGCAATGGGTGAAACCTTCGGATTTGTTTTCTTCACTGACATTCGTACCCCGTTCAAACCCGGCAATCGTGTCAATCTTTCCGGGCAGCGCTGAGAACGCGTCAACCACTTCCTGGATCTGCTGTGGAGTCGTTTCGGCCTTGAATTTGTACATGACGACATGCCGGAGCTGCTTTTTAGGCTGGGCGGCGACTTTGTCTGCCGCGAAAGTCTGTGACATGATGCCGGCAATCAATAAGGTTCCAAGGATGGCGCAGACCAGCCCTGCGAGGGGGCGTGAATTCCATGCTTTAGGGATCGACATGCAATGAGCCTCTGGTGTGAATCGTAAGGTCGAAGCGACTTTCGCGACGCGACGCGCTTCACCCAAGGATACTCGACAGTGCCAGAGACGATCAATTCCCATCAGCAATTGGGACTCGGACCTCGCTAGCCCGACTGCAGCCACTTCGAGGGACGGGCAGGAGTTCGCGGCCTGCGTCGCCTCGCATTCAGTGCCCGTGACGGGCACGTTACGGCTCGCGCACGTTACGGCTCACGTCATCTGCAAGGGGAACGGATTCCCCTTGGCCAGTTGGAAGGGGCGGTTCTGCTGGTCGTAGGTTTCCTGGTGCGGATCGATCCCGAGCATGTGATACAGGGTCGCTACAAAGTCTGCCGGCCCCACAGGATTGTCGGCAGGGTAGGCCCCCAACTTGTCAGAGCTGCCATAGACCTGGCCACCTTGAATGCCCGCCCCTGCCAGGACCACATTGTACAATTCAGGCCAATGTTCACGCCCGCCGTTGCGGAGCGTGATCTTGGGGGAACGACCGAATTCCGACGCGACGACGACCAGTGTTTCGTCTAACTCACCCGTCGCGGCGAGGTCGGTCATCAGGGCGTAGAAGGCCTTGTCATAGGCCGGAACCAGTTCTTCTTTACAGGCCGTAAAGTGATTCCAGTGCGTATCCCAGGCGAATCCGTTCTTCCCCTGAGTCCGCTGCCAGTTGCACTGCACCAGGCGTGTCCCAGCCTGTAACAGGCGACGGCCCAGCAGTACGGACTGGCCAAAGAGGTTGCGACCATATCGTTCACGGACTGCGGAATCGACGATCGACAAGTCTACCGCCTTGCGAACCTGTTCGGACCCGACAACATCCAGGGCCTTCAACTGGTTGTCCTTGAGTGACTGCGCCAACTGACTATCGCGCAGATAATCCACCTGCTGATTCAGCTGATCGACCAGGCCGATTCGGCGGCGAATCACACCCGGATCTTCATTGGGTACCAGGGGCAAATGTTCGAGTCGGAAACCATCCTCGTTGGGATTGCCTCCGGTCAACATCGGATCGTATTTCGGTCCCAGCATTCCGGCAAACTGACCGGCCCGGCGCCCACCGGCGACATCCATCCGATGCGGCACGATAATGAACGGAAACATCGGCCCGGAACCGGGAGCCAGCTTCGACAGGCACGACCCCAGATGCGGCATATCCTGCCGCGACATCGAATTCACATCGGGCACCGAACCCGGATACATTGATCCCGTAAACATCCAATAAGAACCGCGCCCGTGATCATTATGGGTGTGATTCATCGACTTGATCAGGGCCAGCTGATTCATCAGCTTGGCTGACAGCGGGCAATGCTCGCCGAAACGAATGGTGGGAACCGAGGTCTCGATTGTGCTGAATTCGCCGCGGATCTCAGCCGGTGCATCCGGTTTGGGATCAAACATGTCGTGTTGCGAATGGCCGCCCGACAGGTACAGAATGATGCAGCGTTTCGCCCGTCCGAAGCCCGGCCCGTGCGCGACTTTCGAAACGGACTCCGCAGCGGCAGCGGGTCCGATCAGCAAATCGGACAGGGCCACCCCTCCCATTGACAATCCCCCGACACGAATCATTTCGCGACGGTTCATTCCATAGCTGGTCGGGAATTGTGGTCCAAGTAAACTGAGCATGCTAAGCCTCGAGAACTGCAACGGCCAGGATTTCAGTCAATTCCAGGATTCACCAGCGACAGACATTGATGATTGTTAATCCGTTGATGTAACCTGTTCAGTGTAACCCGATCGACTATCCGAGGCAAATACTATCAGGCCAATCCCTTACGTATCGCCTTACTACTGATTTGCCAGCCCGCCGCGTCCGTTACCAATTTCACGGCAGATTTCACCAGTGGTGCTCACTGAAGAGTCAAATCACATGTCCAGATTCGCCGCAAGATCAATACTGCTCGCAATATGTATCATCTGCAGCGAGTCGGGAGAGGCTTTCCCCCAGGCGTTCATAGAGCATCTTTCGCCTCCGGTTCTACAACGTGGCACGGTCACTCGATTGGAGTTACACGGCACCGAAACTTCGAGTGCTGTCGGCTTATGGAGTTCATTGCCGCCGGGATTGTTGCGTGTACGCTCTATTGGTACCGGCGATGCGACTAAGGCAGTGCTGGAAGTCGATCTGGCGGCCAATGCCCCGCTGGGAATGTATGGGCTCCGACTGGCCACCCGCAGCGGATTGAGCAACCTGCATCTGTTCGCGGTGGATGAATTGCCCATCACGTTCAGGCCCGGGGAACTGTCACCAGATGCAGCCCTGCCGGTCACGTTGCCGATCTCGGTGACGGCTCCGTGCCGTCCGGCAACGGTCGATCGCTACTCCATCACGGTCCAGTCCGGGCAGCGCGTCACCTTCGAAGTCATTGGTAACCGCTTCGGAAAGGACTACGATCCACTGGTGCAGATTCGCAATGCCGCCGGGAAGCTGGTCGCAGAATGTGACAATTCAGTCGGACTTTATGCGGACTGCCGGTTTGCTCATACATTCGCAGTCGCTGGTGTCTATTCGGTGGAAGTGCGCGACTCGCGGTTTGAAGGCCATCCCACGTGGCACTATGTCCTGCGAATGGGCGATTTTCCCGAAGCCCGGATGTCAGTACCGTCGGCGGTCCAACCCGGCATCGCGGCCACCCTGAGCTTTCCCCAAGTCGTCGGTTTGCAAACGCCGGTCAACTTACCAGTCGACCGGCAACCGGAAACCGTTTTTCACGAGATCCGCAATCGGCCCGCGGGTCCCGCTACCTGGTTTCCGCTAACGATCACAGACTTGCCAGCACATGTGGAGGCCGAACCGAATGATAAGCTGGAAACGGCAACGCCGGTCAAAGTTCCAGCCACGTTGAATGGAGTTCTCAATCACCCCGGGGATAGTGACTGGTTTGCATTCGAATTGACGCAGGGGCAGAAGTTGCAGTTCCACGGGATTTCCCGCGTACTGGGGGGGGCCGCCGATCTGGAACTCGTCCTGTTCGATGCTGATGGACGCGAAGTCCGGCGGGTGGACGACGTCGAACTGGAAGAGGGCAGCTTTACATTTAACGCGGGCAAGGCGGGCGCGCATCGGTTGCAGGTGCGGGATGTTGCTCGCGACGGCGGACCCGAATTTGCTTATCGCATTGAAGTCCGACCGGGGGGACCTCAAATTGAATTGCTGGCGGAAGTTTCCGATCTCACTGTTCCGCAGGGGACTTTTCAGCCGTTGCCAATCAAGGTGACGCGCACGGAGTTCCCTGGCGAAATCCGCCTCGAATTGCGCGGGGCTCTCGCCGGCATGTCATTAGAACCAGCCGTCATTCCGGCCAACGCCACGGAATTTATCACGCATCTGATCACGACCTCAGCAACTCCGGAAGGAATCGTCAGCCTGCAAGTTGTGGGAACCGGGACCGTTGAAGGTGGGCCACCGCTGCAAACGTTTGTCCGCACCAAGCCCATGGTGGACCGGCAACGACGCAATGTCGACTTGATCCTCTACGCGCTCCGCGAGGATCAGACACTTTTACCACCGTCGCTGATGTATCAGCTGGCCGTGATGGTAACTCCCCCGACGCCCTTTCAAATTGAACTGCCGACGCAGTTGGTCGAGCTAACTCGATTTCAAACCACCGACTTTCCAATCATCACCACGCGTACCGCCGGCTTTGCGGCACCGATTACTTTCGCAGTCAAAGGTGGTCAGATCGGGGTTGAGAAAGAGGAACGCAACCAGATTTACGCCCACTTTACCCCCGCCACCGTCGACAAGTTAAAAGCGTCAGGAACGTTCTATAATCGCATCCTGACACAGCTGGCCAAACACCGTGTCGACCTGACAGCTTCGGCCGAGGTGCATGGTCAGCGCATTAACCTGACGCGAACGTTCACGCTCGAGGTTCGCAGCGCATTCCAGCCGACCTACGAACCGGCCCAGCTGACAACAGTCCCCGGGGGGACAGTGCGGGTTAAGATCTTCGCCAATCGCGTCCCTACGTTCGACGGGCCGCTGACTTTTACGCTCGGCCCCCGTCCCGGATTCAGCTTCCCTGAAATAGTCGAGTTACCGCGCGGTCAGGCATTTGTGGAAGTTGATCTGAAAGCAGAACCACAACTCAAGCCGGGTAAACTGGACGTGCGAGTACAAGTGGCGGGATTCGTCAATAAATACGAAGAGAGCCTCAATCTGCCCAGTCTGCAAATCGAGATTAAGAACCCCTGACAGAACTGGTTGTGGGCAGTTCAGAACCGCGGTGTTTCGAGCGACTCTGAACTGACGCAGAGGTTTTTTTCGCGTTTATCAGCAGCCCGATGACAAAGAAGCCTGCAAGCTGCTGATCACTCCCGGATTAGCACGCCAGCGATCATCCACGCCAGTCATTCCAGCGACGGCTTACCGTCCGACCACGGCCAGACAATAATTCCCCCGAGTACCCCGGCACATTCACAAAGAATGCCAGAAGCGGCGATCAACGCCGCGACTTCCAAATAGAAAAACCCCCACCGGCTGGGTCACCGGAGGGGGTTTGAAGTCACACTAACCCGATCGATCGAACTAGTTGGAACTCGCGTGTGCGGAGCTGTGTTCGATGTCGCGAATCGCTTCTTCGGCAGCCTTCCGAACATCGGGTTGAGCATCGCTCGTCAGCTTCTTAAGTTCCGGCAAGGCTTCTGCGGCCTGGGCCCCGAATCCACTGAGAGCGAATGCCGCACCAGCACGAATCCGGTTATCGTTATCTTTCAGGGCCCCAGTGAGTGCCTTCACAGCAATCTCGGACTGTGGATGAATCTCACCGAGGATGAATGTCGCCAGCCACCGGACATTCGCTTCCTTGTCGTTCAGATGAGAAACGATGACCCGGGTCGCTTCGGCTTCCTGTCCAGGATACTGGTACAAGGTTTCGGCCGCGTGCAACCGGACGAACGCATTGGAATCAGCCAGTGCCGCCGTAAGCGGCGCAACTGTGGATTCGGTCTGCGGTCCCATGGCCAGAGCTGTCGCAGCGAACGAACGCACACCCGCATCTGTACTCTGCAGACCCTGCAGAAACACCGGCAAGGTGTCTGCGGTATTCTTTTGAATGCGCCACAGAGCCAGGGCGGCATGAATCCGTACGTATGAGTCCTGGTGGTTCAACGCGGCTCGAACGGCGGGTTCCGAAGCCACCCCTTGTTCGGCCAACTCACCCAGCTTATGCAACGCGGGCTTGATCTGGGCGACATCATTCGAATTCATATTCGTCAGCAGCGACTTGATCTCGTCGCCCGCTTCCGGACACAACGCGACATAATCCACCGTCTTGATTTCCGAATCGCCAGCCGTGTCGCGAACGTTGGCCAGCGGCTGCATGCGTGGCGCCGGAGTAATGACCGGTTCAGCAGCCGTAGCTTTCTCCGTCGTCGCAGCGGACGCTTCGAACGCGTTCTTTTCAAAGTCCTTGTCTTCGAGATCTCGTTCTTCCACTTCTTCGAAGAACTGGTCTGCTTCAACTTTCTTGACCTTGGCGACCGGGGTAGCAACATCAGCCGCAGCTTCGACTTGCACGTCCTGCCCAGCATCGGGAGTCTTCGGTGGCAGGAACGGGTTATCGGCCGATTCTTCCACTTCGATCTCAGATTCAGCCGGCGCGACCGTTCGCGATTCAACCACCACAGCGGCGACTGGAGTTGCCTCTTCCGGCACGGCACCAGTATCCGACTGACTTGGTCTTTCAGCCACAATCTCGATCGCCGGATTACGACCAGCAGCCCGCGCATCGGCGATCACGTCATTCAACTGGGGCACAGCGGCCACGGCGGGCTTCGCGTCAGAGACCTGTTGCACAGCGGGCGTCGGCTGCAGGCCTTGAGCCAGCTGAGTTCGCTCGGTACCGCGTTCGGTTTCCATCTTCTGCTGCAGCCGAGCGATTTCCACCATCGCATTGCCCGCATTTCGCATCTGCGGATCAAGGGTCAAAGCCTGGCTGTAATGCTCGAGAGCCTGCTTTCCTTCACCCCGCTGAGCGTACAGATAAGCCACGTTCGAGTGCGCTTCGGCTTCCTTGTTGACCATGCGGAACAAGCGGTAGCTTTCATCGAGACGCCCTTGCGTGCCGACGACCAGCGCCAGGTTATTGGTCGCCCGGTGATTCCGCGGATCAATCTTGATCGCTTTATCCAGGGCCTCTTCCGCGTTCGCCAGATCATTGGACAGGAAGCATGTATAGCCGAGATCATTCAGGATCTCAGGATCAGACGGTCGCAGCGAATGCGCCTCATTGAAGTAGCGTTTGGCTGCTTCGTAATTGGACTGCTTGGCATGCACAATACCGAGGCGATGACATACCTGAGAGTTCTTGGGATCTTGCTTGTAGATCCCTTCGTAGATCTCCCGTGCTTTGTCATTATGGCCCTCGGACTCTGCCAACCGAGCCAAATCGTATTGCGCTTCAACCTTATGAGCCTTGGCAGCGGCAAAACCACCCGCTCCCGTGTGAGCACAACCGCTCAGTGGTCCGACCACGAGTGCCA
>CAZQUW010000235.1:6173-9712 GCA_964596215.1 uncultured Planctomicrobium sp. | reverse complement strand
GCCGGCCAAAACTCCATGTCGCCTGAACTCCAGCGAGTTCCGCGTTTCCCGATCTTCAAATCCCTCCAACCCCATCAGAGAGCAGTAGTTCGGGAAAGCGGCGGAATGCATAGGCGCCCCCGAACTGGGTGGCAGATCCCCGCCGATCGACGTGGCACACCGTAGGATGGTCGCCCTCGGCCGTCGTCCCCCGGGATTGCAGCTGAGATCACGACAACCGCCCAAGAACGGAACGGCCGAGGGCGGCCATCCTTACGGTGCGCGCCGCGTCAAAACGGCCGGGGCAGTAACAAGGCGTGATGCTGGAACAAGACCAGCTTGCCGCTCGACCCGATGAATTGCGTGAAGAACAAGATGAACGTGTAAAACATCAAGGTCGGCATCAACACGAGGCTCATCAGTAACCGGAGACTGAACCAGGCGCGCTGAGTCCGCTGGACGGCCTGGTAATAAGCCCACCCGGTGATGACTCGCGTGGGAAAGATGCTGACGATGAAGATCGGCGTCACCATCCATAAGGCGTCCTGCGGCGGCAAAACAATCGTGGCGAAGAACAGCGGTAACGAGAGTGCATAGGTCAGAATGGCAGCCAGTGTCCAGCAAACCGGTGCCCTGCGATACAGCTCGCGAATGGTTCGGAGCTCTTTGTAGGCCGACAGCCGCCCTTCCGCGGCATAACGTGCCTGCAGGAACGGAATCCACGCAAATACGATCGACAGCAGCACGCCCCCGACGATCGACACGAACGCCGCACCGCCGTTCGGTTTGTTCGCGGCCGCGAAGATCGCGGTGGGAAGGACCAGCCACAGAAACGCCCCCACCCAGCCCTTCACACCCAGCCAGAAAAAATGAGTCCGTCGAATGCGGGTCAGGAACTCCCACACGGCGTGCTCGGCGCGATCCCAGTAGCTGGCATCTCGACACTGCGTCCAGAACCAGCGCAGATTCTTGATTGGCCGGAAGAACGTCGAAAACCGGCCCCCGCGTGCCAGCGCGAGGCAAATATGGACAGTCACCAGCACCATCGACGCACGCAGCGCGAAATGCCAGCCGCGGTCGGCCGCGGAACCCGGGCTGATCAACCGGGCATCCGCCGCCGTCCAGGCCAGTAACCGCAACGGTAACAGAAACAGCCAGATACCGATCACCATCGAACCGATCCGCGGCGCCAGCGGCAACAGCGGAAAGGCGTCGCGAATCTTCCCCGACCGCGCCACCCGGCCTTCCACGTCGAGCAGATACCCCAGGGCAATGAAATTCACGATCGGGATCGCGGCCAGGATCGCCAGCGCGAGCACCATCGTCACCAGCCCGAACAGCATCGAAATTCCCCAGCCAGCAAACCGCAATGGATGCCAGAGGGGATGCGGACACTGCGCCCGGGCAACCAGTTGATCCACCAGCGATGGCACAGGGGTCAGCGAAACCGGGACTGGCGGCACGGGGACTGGCAGCACTGGCTCCGAGGACGCCACGGCCTCCGACTGATCCACCGAGACCAATGCAGAATCTGTAACATCCTGCACCAACGGGGGTAGCGTCATGCCACCCCGGCTCGGGGGCCGTGCAATTGGATAGCTGCGGTCGTCAAAATTGGCCATGGAACGGCTCGAGAACGGCAACACGTGACTGAGCGACAAGATCCGTACGGTATGATACCGTCGAGGATTGTGACGCGTTTCGGGAATCAGCCCCGGCAGATTCTTTTCCAAACAATCGGGAATTGAAACGGACTCCGGCCCGCAGCGGTAGTAAGTTCAGCAGGATCCGGTGGCAGATGCCGCCCGCTTCGCCCAAGATCGCCTTTAGCGTCGGTTTGTTTTATGCCCAAACGCATCCGTTGGCTCCCGATTGCTGTCGCCCTGGGCGTGCTGCTGTTAGTCATTGGTGCCACCCGGACCGCTCCGCGGCAATCGAACAACACGCCCGCACTGGAAACGGTTCCGGCGCTGCCTGACACGGTCGCGCAGGTCAACAAATACTTTGAAACCGCGTGGGCGGCACAACACATCCAGCCCGCTGCGCCTGCCCCGGAGCTGCAGATCTACCGTCGGCTAGCGCTGGCCTTGCTGGGTACGATTCCCTCGCTGGAAGAACTGCGCCAGTTCGAAGCCGACCAGCAGCCGCAACGTCTGGAACGCTGGACGCAGCGTATCCTGAATGATTCGCGATTTGGCTATTATTTTTCCGAGCGACTCGCCCGCAGCCTGGTCGGTACCGACGACGGTCAGTTCCTGATCTTCCGGCGCGATCGTTTCAAGAACTGGCTGCGCGAGCATCTCCACCAGAAAACACCCTACGACCAACTGGTCCGGCACATGATTGCGGACACAGGGTTGTGGACCAGCGTGCCGGCCACCAATTTCATTTCCAGTGCCTTCGCGAATGATGACATCGACGAAAACAAACTGGCGGGCCGCAGCGTCCGCGCGTTCCTGGGCCAGCGGATCGATTGTGCCCAATGCCATGACCATCCCTTCGATCATTGGAAACAAGCGGAGTTCCAGGGCCTGGCGGCCTATTTCGGTCAAGTGAGAACCTCACTGGTCGGAATGCAGGATTTTTCCAACGTGGACTACAAGGTCGAGAACCGCAAGACCAAGGCCGAGGAGATCATCGCCCCCGCGGTCCCCTTCCATCCCGAATGGCTTCCGAAAACCGGAACCCGCCGCGAACAACTTGCCGCGTGGCTCACGCATCCCGAGAACCGTCGCTTTGAACGAGCCACCGCCAACCGCATCTGGGGCCTGATGTTTGGCAAGGGATACATCGATCCGGTCGACGGGCTGTCCGACCCACCCCCGGATCAGACCGATCTGCTCGACATCCTGGGGGCCGATTTCCGTCAGCACAACTACGATCTTCGACGCCTGATTCAAGTGATTGCGGCCTCGAAGCCGTATCGTCTCAATTCGACCCACCCCACCCAGGATGAACATCAAGTCGAGGAACTGAAGTCGCAATGGGCCATCTTCCCGCTGATTCGACTGCGGCCGGAGCAAGTGATTGGCTCAATCCTGCAGGCCTCGACGCTGGGGACCGTGGATCAAAACTCGCACCTGTTATTTCGCACCATTCGCTTCTTCCGAGAGAACGACTTTGTGAAAGAGTACGGTGACCTGGGCGAGAACGAACTGACCGAGCAACCCGGCACGATTCCCCAGGCGCTGCAGCGAATGAACAGCAATCTGATTCGGGAATTGACCGAGGCCAACGCCGTGAATTCAGCAGGCCGCATTTTCGGCATGTCACCCGATACTGCGACGTGCATCGAAACGGCCTACCTGGTCGCCCTGACGCGACGACCAACCGCACCGGAAATCGACTATTTCACCCAACAACTGCAGGCCGCAGCCAGGAATGAACGAGCCAAAGTGGTGGAAGACATGTTCTGGAGCCTGTGCAATTCGCAAGAGTTTTCGTGGAATCATTAAGCGAAATGATTCACCACGGAGACACGGAGAACCCAGAGCGGGCGGTGCCGCAAACCACAGAAGACGCTTCGCTGAGCCACGGATGAACACAGATGAAACACGGAT
>CAZQUW010000235.1:2401-6073 GCA_964596215.1 uncultured Planctomicrobium sp. | reverse complement strand
TCATTCAACCACGACAAAGCCCGCAGGCGAACAAACCATGCCAAATGAAATCCATCGCCGCGACGTCCTCCGCCTGGCCGCTGCCTGGGGACTGTCGTTTGCCCTGCCTCCGCTTGACCTGCGGGCGGCTCAGAAGCGCGGGGCGGAACGAGTCAAATCGTTGATAATCCTGTGGATGGGTGGCGGCCCCAGCCAGCTGGAGACGTGGGACCCGCATCCCGGGACGAAGATCGGCGGCGAAGTCAAAGCGATCCAGACCAGGGTCAAGGGGCTGGAAATCGCGGACCTGTATCCGCAGATGGCCGAGCAGCTGCAGGACTTGAATGTCGTCCGGTCGCTGGTCACCAAAGAGGGTGACCATGAGCGCGGCACCTACATGGTCAAAACAGGCTACCGCCCCGACCCGACACTGCGCCATCCCACCCTGGGTGCCATCCTGGAAACCGAGTTGCCGCTGGCGGGGGTGGAGATTCCCCGTCATATCGCACTGGGTGATTCGCAGTGGCCCGGCTGGGGTGGTTTTCTGGGGGCCGAGCATGATGCCTTCAAGGTGTATAACCCGGGCTACGATCTGCACAACATGCAGTCATTCCGGTCTAAAGAAAGCCAGACCCGGCGGCTCGCCAACCTGAATGTTCTGGAGCAAGCCTTCCAGGCCGGTCGGCAGGCCCAAGCGAAGAAGACGCTGCACTCCGACGCTATCAAACGGGCCCTGCAGATGATGAGCTCCGAGCAGCTGCGGGCGTTTAAGATTCAAGACGAATCGCAAGCCACGCGGACCGCCTATGGCGACACCCAGTTTGGTCGCGGCTGCCTGGTCGCCCGCCGCCTGGTCGAGGAAGGCGTCCGCTCGGTGGAGGTCACCCTGAATGGGTGGGACAGCCACGCCCGCAATCTGGAATCGCACCGCTCGAATGCCGCCATCCTGGACCCGGCATTTGCCGCCTTAATGCATGATTTACGTCAACGCGATCTCTTGCAGAGTACGGTCGTCCTCTGCATCGGTGAATTCGGCCGCACCCCGCAGATCAACCCGCTGGAAGGCCGCGATCACTGGCCCACGGGCTTCTCGTGCGTGATCGGTGGCGGTGGCCTGCGGAGTGGCCTGGTGATCGGCCAGACCGATCCCGAGCACGCCAAGACCGAACCCGCCGACCCAATTCAAGTCCCCGACCTCTATGCCACACTGCTCAAGCTATTTGGCATCGAATACAACAAGGAAGTCATCACTCCCATTGGCCGGCCGATGGCCTATTCCTCGGGCAAGCCGATCGCCCGGTTGCTGGGGTGAATTCCGGAATGAGGATTTTTGCCACGGAGGGACACGGATTGAACACGGATTGGTTCAGCGTTGATCGGGACTTTGGAATGGGAACCGATCTCTCCAATCAACAATCCGTAGAAGGGCCTCAATAGATCTAACTCCTCTGCCTTGATCCGTGTTGAATCTGCGTCCCTCCGTGGCAAAAAACTCTTGGAAATCCGCCTGCCAGCTGTCTCCTCAGCGCCCGATTTGCTACCTTGTCACGCAACAAGGCGGCCTCTCAATCGGAGATTCTCATGCAACGTCGTGACTTTCTGGCCTGGTCTGCGGGTGCTTCGGCGACGGCCCTCTGGCCCCGGTTCCTGCTGGCGGCGCCACCGCGGGATGTCGCGTGGCTGGCCGATGTGCAACGGCCCCCGCAGAACATTCCGGCCACCGACCGCCCCCTGGCTCCACTGCTGGTCGATGATCAGCAGCAGCCCATCAAGACTCGTGAGCAATGGCAGGCGGCCCGCCAGAAGATTCGTGACGCCTGGCTGAAATTCCTCGGCCCCATGCCGGCCGAGCGGCCGCCGGTCCGGTTGGAAGTCTTGAAGGAAGATCGCCCGGCAGGCTGTGTGCGGCAATTGGTCCGTTACCTCGCAGAAGCCGACGAACCGGTCGAAGGCTACTTGCTCAGGCCTGACCAGCCCGCCACGGGCAAGCGCTCGGGCATCGTCGCCTTGCACCAGACATCGCGATCGAACATCGAGGAAATCGCCGGCGTCAACGGCCCGGCGGAACAACATCTCGGTTTGCAGCTGTGCCGGGAGGGTCATGTCGTCTTCTGTCCGCGCTGTTATCTGTGGGAGACCCCGGACCATAACATTGACGTAAAGTCCACGGTCGACCACTTTAAGCAACGCCATCCCCAGACACTCGGCATGCACAAGATGCTGTTTGATGCCCAGCGGGGCGTCGATGTGCTGGTTTCACTGCCCGATGTCGATCCGCAGCGGATTGGTGCCGTGGGCCATTCGCTGGGGGCCAAAGAAGCCCTGTACCTGGCAGCGTTTGACGAGCGTATCAGGGCGGCTGTGGCCAGTGAGGGGGGCACCGGGTTCACGTCCACGAACTGGAATGCTCCCTGGTACCTGGGTGCCGGCATTACGGCCCCTGATTTTCCGTTGAACCATCATCAATTGCTCGCGCTGATCGCCCCGCGGCCGTTTCTGATCCTGGCCGGAGAGGCTGGCAGCGGTGCCGCCGACGGTGATCGCTCGTGGCCCTATGTCGCCGCCGCCCTGCCCGTCTATCGCCTATACGGTGAGCCGGCCCGACTGGGACTGCTGAATCATCACCAGGGGCATTCGATTCCGCCCGATGTGAAGACCAGGCTGCTGGAATGGTTGCGGATGTATACCACTTGAATATACACTGACGCCCTTCAGTAACTCGAACGCGTCAACTCCGAATGCTGAGAAGTCCGTCATGCGCGATCCTATGTTGGCACCGTTCTGCCGGATGGAATTTAACGCTCAGGAATTGATGGCGGCAGCTCCCCCGATTTGGCGAGATGCCAACAAGCAACTCGTGGCCGGCATTTCTTGTCCCCCGCAGGCTCGGCATGCAGGAACAATCGGATTCACACGGTGGCGACCACGACCGCTAAATGAACACTTGAATGCCGCGGAGTTTCGGACCCGGATTGAGCCGCGTCCCGGGTTCTTTGAATATCAACCCGTTACGACACCGCAGACCACTGTCGCCTGGTATCTCAATTTTGCCGACCCGCATCTGTTCGGATTTTACTCGGGACGATTATTCGCCCAGGACGAAATGCAGGTCACGGAGCACCCTGCCCTGGGAGCGGTTCGCGAAACGTTAGCGCAGTCGGATGTCGCACCGCTGACCGTGGAAAACAGGCTGCCGACTCCGGTATTGGTCACGGGCGTGGAACGCCGGTGTGCGATCGCGACTGAACCCAACGCAGCAGCGAACCGGCCGTCCGGTTTGTACGGTAATCGGTTCTCGGTGGCTCCCGAGGAAGCGGTACGCAATGCAACGCGAGCGATCGTTCCGCCCACCATCTCGAACATCCTGGCCATCGCGGCGCTGCCAGCGAATTCCGGCGAGTACACGCGCGATCAGATCTTGTACATCCTGCAAACGGCCGTGACCGGATTCTCTGCGGCTGGTATTGAGTCCGAACGATTGCAACCTTCCGTGAGAGAAATCCAAATTCACACGGGACACTGGGGCTGCGGTGCGTTCGGCGGGAACCGAGTTTTAATGGCCTTGTTGCAGATTCTGGCCGCCAAGCTGAGCGAAGTGAATACGCTGTTTTTCTGCTATGGCGACTCATCGGGACTGGCCCCCGTTCTGGAGGCCGTGCAACTGCTCGACAAACTCCTGCTGACGTCCAGGAG
>CAZQUW010000235.1:0-2301 GCA_964596215.1 uncultured Planctomicrobium sp. | reverse complement strand
ATTTCTTCCAGCAGCTGGAAGGCCTTCGCCGTCAACGCCATCTCGTGAGCATGCACTGCCTGGGAATCAAACTGCTGAATGTACTTGATCGCCTCCCCCAGGCCCACCGCTTCGGCGATGGGTATCGTCCCGGCTTCAAACTTGCCGGGCAAATCAGCCCAGGTGCTCGATTCGAGAAACACTTCGCGAATCATATTGCCGCCGAACTGGAACGGATCCATGGCCTCCAGCAACTTCGACTTGCCCCACAAGATCCCAATCCCCGACGGGCCGTAAAGCTTGTGGCCCGAGAAAACCAGGAAATCGATCCCCAGCTCCCGCACATTCACCGACCCGTGCGGCACACTTTGGGCACCATCGACCAGGATCAGCGCTCCCCTGGCATGGGCCTTCTCCGCCAGCTCGCGGATGGGGTTGATCGTCCCGAGCACGTTGGACATGCCGGTCACGGCCACGAGTTTTGTGCGGTCGGTCAGCACGTGATCCAGTTGCGTCAGATCCAGCTGTCCGTCGGCGGTCAGCGGAATGAATCGCAGCCGGGCACCGGTCGCGATCGCCGCCTGCTGCCAGGGGACAAAGTTCGCGTGATGTTCCATCACATTGAGCAACACTTCGTCGCCCGGCTTCAAGAACTTACGAGCCCAGCCGTAGGCGACGGTATTGATTGCGGCCGTCGTCCCGCCGGTGAAGATGATCTCATCGACACTCGGGGCCCCGATAAACGCCCGGACGATCTCCCGGGCCCCTTCGACCTCGGTCGTAACCAAGTCACCCAGCGTGTGAATACCCCGATGCGTGTTCGAATAATAGTGGGTCAGAACCTCGGTCAGCTTCTCGATCACGCAGAGCGGCTTTTGAGCACTCGCCCCGGTATCCAGGTAGACTAGCGTCTGACCGTTCGGCAACGGCTGGTTGAGGATCGGAAAGTCTCTGCGGACGGCAGCGACATCGAACGGGGATCGGACAGCAGAGGTAGTCATGGCAATCAATCAGCATCGTCGGAGACGAAAGCGAGTTGCGTTGTCAGACCGGGATTCCCCCACCGGGGGCGGCTGGCAACATAACAGCGGAGACGCACCGGACGGCGTTCAGCCCCGCATTCTTGCGAGCGGCGCCGATGCAGTGCGCCGCTCGAGTCCAGGGCCTGAACGGCACCTGGCTCACCTGTATTAATCTGTGCGTGGGCCGGCCAGCAATTCAAAATTGCTGGTTCAGGCCTCGGTCGCTTCGTCACCGTGAGCATAAACCAAGGTCTTCAGAACCTTGAACGCCAGCAGGCCACATTTTTGGCGCGAGGCCGTCAGGGGCACATGCAGCAAGTCCAACATCTGCTGCGCCTGCATGTCCTTAAGCTCCGAGACCGGCCTTCCCTCAATCTGTTCACACAGGATCGATGCGGCGGCCTGGCTGATCGCGCAACCCTTGCCATCAAAGTAAGCTTCGGACACGCAATCATTTGCATCAATCTTCAGCTGCAACTCGATCACGTCGCCGCACAGCGGATTCTTGTCCCGATGGCAACAGGTCGGATGCGCCAGATGCCCCTTGTGGTAAGGGCACTCGAAATGCTCCAGAATGTGTTCCTGGTAGATATCTTCCGTCACGCTCGTAGTTCCAGCAGGCATGTGGACGAAACCCAACTCAATCTGTGACCCGTCAACTTGGAAGTGAGCCCTTGCGACCCACGGCACTTGTTTGTTGACAAAATGATTATTGACAGCGTTCGTTGTCAAAATTCATTCTAGCGGCTTAGAGGTGAAAGTCCAACCTGAAAGCGTCCCGAGATTTGCCAGTTCGTGCCGGTGCCTCCAGTTTCTCCGCGAGAAAATCCGAATCGGGCCGGGTTCCCAGAATATCTGGCGGCGTCCGGGGATCTTCAATGGTGATCGAGTTTTCATCCGATCCCGGAGTCGCACGATGTTGATCTACAAGATCGCCGCCCACACAACTCTATTTGCGCACGTCTTTTACATTGCGTTCGTCGTCCTGGGGCTGCTCCTGATCTGGCTCGGGATCGTGTTCCGCTGGCCGTGGATTCGAAACCGCTGGTTCCGCGGCGTACACCTTACCATGATCGCGATCGTCGTCTGGGAAGCCTGGCTGGGGATAATCTGCCCCCTGACCACCTTGGAAAACTGGTTCCGCAAGAAATCGGGACAAGCGGTTTACGACGGCGACTTCATCGCCATCTGGCTGCACGACGCCATCTTTTTTGACGCCCCGCCGTGGGTCTTCACCTGCGGCTACACCCTGTTTGGCCTGGGAGTCCTGGCGACGTTCTGGCTGGCTCCGCCCAACTGG
>CAZQUW010000234.1:0-9908 GCA_964596215.1 uncultured Planctomicrobium sp. | reverse complement strand
CCGGATCTCGCCGCGGGGTGAATCTGTCCCTTCAACACCATGCGGGGGTTACCGGCAGTCAGGCGAATTATCGGCAGCTGCATTTCGGCATTGATCAGGGACGCCAGGACAAGGAATGGAAGGATGAAGGCCGACTGGGGAATGCGATCTTCGTGCATTGCATGGCTGTGCACGACGGCAGTCTGTATGCCGGGACTGTGGAAGGCTGGACGAACAAAGACCAGGGGCATGTCTATCAGTATGATGGCAAAGGGAGCTGGAAGGATCTGGGGGCGCCGTGGAAGAGCAATGGCGTGACCGCGATGGCCAGTTACAACGGGCACCTGTATGTCGGTGTCTCGCGCGTTTTGTTGCATTATTCTGGTTTGGCCCCGACGATTGCTCATCACATCGGCGGCAAAGTCTTTCGCTATGAGAATGGCAAGTGGGTCGATCTGGGCCAATTGCTCGGAGTTGACGGCATCAACGGCATGGCGGTGTTTCGCGGGAAGCTGCACGTGACCGGTTTCTATCAGCCGGCGCTGTTTCGCTACGAGGGAGGGACCCAGTGGACCGCGTTGGGATCCCCGGACGGGATGCGACCGGAAGCTCTGTGCGTCTTCAACGGCAATCTCTATGCCACGGGCTATGACGAAGGTGCGGTGTATCGGTTTGACGGCGAACGCTGGAGCCGCGCCGGGACGCTGGGCGACGCCACGCAGGTGTATGGCCTGGTGATTCACCAGGGACAACTCCTGGCCGGAACGTGGCCCAACGGGACCGTGTATCGGTCTGCCGGGGATGACAAATGGGTCAGCACGGGGCGGCTGGGGACTGCCGAAGAAGTGATGGGGCCGAACGTTTATAACGGCAAGCTGTATGCGGGGACGCTGCCGATGGCCGAGATTTTCCGGTATGACAGCGACGCGATCTGGAAATCCGTCGGTCGCGTGGACTTTACCGAGGACGTGGTCTACCGCCGGGCCTGGTCAATGGCCGTGTTTAAGGGCCGGCTGTTTTCCGGAACGCTGCCCTCGGGACATGTTCGTTCTTTTGCAGCGGGCCAGAATGTGACCTACGACCGTGAGTTGCCGTCGGGGTGGCGTCACATTGCGGCGGTCCGCGAACGGTCCCGCTTAAAGTTGTATGTCGACGGCGAACTCGTCGCTCAATCGGGCGAAATCTCAGGAGACCAACTGGATGTCTCGAACGACAAACCGCTGAGCATCGGTTTCGGTCCGCACGATCACTTCCTGGGCAAGCTGAAAGACGTGCGCGTGTATTCCACGGCGTTAACTCCAGCGGAAGTTCGGTCCCTCATGAAGGGGCCGTAAGCTGTGCGGCGGGTTTGTGGCACTGAGGTTGTTGTGCTGTTTGTCGCTGGCCAGCTTTGAAGGCCAGCGAACGACGCCTTGGAGAGCGTGTTTCGATCAGGATTGTTCGCAATTGGTTCGGGGCCATCAATAACCACTGTCAGTGCCCGGCTCGGACCACATTAGTCCATCCCTCGCCCGGGCAAGGGGGGCCGGGGATCAGGGGGGTGGGTCAGCGGGGCCTGAGGTTCGATCGAGAGTGATCTTTCTCGCTGCGTTCTACGCTGCGGCTTGAGCGCCGCCAGCATCTCGCGCAGACGACGGTCAACCCGACCGTGGAACGTTTCCAGGTCCGTGACTTCGCCCGCTGGTATTCCGGTCAGCAGTTCGATCACCTGGTCCACATCCTCGGCAGACCAGACATGAAACTGTCCGGCGGTAATCGACTCGACGACATCATGTCGCAGGACAAGATTTTTGACATTCGCCCTGGGAATGCAAACGCCCGACTGGCCTGTCAGACCCTGCTGGCGACAGATGTCGTAGAAACCCTCGATCTTCTCATTCACGCCGCCAATGGCCTGCAGTTGCCCCCGTTGATTGATGGAGCCCGTGACGGCGATGTCCTGCCGCAAGGGGATGTTCGCCAACGCACTCAGGAGGGCGATCAGCTCGGCCGCTGACGCACTGTCACCATCTACGCCGCCGTAGCTTTGCTCGAGGGTAATGCTGGCTGACAGCGCGAGCGCGTGCCGCTGGGCGTACTGTGAACGCAGGTAGCCTTCCAGGATCAGCATGGCCTTGTCATAGGTTCGGCCACTCAACCGGCTTTCATGTTCAATGTTGACGACACCGAGTGTCCCGATGCCTGCACTGGCCGTGAGGCGGACGGGCCAGCCGAATGCGCAAGCGCCCAGATCGGCCACCGTCAACCCATTGATCACTCCGACCTGGGGCGGTCCCAGGGAGATCAGCAGCGTGCCATCTTCAATCATGGAACGCATCTTGGATGCCAGCAGATCCGACCGATAGATCTGCTGCTCGAGCGCCTTGCGAACGTGGCGCGTGGCTACGATTGGCACCTGCTCCCTGCGAGCCCACACGGCGGCCTCGCGGATGACATCGATGATCCTGCGAAACTCGGCGGTCAACTTGCGTTGGTCGGCGGCGATCCGCGAACTGGCACGAGCGATCTCGGCGACCGCTGCGGCTTCAAAGGGGGCCACCCCTTCAGTATCGCTCAAACGCCGAACCAGGCTGCCATACAGTCGAACGACTCCCCGATCCAGGGTAAATTCCGTGTCAAAATCGGCCTTGATGCGAAAAATGTCCCGAAAGTCATCGTCATACAAGTAGAGCAAATGATAGAGGAGCGGGTGTCCCAGCACGATGAGTTTGACATCCAGCGGAACGGGTTCCGGTTTCAAGGCCGAAACGGTAAACAGGCTATAGGGATCATAGGCTTCGAACTCGGCCAACCCGCTTTTGATTGTCCGCTTCAGTTGCCGCCACACAAACGGCTCGGTCAGCGCATCTTCCAGATTAAACACCAGATAACCGCCATTGGCCCGGTGCAGACTGCCGGGTTTGATGCGGGTGAAATTGGTGACCACGCGGCCGAACCGGTCGACCACGCGGTCGATGGTGCCAAACAGGTTCTTATAGGTCGGTGCTGGTTCGTGTACCACGAGGGTCTGCGGCGAATCTTTATTGCAGACCAGCAGATTGACCTGGTACTCGAAGAATCGCTCCTGAATGTCAACTTGCCACGCTTCTCCCAGCATGGCGTCGAGGGCGGGAACCTGCATGCGGTCCGCACGACGACGAAAGCGGTCGAGGTTCTTTAGAAAATGAGCCTTCAGCCGGTCCAGCCAGCGAGACACCTTTTCGTTGCCATAACGCTCGGCGATTTCAGTGACGAGAGGTTCGATGACCCGATTTGCGAATTCCCGTTCCACCTGCCGGACCTCGGCGTCGAGCTGGCGTTCGATCTCCATCTGCCGCTGGCCCATCGTCTCGGTGAACTCCAGCAGTTCCCGCTGGCGCTGGTCGATGTCCTTGATTTCTTCGGGAGTCAGCTTATCCAGGTCCTCTTCGGGAATGGGGCGTCCATCACGCAACGGGGCGAACAGGATCTGCCCCTCGTTGATTTGCTGGGCTGAAAAATTCCGTTTCTTCGCTTCCTCTTCCAGCAGGGCGAAGGCCACATCGCTCTGCTGATGGTATTGCTGCCGCAGTCGATCCTTCTCCCGCGAGAAGTCTTCCCGTTGAAAGGCTTTCGGCAGTTCGTCCAGCAGCCGGTTCACGAGCGTGGACATATCCCGCTGCAGCTGTGCTCCCTGTCCTGCGGGAAGCGACAGGATCAGCGGCTGGTCTGGTCCATCGAAGTTGTTGACATACAGCCAGTCGAAAGGAGCAGGCTCATGTGCGGCACGATCCTGGAGCACCTTGTGGACCATCTCCATGCGTCCGGATCCGGTGACCCCCGCCAGGTAGATATGGTACCCCGGCTGGCGGATCTCCAATCCCAGTTCAAACGCCTGCAGGGCACGCGGCTGTCCGACGATGTCGCTCAATGGTTGCAGTTCGGCCGTCGTGCAGAAGCCGACGTCCTGAATTTGAAAGTCAGGTCCCAGTTCTTCGGGAGTCAGCTGTATGGCGTGCGGAGCTTGAGGCATGTTTGAAGGTCGATCCAATCTGATTCAGGGCGAGGACCTGTTGACCTTGGGAATCATGGCGCGAAAGATGCCATTTTCATAGTCTGTCTCCAGTCGCGACAGATCGACAGGGCAGGAGAGTTGGAACTGCCGCACGAACTCGCCCTGGGCACGCTCCAGGGATACGCATTCGGTCGAACTCGTAATCCGCAGGCCTTGACGGTGGCCTCGGATCTGCAATGTGTTGCCGTGCAGGGTCAGTTCGATGTTCTCGGGAAGCACTCCCGGCAAATCGACTTCCAGTACGTATGCCGTCGCGGTGGCGTAAAGATCGACAGCAGGTTGCCAGCCCTGAGACTCCGTTTTCCCGCCCCAGGGTTTGTGGATCAGTTCTGAAAACAATTCATCAATTTTGCGGCCCACGTCCAGTGGTGGAAACAGTGCCTTCGGTTTCAGAAACGCCATGATGACACGTACTCAGTTCAAGTTGAGAAATTCCCCTGTAACGGCAAGTGTCAGGTCGCCGCCGAAGGGGTGTGGAGGCTACCGAGGTTGCCAGCGAGGAACTCGCGGACCAGGTTTTTCGCGACGGTCAGGCGGTAGTGCGCGGTCGAGCGGTGATCGTCAATCGGCGCCAGGTCACGGGCAAGAGCGTTCGCGGCCTGTTCGCCCAGTGACTGCGACGGGGGCTGCCCAGCGGCGAACTGCTCGGCCGATATTGAGCGCAGGGTTGTGGGTCCCATGCTTCCAAAGGCCAGCCGTACATTCTGGTAACGTCCCGCTTCCAGGCCAGCGATTCCGGCAAAGACCAGCTTGCTGATCCCCTGCGCCGCGCGGGGCGCAATCTTGCGAAAGTACAACCGCTGCAACGTGTCTGTGCGAGGGCGAATCAGAACCGCAGTCAGCAGTTCATCCGGTTCCAGAACGGTGCGTCGGTAGCCGGTCATGAACTGGCCGTAGGAAACCCGTCGCCGGCCGCGAATGCTGGCTAACTCAAGTTCGGCATCCAGGGCCAGCCACACCGGCAACGAATCACCCGCCGGCGAGCCATTGGCGATATTGCCTCCGACCGTTGCCCGGCTTTGCACCTGGGCTGCCCCCAGCACGCTTGCGGCCTCACCAATCAACGGGCACAGGTTCTCCAGCAGCAGGGACTGTCGCAGTTCGGTCATGGTCGTCAATGTCCCGATGCGGACCAGATCTGCCTCGCGACTGATGCCGGCCAGTTGGGGACGCAGCCTGGACAAGTTCACCCAGCGGCTCCCTCCCGAGTGGTCGCGGTAGATGCCCACCATGACATCGGTCGCTCCCGCCAATGGGCGCCAGCCTTCGACGCGGTGTTCGGCGAGAAATCCCAGGGCTTCGTCCACAGTGCCCGGGGTGTGAACCTGATGGTTAGAAATGATCGCCGGCATGCTGGGTACCTCCCTCCGCGGCCTGTTGCACCGCGGTGATAATCCGATTGTAACCAGTGCAGCGGCACAGAACTCCCGACAGTGCGCGGCGGAGTTCTTGCTCCGAAGTTTCTCCGCCCCGTTCCAGATGAGAACAGGCTGTCATCAGGAAGCCCGCGGCACAGCTGCCGCACTGCGTGCCCCCCAGTTCCAGAAACGCGGTTTGGAGCGGATGTGGCGTGTGGCCATCGGCTAAGGATTCGACAGTGCGGATCTCGGCACCGTCAGCCTGGATGGCTGGCACCAGACATGAAACGACTGCGACGCCATCCACGAGCACGGTACATGCGCCGCAGTCCCCTTCGCCGCAGCCGCACTTGGCGCCGGTTAACCCGCAGGTGTGCCGGATGACGTCCAGCAACCGCTGCATAGGGGGCACGCACACCTCGACTGCCCGGCCATTAAGAGTGAAGTGGATGTTGGCTGACTCGCTCATGGTGCCTGCTCCTCACACGCCTTCAGGATGATTTCCGGAGTCACCGGAATTCGATCGAAGTGAATCCCCAGCGCCTGGCGCAATGCATTGACGACAGCCGGAGCGGGGCCCTCCATCGGGAGTTCACCCAGTCCTTTGGCACCGTGCGGCGTCCACCGTTGTGGATTCTCCAGAAATACGGCCTGGATGGGAGGGACGTCGGCCGCGGTGGGGATGACATAGTCCGTCATGTTGGCGTTGCTGAGCACGCCCGCGGACCAGACGGTATCTTCCAGCAGTGCCCAGCCCAGTCCCTGCGTCACTCCACCTTCGACTTGTCCGGCGGCGAACAGGGGATGAACGACTTTGCCGACGTCTTGTACGGCAGTGATATCAAGCGGCGTGACTTGCCCGGTTAAGAGATCGACTTCCAGAGCCACGACACAGCAGCTCCAGGTATAGCCCAGGTACGCGTCACCCTGCTGCGTCGCTTCATCCCAATGGAAGTCGGGAGGCGGGATAAAGGCTTCGGTGACTTGCAATGGTACTCGCGAAACAATTTCCTCCACTGCAGAGCGAAACGCGTCGTGATCGGAGATCGGCCCCCCCGATTGCCGCTCCACTTCGGTCCGAAATCTCCGGCCGGCGGTAATCAGCAGCCCCCCGATAACGGCAGCCGTGCGCGACGCCACGGTCGGTCCCGAGTCCGCGGCGATGAACGTATCGGGTTCTTCAGCCACGACCCACTCGACGGGAATCCCTAAACCGTCGGCTGCCAGTTGAGCAAGAATCGTCTGGGTGCCCTGCCCTAATTCAATCTGCGCCGTGATGACGCTGATTGTGCCATCGGTATTGCCGCGCAGGAGGACTTTCGAATTAAAGAAGCCTTCGGCGTCGCCGTTCAGTCCGGTCCCATGCATGAACAACGCGAGGCCAATCCCCCGGCGCTGGAAACGCTCCGGCGCGGGTGCGGACAACGCGAGGCGGTTGAAAGCCGCATAGGCGTCGTGCCGCGCGAGGAAGTTCGACTCGTCGAGCGCTCGTTGCAGAACCTCATCGACGGCAGCGTCATTCCGCACGTTCTGTCCGGTAGCCAGCGTGCCGCCACGGCGAATCAGGTTCCGCCGCCGGACTGCAATCGGGTCGAGCCCCAGCTTCTCGGCACAATAATCGAGATGTGTTTCCAGGGCGAAGATCGACTGGGGAGCCCCAAAGCCCCGAAACGCCCCGCGCGGCGGATAATTGGTGGCCACGGCCCGGGCCTCGATCTGAATGTGGTCGCACTGGTAAGGACCGGCAGCGTGAACAGCACACCGCTGCAAGACCAGTGGACTAAGCGTGCTATAGGCGCCGCCGTCCAGAACAATGTCAATCTGCATGGCCACCAGGCCGCCGTCGCGCGTCCAGCCCGTTTTATGTCGCACGCGTGCGGGGTGACGCTTACTGGTGTAGCGGAGATCCTCGACGCGATCATAGATCAAACGGACGGGGCGTGCGGCCTTCCAGGCCAGCAATGCCGCGTGCCCCGCGACCAGCGACGGGAAATCCTCTTTGCCACCGAACCCGCCGCCGGTGGTACAGGGAACGACGCGCACCTTTTCCGGGGGCAGCCCCATCAACAATGCGACGCCCTCGACGACATAATATGGACATTGCATCGAGCCGCGAATCGTAATGCCATCCGCCGTGGGCTCGGCCTGCATCCCCTGCGTTTCGAGATAGATGTGCTCCTGTGAGCCGGAGAAATACTCGTGTTCAATCACCACTGCGGCGGATGCCATCGCGGCGGCCGCATCTCCCTTACGGATGTCGATGCGGCGAAACACATTGTCGGAACCGTGGAGTGCTACCCGGGCGGCCAGCGCGTCATTGATCTCGAAGACCGCATCAAACGCGACCGTTTCCAGCGTGACGCTATTTAAAGCCTGCTGCAACGTTTCTTCATCGGGAGCGGCAATCAGAGCGACCGGTTCTCCATAATAGCGAATGATTGATTCGGTCAATGCGGGCTGGTCTTGCAGGACGACCGGTACGACATTCACGCCGGGGATATCAGCAGCGGTGACCACGACCACCCGCGACCAGTCGAAGTCTGGATCATAGCGGATGGCAATCAAACGCGCGTGCGGCACGGTGGCCCGGACGGTCCCGCCAATCCACACATCGCGCCGCGGCAGGTCATCCACGTACCTGGCTTGCCCGCACAGCTTCGCGATGCCTTCGCGGCGGAGCACGTTCTGACCAATCGCACTTTCGTCAAGCATTGTTTGGGCAGGCGAAGCGACCAAATTGACCTCAGACTTTCCATGGCCCATCACGATTGATGACGAACTGACACCACCAAGATTCTCACTTTCCCAGCTCGCAGTTGCGGCGGGATCAAACCGCAAGTGGTGTGCCACCGCGACAATGCCGATCGGGCACGCGGCGAATCCCAGCGGATGTTCCATCGGGCAGACGGCGTGTGCGACGCAAGTGTCTCAGGTCTTGGTAAATGTGTGCGATTACGCTCGGTGTGTGCCACTTGCCCAGATCAACGATGAGCTCGCTGGTTTTTCGATGACAGGCCCTAATCTGTGTCGAGGACGGCAGTTGACACCCGAATGTGGCAATGTGCATCCGCTTAGCCTCCGCTTCGCACGCAAATGACGATCCGAGTCTGCGATTCGGTATGCCGCTTGCTGAGTCGTCCTGATTCATGTCAACGGTCGCCCGTGCGTACCAGAGATTCGAACAGCGAGGAGAGTCATTGTGGACAAACGAATCATCGGCGGTGTCCTGTTGCTGTGTGCCGCGGCTTGCCTGATGTCCTGGGCCGAGGCGCAATCCCAGTCATCCGAGAAATCTCCGCCGCCAGCAGCGAAAACAGCTACGGCGCCTCCAGCCGAGAAGCCCGGCAAGACTCGAGCACAACCGCCCGCAGTCGCTGCGCCGAAGGAGGCACCCAATGTGAAAACAGCGGAAGTGCCCGAGTCTGCAAAACGGGAACTTGCCGACCGCGAACGAGCGATCCGTGCACAGTCGGCAGCCCTGATTGCCGACTACAATGCCAAGGCGGCCGACGGTTTTATGGGGCGATTTCTGCCTGACGCGGAGTACGAGTTGAACAGTGGCGAAGTCATGCTGGGACGGGACGCGATTCGCGATTATTTTACCAAGTCGTTCAAGACACACCCCCAGGCCCGAGCACGAAGCACCGACAGCAGGATTCGTCTGGTCAGCCAGCACATGGCGATCGAAGAAGGCACGTATACAATCAGCCAGGATGAGGGGACCCCCGGTGCTAATTGCGGGTACGTGGCGATCTGGACGTTCAGCGAGGGGCAATGGCGGCTGGCTTCCATTCGAGATCTTCCCGCGGAAGATTTATCCGATACCACACATTCGCGACTGGAACCGCTGGCTTGGCTCGTGGGGGATTGGGTGGAGGAAACGCCCGAGTCACTCGTCAAAGTGACGTGCCGCTGGAGTCCTGACAAGAACTTCCTGTTACAGGATTACACCGTGAAGGTCCAGGGGTCGGAGGTCGTCAGCGGAACCCAGCGGATTGGTTGGGATCCGTTGACTCGCAAAATCCGGGGCTGGCTCTTCGATTCACACGGTGGCTATGGCGAAAGCTTCTGGAACTGGGATGGCGAGCGGTGGATTATCCGATCATCGGCGGTAAGGTCAGACGGGACAATTGTGGCGTCCCTGAACTATCTGATGTTGAAAGATGAGAACTCCTACCAGTGGGAATCGTCGCACCGTATGTCGGGTGATGAGCCCTTGCCTGACGTCAGCCTGTTGATTGTTCGGCAGGCCCCACTGCCCGCCGTGACTTTGCCTGAGCCCAAACAGTGAACCACACCACCAAGTAGCAGGGGATTCCCATGAAGAAACTTAACTCTCTGGTGACTGGCCTGGCACTCCTGGGGCTTCCGGTGGCTGTGAGTCCAACTCCCGTGAGCCACGCCACCGAGGCCGTGAAAGTGGCCAGCAGTAGCGCGCCGCACGGAGGAGGCAGTGGCCGATCGAGTGGTAGAAGTAGCGCTCCACACGGGGGGCATGGACCGTCGCTGGGTAGTCCCGGTGGACCGTCTCGTTCTGG
>CAZQUW010000233.1:4422-9931 GCA_964596215.1 uncultured Planctomicrobium sp. | reverse complement strand
AAATTGTTCGATCTGATTCGCGACTTGTACGCATCGCTGCCTGATTCACAACTGCGCGCTTACGAGCCTGGACGATTCAGTTTCAATGTGGCGGGCGGCCGCTGCGAAGCGTGCGAAGGCCATGGTTCCAACAAGCTGGAAATGGATTTTCTCGCCGACATCTGGGTCACCTGCCCGGTGTGCGAAGGCAAACGCTTTAATCACGAAACACTCGAAGTCCGCTTCAAGGGGAAGAACATCGCCGAAGTCCTGGATATGGACATCCAACAGGCGATCCAGCATTTCGAGAACGTTCCCAAGATTCATCATTTGCTGCAGACCCTGGTTGCTGTCGGTCTCGACTATCTGAAGCTGGGTCAGCCATCGCCGACATTGTCGGGCGGTGAGGCCCAGCGCATTAAACTGGCCCGCGAGCTGGGAAAACGCTCGACCGGCGGCACCATCTACTTATTGGACGAACCCACCACCGGGTTGCACTTCGTGGACATCAAGAAACTGCTGGAAGTGCTGCATGGGTTTGTGAATGCCGGCAATACGGTCCTGGTTGTGGAACACAATCTGGATGTCATTAAAACGGCCGACTGGGTCATCGACATGGGTCCGGAAGGTGGGTCAGGGGGCGGCCTGGTGGTCGCTACTGGCACGCCCGAGGATATCGCCCGCAATTCCAATTCTTATACGGGTCAGGCCCTGGCGGAAATCTTCTGGCCGGGTAAATCAAAACGGAAGACTGAAGTTCTCGCGGCCCCCAAAGATCGCCTGGAACTCGACCCTGGCAAGATCGTCGTCCGGGGTGCCGCCCAGCACAATCTGCAGCACATCAATATTGAAATTCCCCGCGGCGAAATGAACGTCTTCTGCGGCCCCAGTGGCAGCGGTAAGAGTTCACTCGCGATGGATACGTTGTATGCAGAAGGACAGCGCCGCTACGTCGAATCACTCTCGTCGTATGCCCGCCAGTTCCTGGGCCAAATGCCCAAACCCAAGCTCGAGCACATTAGTGGACTGTCACCGGCCATCGCGATCGAGCAGAAGACGGTCGGACATTCGCCACGGTCCACGGTCGGTACCGTCACCGAGATTCACGATTACCTCCGCATTCTGTTCGCCCGGCTGGGGCAGCCGTATTGTCCGGCCTGCGACATTCCCGTCCAGACGCAGACGACCGACGAAGTGATCGACAAGCTGCTGGCGTGGCCCGCGGGTACCCGCCTGCTATTGCTCGCCCCCCAGGAAGTCGCAGTGGGGGCGTCGTACGATCAACTCTGGCAACGCTTGAAAGAGCAAGGTTTTTCGCGCGTTCGAATCAATGGGGAAACGTATCGACTGGAAGAGATCCCCGAGATGGACCGGCGGCGCAAGCACGTCGTCGATATCGTGGTCGACCGTGTCACGCTCGACCCTCGTCAGCGGGGCCGCCTGGCCGATTCTGTGGAGTCGGCGCTGGATCTGGGGCAGGGCGTTTTGCGGGTTGCCCAGATCCAGGAAGATCAACCCGAAACGCAGTGGCGTGAAGACCGCTTCAGCCTGCACTTTGCCTGCGAACAATGCGGTCGCAGTTTTGAGGAACTCACTCCGCATCACTTTTCGTTCAATTCGCCGCTCGGGTGGTGCCCGGCCTGCGAGGGTCTGGGAGTGCAGTTGGGGACCGACCTGGCCCACATCATCGCCGATCCACGCAAATCGATCCTCGACGGGGCCATCGATACCCTGCCCAGGATCGAGCGGGGTTCGATGCTGTTTAAGATGCTGAAGGCGATTGCCGATCTCCACCACTTCACCCTGGAAACACCGTTTGCCAGGCTGACAGCCTCTCAGCAGCGGATCATCTTCTACGGCACGGGCGAGAAATGGATACCGTTGGCGGCCAACAGCCAGGTCAAGTTCCAGTACAAGGGTCTGTATCCCGCGCTGGAAGAAGCCTCGCGCGTGTCGTTCGTCTATCGACAGCGACTCAGTGATCTGCAGGGTGAAGTGGCCTGCACGACGTGCCACGGCAGCCGCTTGCGGGATGATGCCGGAGCTGTGCGGTTCAATGGTCGCACCCTGCAGGAACTCAACGAGCTGCCACTCGGTGAAAGTCATCCCTTTTTCAAAAGCCTGAAGCTCAAAGCCGCCGACAAACGTGTCGCCGGTGATCTGCTGCAGGAAGTGGTGGGCCGCCTGTCGTTCCTGGTCGATGTGGGGCTGGAATACCTCACGTTGTCGCGCCCGCTCCCGACGTTATCGGGGGGTGAAAGCCAGCGCATCCGCCTGGCCGGACAGATTGGCCGCGCCCTGACCGGTGTGTTGTATGTGCTGGACGAACCGACGATCGGTCTGCATCCCCGTGATAATGCCCGACTGTTGCAATCACTGAAGCAACTGAAGGAGCTGGGCAACACGCTGATCCTGGTGGAGCACGACCGGGAAGTCATTGCGGAGGCCGACCGGCTGTACGACTTCGGTCCGGGTGCCGGCCGGTTTGGCGGCAATGTGGTGGGATCGGGAACGCCCAGGCAACTGATGAAGATGGAGTCCTCGTTGACCGGCAAGTACCTGTCGGGCCGCGAGGAAATTCCGATCCCCGAACCGCGGCGGATGGCTTCCAAATTGACCGCCAGGCGTAAAGAAGGCCGGTTACTCGACACGCCGACGATGCAGCAGACGCCGGGCGGTGGATGGCTGGAACTGCTCGGCGCCCGCATGCACAACCTGCGAGATGTCGATCTGCGCATTCCCCTGGGGACCTTCACCGTAATCACGGGTGTATCGGGTTCCGGAAAGAGTTCGCTGATCGAAGAGACTCTCGCCAAAGCGGTGGCCCGGCGGCTGCATCGCGCCCAGGAACAAGCGGGCCCGTTCGAAGAAATTGTCGGCCTGGAACAAGTCAACAAGATCATTCAGGTCGACCAGCAACCGCTGGGCAGTACGCCGGCGTCAAACCCGGCCACGTACACCGGCGTCTTCGATCAGATTCGCGAACTGTTTGCACATCTGCCCGAGGCGAAGGTCCGCGGTTATCGTCCGGCGCGATTCAGTTTCAACCGGGCGGGTGGCCGCTGCGAAGGGTGCGAGGGGAACGGCCAGAAGTGCATCGAGATGCATTTTCTGCCCGACGTCTGGGTCGAGTGCGAAGTCTGCAAAGGACGTCGCTATAACGCCGAAACGCTGGCTGTCACCTATCGCGGCCGGTCCATCGCCGATGTGCTGAACATGTCGATCGGACAGGCTCTTGAACTCTTCGACAACATTCCCAAGATCCGTGCCCCGCTGGCGACCTTGTGTGCGATTGGATTGGATTATCTCACGCTCGGACAATCGGCACCGACACTCTCCGGCGGAGAAGCCCAGCGCGTCAAGCTGGCCGCGGAGCTGGCCCGCCCTCAGACGGGTAAGACGCTCTACATCCTGGATGAACCGACGACCGGCCTGCATTTCGACGACATCCGCAAATTGTTGAAGGTTCTCGATAGCCTGGTGGCCCTGGGGAACACGGTCGTCGTGATCGAACACAACCTGGATGTGATTAAGACGGCCGACTGGATTATCGACCTGGGTCCCGAAGCGGGGCAGGGGGGCGGCTGGATCGTCGCGGAGGGGACTCCCGAAGACCTGGTCGCGTACTCGGGCGGTGAGTCAACGCCGAGCACCGGCAAGACCAAAGGTGCCAGGAACGGAACGCGGAACGCACCGGATAAACGATCCTACACCGGCGAGATGCTGGGCCCGATCCTGGCTGAGGGCAAACGCGGCGAGCGGGAGATCTTTGATCGAAAGCAGGCGGCAGCGAAGCGTGAAGGGGACGTCGACCTCAAACAGGTCGGTGAGAGCGCGAAGATGCCGTGGGAGACTGACGGCCGCCACTGGCACCTCGCTCAGCGCATCGGCCACAATGGCAAGCCCGCGCGGTGGGAGGCTGCAATACTTTCCACTGTCATCGACACGCTGGAGCAATCTGGCCAATTCGGTCCGACCAACTGGAACTCGCGCAGTATCGTTGAAGTCCCGGCCAGGAGTGCCAAAGAGGGCTGGTTCCTGCATGCCTTGTCTGGCGAGGAATGGCTGCTGAAACTCAACTTCCGCGTGCCGCGGGGGACATTCAAGCAGGAAGTCCTGGCGGCCCAGCTGCAGTTACAGGACTTTAATGAACTGGATGAAATCCAGGTTTACAACCGCGGTGATCGGGTCAAGGTCGCGAACCGGAAGGGCCCCTGGCAGGAAGTATCGATCATGCTCCATTACGAGCGGGAAATCGATACGGCTGGCTTCAAGAAGTTTCTGAAAGAGGCTCAACAGGCATTCACGAAATACCTGGGGCAGACGTCGGGCAATATAGAAGATCTGATGCCCTGGAAAGTCCTGGGCAAGAAGTGGCACCTGTCCCGCAAGGGATTCCCCACCGGTCAGCGGGTAGCCTGGGATCCGGCCGTGCTGGAAGCTCTGGTCGATGCGCTGCTGTCGGCAGTTCCGGAGGCCGCGGTGGATTGGACCGGCCAGCAAACCGTGACCATTCAAGCGGCAGGCGCCGACAACTCCTGGGTCACGCTGAACACCAAGCGTCGGGCCGGGATCGATCTCAATTGCACCATTCCCGCGGGTCGGGTGGCACTGGGGCGCATTACCGAATTCGGCAGCGAACGCGAAATTACGGTTGGCCGCAAAAGCCAGGAACAGCTGCGGATTCGATTCGACGCGCTGGAACAGATCACGCCGGCTCTTCAAACGTTCTTTCAGGAACTGGCGACATTCCTGCCAACGAGTTGAGTTCGAGGACAACGCATTGCCGAAGGCACGGGTACGATTCGCCAGCCGCTGGAATTAGAGGCTGGCGCGGAACGCCGGGGGGAACGTAGTCCAGAGCCAATCCTCAGAATTGTTCGGCTTTCACTGCGTCGACGACCTCGACGACCACGGTCGCTCGATACGCCCGCAGGAGTTCGTGCCGGACGTAGTCGATGATGCGGTTGCCCACCTCTTCCGGCACGACCACCTCGATCCGCACTTGATTCTCGGAACTGCATCCACCATCAATGCCCCGGCGACCCATGCCTCGGCAGGATGTGGCCGTGTAGCCCGAGGCCCCCAGTTCGATGAATCGCTTGACCACCATTTCCTCGAGCGGCGCTTCCGTGACGGTCGTGATCCGACGCAGACGCGCCATTGCCCGGCGGCGCGTCGAAAACCTGTGTTCGGAAAGTTGATTGTGACCTTCCAGCCCGATGACTTCGATCTGTAACCCGTCCTCCAGGAAATCGGTCTCCAATTCGTGCAGTTTTTCCATGAAACTGTGATCAACCAGGGTGGTGCCCGACAGGTCCACCACAACATCACGATGCTGCTCACGAGCCAGTCGATCAATCTGCCGTTTAAACTGGAACCAGTTGCTGAAGACTGCGGACTGCGACGCTCGGATGATCGACGTTTTTTCGTCACGATCCTCGACCACCAGGAACGCCTTGAAGAACGACCCGACCGGCACTCCGTTATACGCGTGGATGGCCAGCTTGGCGGCAATGCCAATTGCCAG
>CAZQUW010000233.1:3113-4322 GCA_964596215.1 uncultured Planctomicrobium sp. | reverse complement strand
GCGCCATTGTCGATGTTGGCCTTGCTGCGGACGATTTCTGAAATCAGTGGCAAACCGCCAACCAGCGAGGCCAAGGTATTCGCGATACCCACTGCCACCAGATCGCGGTTCAGATTCGATCTCCGCCGCCAGGGATCGACCATATCGACGGCCTTGGCGCTCAGAATGGATTCCAGCGATCCGATTAACGTAAACATCAGCACCCACCACCATGCCAGTGGCTTGGATAATGCCGTAAAATCTGGAAAGACGATGGCCTCCTGCAGGCTCGCAGGAACGTCGACGAGAAATGTCTTCTCGCTGATCTTGTAGTCGTGCCCCAGGAACGAGTAGATATGATCGTGCGATAAGTCGAAGTACATGCCCATCGGCACGGCAACCAGCAGCACAATCAATTGCGACGGAACGCGTTTCGCCCACGCGGCCTTGACGAGTGGCTTAAGGAACAGAATCAGCAGGCTGACGATCCCGATGGACAGAATCTCGGGATTCGCCTCCAGCAGCTTATCCGGAATCTCCGTCAGCAGTTCCAGTGGTTCGCCCTCGTTTGTTCCGCCAAACGTCAAGGGGAACTGCTTGATCATAATGATGATGCCGATTGCAGCGAGCATCCCGTGTACGGCCGTGGTCGGAAAAAAGTCGCCCAGCTTTCCGACGCGCAGCACGCCGAACAGGACCTGGATGACTCCCGCCGCCACCCCCACCGCGAGCGCCATGCGGTAGGCCTGCAGATCGGCGACCGGATTCACTCCCCCGGTGTGACCAAAGGACGTCACAGCCGGCATCACAACCAGAATCAAGCCCGCGGCCGGGCCTTTAATGGTGAGCTCAGAATTGCTCAGCAACGCCGCCACAAGCGAGCCGATAACAGCCGTCAGGATACCGGCCACAGGTGGATAACCGGAGGCCTTGGCGACTCCCAGGCAAAGGGGCAGCGCAATCAAGAAGACCAGAAAGCCCGCCACCAGATCGTAACGAAGATATTTCACGAAGCCGGCACGATTACCGCGCGGCGTTTCGCCAGGCACTACATTCGGACTATTACTCATCTGCCAAAGTTCCAAGCTTATCGTGGGGGTAAGCGTCAGATGACTGTATCTTAGCAGTTCACCTCCGGGATGAGGTCGGAGTCTCGTTTACAAATTCGTTAGAAATTGTTTGGCAGTCGGATTTTATCGCACTTTTATGCACCTCGTTGACACGTCAGGA
>CAZQUW010000233.1:0-3013 GCA_964596215.1 uncultured Planctomicrobium sp. | reverse complement strand
TTGTTTGGCAGTCGGATTTTATCGCACTTTTATGCACCTCGTTGACACGTCAGGAATGATGAACAAGAGAGATAATCAACGTGACTGATGGAGTTTGTCCCACGGACTGATCACGTCGCTGTTGGCTGTCGTCCGGCCTGAGTATTCCGACCCAGGAACAATTTTAAGAACTGATAATCACGGCATTTACGGAACATTAACAAGGGTGCTATTCAGTTTCCGAGCAATAATCCATAAGATCCGATGCGTTCTACGGCTCGAACCACGTTTAGTACGCACGCGCGTCACTGATCCGAGCTGCGGAGCGGGGATCTTGCTTGGCAACTTTGGACGTATTGGATTCGCGCAGTCAGATTGGCTGCGTCGCCCGAAAAGCAAAATGAGGAGCACTCACATGAAGCGGCCGATGTTGGTCTTGTTGACTCTGGTGGCACTGTTTGGAACGGTTTGGGCGGCGAATTCCGACGTGTTGCCTTCGTTGCTGAAGATTGAGCAGCAACCGACCAATCCCTGGACGCACCTGAATCTGAATAATCAGCCGAAGAACTTCCAGTTCGCCGTCGTGACCGACCGTACCGGGGGTCACCGCAAAATGGTCTTCGAAAAGGCGGTCCGCAAACTGAACCTCTTACAGCCCGAGTTCGTGATCTCGGTCGGTGACCTGATCGAAGGCTACACCGACCAACCAGAGCGGATGGGGGGAGAATGGACCGAGTTTCAAGGTTTCGTCAAAGATCTGAAGATGCCCTTCTTTTACGTTCCCGGGAACCACGACATCTCCAACGCCGCGATGATGAAGGAGTGGGAACAGCGACTGGGCCGGCATTATTACCATTTCGTGTATCACGATACGCTGTTCCTGGCCGTTAACAGCGAAGCGACTCCCGGCTCCAAGATGGAAAAGTTGGGCGAAGAACAAATCGCCTACTTCCGCAAAGCCGTTCAGGACAATCCGCAGGTCCGTTGGACGTTCGTCTTTTTGCACAAGCCGCTGTGGCGCTACGGAGCCGATGGCATGGGGGCCGAGACGGGCTGGAACGACCTTGAGAAAGCCCTGGAAGGCCGCAAGTGGACCGCGTTCTGCGGACACGAACACAAGTATGTGACAGTAAAACGGAATGGAAACGACTACATTCAGCTGGCCACCACCGGCGGCGGCAGCAAGATGCGCGGCAAAGAGTTCGGCGAGTTCGACCAGTTCGCCTGGGTGACGATGACGGACAACGGCCCGGTTGTGGCAAATGTCCTGCTGGACGGCGTCGTGGAACTCGATCTGAAGTCGGACCTCGACTTTGATGCCAAGATGAACGAGGCCCAAAAGATCCAGCGTGAGCAGATCGAGGAAGCCCGCAGAAAGCGCGAAGAGGAAAAGAAGAAGAAAGCCGCCGAAAAGAAGGCCGAGTAAACAATATTCCAGAACAGGCCTCCGGGCCAGTTCGAGAGTCAGCCCCCCAATTGTCCAATCGCAGAAAGCCGCGCAGTGCGCGGCTTTCTGTTATTTCAAACCCGTCGAAAACCGGCAATTGCGTTTCCCTGACGGGGGAAACACATCCCACTGCACGCACCGCAAACCGGAATTTCCTCGCCTTTCGATTCCGTGTATCATCCGCCGCCGGTCGGGCCCGCCTGACCGCACACCCGCCGGTCACTCCCTGATTTATCACTGTCCGGAACATCCACTCCGGGCAGTCTTTCCGGCGTTCACAATTGAGTTCAACGGCGTCTCGCATTACAACCGAGTTGCCAGCTCGGCATTGATTGGGATCTACGGAGCGATGCACCGTTATGTTTGATTATCTCGTTCGCCGCTCGCTCATCGGGGCGGTCACGCTGCTGTTCATCACATTTGTGATTTACGCCCTGATCCGCCAGATGCCCGGCGATCCCGTGGTCGCCTTACAGGCGGAGCAGGACCCCAGCCGCAAAATTGATCCCGTCGAGTTCGAGCGGATGCGTAAGGCTTACGGACTGGATCAGCCCTGGCCGACCGGTTATGCGCTGTGGCTCGGAAAGCTGACCACCACTCTCGACCTGGGCCGTTCGTTTACGCATAAGAAGCCAGTCTGGGCGCTGATTCGCGAACGTGCCGGCCCGACGCTGCTACTGTCGCTGACGTCGCTGTTCCTGGGCTACGTCCTGTCTGGCCCGCTGGGGCTGTATTCAGTCGTCCGCGCCAACAAGCCGGACGAACGGATCGTCAGCACCATCCTCTACATGCTCTATTCCCTGCCGACATTCGTGGCCGCACTAGGATTATTGTACCTGTTCTATCAGCGGCTCGAGTGGCTGCCGCTCCGCGGAATTGTCAGCGAGAACTACGAATCGCTGTCGTGGTGGGGAAAGATGGGCGATATCGGCTATCACATGATTCTCCCGGTCACCTGCTACACCTATGGTGGACTGGCCTATTATGCCCGTTTCATCCGGGCCAACATGCAGGAAGTCGTACGCCAGGATTACATTCGCACGGCACGGGCCAAGGGGGTCCACCCGCTGAAAGTGATCGTCGTGCACTCGTTCCGTAATACGATGATCCCGATGGTCACCCAGCTCGGTCTGACCCTGCCGACCTTGCTCAGCGGTTCGGTGATTCTCGAGCAGATCTTCACGTGGCCGGGAATGGGCCGCCTGTTTTTCGAATCGATCGGAACCCGCGACTACCCGGTCATTATGGGCCTGACGCTGATCTTCTCACTGCTGACACTTGCCGGACAACTGCTGGCCGACGTGCTGTACGCGCTGGTCGATCCGCGAGTCAGCTACAGTTGATGATGATGTAACTCCCGTGAGCGGCACGGCGCCAGCCGCCGGTTCTGCCCGGGAAATCGACACACAGAACCAGTGGTTACCGCCATTCCGCACACAAATTAAGAAGCACCCGACTCACAGAGTCAGGCTACACCAGGAGAATCGCTGATGACGGCTGCGAGCGACTCGACCCCCGTGGTCACGCCACCCCGTGGCTACTGGTCCGAAGTATGGCGCCAGTTCCGCAAGCGTCGCCTCGCGCTGA
>CAZQUW010000232.1:0-9951 GCA_964596215.1 uncultured Planctomicrobium sp. | reverse complement strand
GTCCTGTCGTGAATCGATCGAATGGCTTCCGCAAACAGCGGGGCCACGGACACACAGGTGATGTTCGGCGGCAGTGGATCGGGGTGATTCTCGATCGTGTCGGTCATGAACATTTCTTTAATGTCACTGGCGCCGATGCGGGCCGCCGCTCCCTTGGAGAGCACGCCGTGCGACACGGCAGCGTAGATATCCCGTGCCCCACGCGATTTTAAGACGTGCGCCATCTCGATCAACGTGCCGCCTGAAATCGTAAAATCGTCGGCCAGCAGCACATTTTTGCCTGCGACATCCCCGATGACTTCCAGGACTTCCACGGTTTCATCGTGGCCGTGGCGTTGTTTGTTACCGATGACCACCGGCACCCCCAGCAGATTGGCGTACGCCGACGCCCCCTTCGCGAATCCAACGTCGGGACTACAAATCGCCAAGTCGGGAATATTCAAGCTGCGAATGTGGTCGCAGAGGACATTCCGAGCGTACAAGTGATCGACGGGAACTCGAAAAAAGCCCTGAATCTGGGGGCTGTGCAGATCCATCGTCAGCACGCGGTCGGCCCCGGCCGCCTCAATGGCATCAGCGCAGACGCGCGCCCGGATCGACACGCGGGGTTCGTCTTTTTTGTCCCCCTTGGCGTAGCTGAAGAAAGGAATGACGGCGGTGACGTTCTGAGCGCTGGCCCGCTTCAAGGCATCGATCCAGAACAGCAACTCCATGAAGTTATCATTGACGGGATTGTGGCTGCCTTGAATCACATACACATCGCGGCCGCGGACATTGTCCAGGACCCGTACAAACACGTTTCCCTCGCTGAAGTGCAAGGTTTCACAGGGGGTCAGTCCGACGCCCAGCATTTCGGCAATCGATTTGCCGAGGATGGGGTTCGCCGAGCCCGCGAGGATTGCGAGGTCACCTTGAGGTGCCTGAAACGGAATCGTACGAGGTCCAGATAAAAAACTGCGTGACGGGGGAGCTGGCGACATGGTGACCTTGGTGAATGACGCAGAAATACTTGGGCTCGAAGCGACCAAACTCTTCGACAGCCAAGCAAATTACAGCCAAGATTCTTCTGCGTGAGAACTTAGGTAGGTCGGGGGTGAAACGGCCGCGGTGATCGTCCCTTGGCGGCAATACCCCCAGCGGTGATTACATCCCTGCGGGGCCTTCATCAGGAGTTCATGATACCCGCCCGACGACGCCAACAAAAGTCTCGCCAACCGGTTCGCGCACCGCGGACAGTCCCGGGTCGGGTCACTCGTCGTGCGGCTCGGCGCTGGCACCGCCCCGCAGCATCAGCCAGGCGGTCGGCGTCAAAATCAGCACCATTCCCAAAACGGTCGGCAGTTCGAAACTGCGCTGCCAGACGACCGCGTCAATCAAGACGCCAAAGCCGACCTGAGTTAACCCGACGACGGCCACTTTTGCCGGATCACCTAACGTAAACGCCTTCGTCAGACAGACTTGCCCCACCGTGGCCGACAGCCCCACACCCAGCAACATGGCCACGGTGATCAGTTGCCAGGGGACATCGGGCGGGGGATTTCCGTGAATGAACAGTTTTGCTGAGACGCTGAATAACAGCGAGACGGACGAAAAATGAAACACAATGGCCCGGGTGTCCATCCCATGCAACCGATGCAATCCCAGCATCGCGACCGCGCTGCAGAACGAACTGGTCAGCGCGGCGAAGGACGCCAGGTTCCCTTTGGCAATGTGTGGCTGCTGAATCAGGATAACTCCCGCGACACCGCTGATGATGGCCAGCCAGGTCGTCAAACTCGGTCGTAACCCCAGCAGGGGCCAGCTGAGGAGCGCAATCCAGACTGGAAACAGGTTGGTGATCGTCAACACGTCCGAAATGGGCATTCGCGTGAAGGCGAAGAACGTGCAGACCAGGCTGACGCTGCCGGCAATGCTGCGAATCCAGAGGGACCGTGTCCCCCAAATAACGAGCGGCACATGGGCCCACCACGCCAGGAACGCGATCAGCACCATGGGAATGGTGGATCGGCCGACCGCAATCACTTGCCAGCCGCAGTAATCCTTCAGCGCGTGCGCCAGCGTCGCCATGATGGCAAACGCAAACTGTCCGACCAGCATCCACAGATACGGTCTCGAGGAGAGGGTATTCACAAACTATCCGTGCAACAGATCAGCCTGGCAGCAGGGCGGGGAGAGCAAAATCTTTCACTGGCGCTGGGAGCAGTGTGGCAGATCCGACGCATTCCCGCCAGCGAATGCCGACTGGCGATTGAAATCCAGGAGGCCGATGGCCAGAAACGAAGGGTTTTTCGCCACGGATTGACACGGATGAAACACGGATAAATGCTGAGTAAGTGCCACGCCGTCCGTCATTCCGCCGCTGGACGTTATCGATCAAGATTACTTCGCGGAAAGATGCCCACAAAGGCTGACCCAATCCGTGTTTCATCGGTGTCAGTCTGTGGCGAAAAACTCCAACTCAATCCGCGACCGAACTTCTCAATAACCGCATCATCTCCGGAATGAATTTTGTAAACGCGCGGGCCCGGTGGCTGAGGCGTTGTTTCACCGCCCCGCTCAGTTCCCCGAATGTTGCGTGATACTCGCGGATCAAGAAGTAGGGATCGTAGCCAAATCCGTTGGTCCCGCGTGGTTCTGAGATAATCCGCCCGCGGCACCGATCTTCCGCCGTCAGGCGAATCTCGCCGGTCGGATCGGACAACGCCACTGAGCACACATAGCCAGCACCGCGACGCTCGGCCGGAATTTCCGCCAACTCCTGCTGCAGTTTCAGATTATTGCGCTCGTCCGTCGCGCCCGGGTCACTATACCGTGCGGAATAGATTCCCGGTCGTCCCTGCAATGCATCCACCATCAAACCACTGTCCTCACCGATGGCCCAGTGCCCGACGGCTACCGCCGTCTGGCTCGCTTTTTTGGCGGCGTTTTCGGCGAATGTCGCACCATCTTCGACAACTTCAGGCACATCCGGAAAGTCGGCCACGCACAGCAGGCGAATGCCCAGCGGGGCCAGCAGATCGGCCATTTCGCCAGTCTTTTTGCGATTGCGGCTGGCCAGGACAACAGTCAGCGATGGGTCGTCAGTCATGAGGCAATTCCAGATACAACGCGCCGTAGCCCAGCCCTTGGAATCGGAGGCTGCGGAGAGTCTGCCGATTCCGGGAGTCGAACGCTGTGCCAACCTATGATTTGGGGATTGGGTGCCACCGGCTCGGCCAGTGCGGAATGTCATGGGGCTCGTTACAAGTACGGGCAGAGCCAGTGGCACGCCACTTCTTCGCTTTGGCAGAGCACGAGCAACGACCGGCAAATTCGCTTGGCAACGCGGACAAAAATCGTGGCGTCAGTTCAGAACCACTGGAAATATCGCGGTTCTGAACTTCCCACAACCGGTTTTGTCAGGGGGCTTACTTGAACTTGGGAACTTTCATCAACTCCGGATTCAGGTCCATCACGAACAACTGCGGATTGTTGCCGTCAATCTGGAGGATCTCGGGGGTCACCACATCCTGCCGGGTCTTGGGATCGGGTTTCAGTTTGGGGCCCCATTGTTCGACGAACTTCGCAATCCGCGGGTCATTCGGATCGTTGAAGCCCCCCACGGTGACCACCGAGCGGAACCGTTCGTGGAAGACGTAGGCTTCATGCCCCTGGTTGCGGAGCAAGTGCACCAGAGTCCATGCACTCTGCCCCGCCTTATCGAGCGAGATGTTCTTTTCCAACATCGAATCGAACTTGAAGATTGCTTCCTTTTCCTGCTTTTCGCCGGTCGCCAGCACATGCTTGGAAGAGCCCTGGAACGTCGCGACGATCAGCGTGTACTTGTTGGGATTCAGCAGCAGATTGAAATTCTGCCCCTTATTCAGTTGCTTCAGCAGGGGATCTTTATCGTAGGCCATCTGCTGGATCTCTTCTTCGGTGAAGAGCGGGTTCAGCGTCAGAAAGGCCCGGCTCAGCGGACCCGGACGGCCGGGGGTGGGCTTGAAATTTCCCTTCTCCAGTGCCTTGGGGCGATACCTCTGCATCCAGGCCAGGGTATCCTGGGCAATCTTCGCGTGCCTGGCCTTCGTGGGATCTTTTTCATCGATATCGATACTGGCATACTCACCCGCCAGCACACAGATGCGGTTACGTTGTGACGCGACGAACCGCTTCACGTTATTGCCGTTACGATCAAACGAGGCGATTTGTTCCAGTTCGCCCTTCTGTTCGTGGGTCCAGGCAGGAATCCCTTTCTTGCGGAGTTCCATCACCAGTTCGTGTGCGGCCTTATTGGCATTGGCCGTGCTTTCCGGGTCATTCCCCCGCAGGCTGGTCACCATGATCATCCAGGGACCGCATTTTTTGGTGACGACGTAACTCTTGCCAGAGTCCGTCTCCAGTTTTTTGGATGTTTTGAGCAACTGAGCATGGGCATCATTGGTGGCCAGCAACATGATGCCCAAACAGGCCAGAAACACGCAACGATCAAGATTGATCCGCATGGCAGACTCGCTGAATGTGGTGAGACGGGGGGGACGAGCGACGGCCAGCAAATCAGGGGCTGGCTGCAGTCATCAAGGAATTGTCGTACACAACCGCACGAACGCGGTTCGGGGGAGGGCAAAAAGCAAACGGGAGGGGAGATAAAGCTGAGGGGAGCTGTTTGAAGGGCGCGAATGTACCAAGAGCCGGCAATCAGGTCTACATCGGTTTCTTGAGCATTTTCTTGCTGGCAACTGCGATTTCGGAGACGATCGATCCAGCGCGAAATGAGATCGCGACCGCAGGCTGGGACCATCTCTCATAATCGCGAGGCCGGGGACGGCGACTGCGGATGCGTTTCGCCCACCGGTGAGAGCTAAGGGTACCGCGTGAGTCGAACCGATCCATCAATTGCGATTGGGGATTTTACCCTGCGGGATGGCCATGCGTGGCAGGGGAGAACCGCCGGTCTTTTCTTCGGGATTCTTCAGACCTGAGCTGCCTTGAATGGCACCTCGCACCCCCAGCAGTTCGGGATGCCGGGCCAGCTTGTCACCCAGGACTCGCATATCGTTGATCACGGGTTGCAGATTATTCAGCAGCGTGCTCAGCGAACCCGCCGAGCGATTCATGTTGCGGTACAGTTCGGGATCGGTCGCCATCAATCGCAACGATCCATCTTCGTCATTCAGCAACCGCGAGAACCTGCTCAATTCGGCCAGCAGTGTTTCCAGGCTTCCCAGGCTTTTATCGAGGCTGAGCGAAATTGATTCGCTGCGTTCGGCCAACGGAGCCGTGACTTTGGCGATGTTGCCCAGCGCCAGATCGGCCTTGCCGATGGCCCCGCGGATCGCCTTGATCGCTCCCTGAGTTTCCTGGACCATCGCCGGCAGGGCGGCCATCGTGTCGCGCAACCCGGCCTGCGTTTGCGGATCACCGACGATGTTATTTGCGGCCTTCAAGGTCATCGTCAGTTGATGCATCGACTCGGCCGCGTCTTCCACGACCTGGCCAATGTGTCCGCGATGCGTATCCATGACGTCGTTGACGTTTTTGGCAACCTTCTGCCATTCGCGGCTGGTGCTCGTAAAGCTGGCCAGGGTCTGGTCCACTCGAGACTGCATTTGCGCAATCATTTCCAGCGGATTCGCAGAGGGAATGCCCTCAATCTTACTCCCCGGCCGCAGCAGTTCCTTGGCAACGCCTGGAGTAAATTCGACCGTGGCATCCCCCAGGATGGAAACGCTCAGGCGCGCCCGTGAATCCTTCCGGAGCGTGTGCCGCTTTTGAATATTCAGCAACACCGTCACGCCCCCCTGCTTATTATCGAAGAACAGCTCGCGGACGTGGCCGATCGGCACGCCGTTCTTACGCACACCCGTCTGCGGGTGCACTCCGGCCGCTTCTTCAAAGTGCACAGCGATGGTGTAGTATTCTTCCCACATCCAGCGCATTTCACCAAAGCGCATCACCAGCCCGGCCGCCGTCAAGGCTGCGGCGATCACAAATATGCCGACGCGAAATTGTAGCTGGTTATCGGACATGGACTTTGACTAGGTTGAGATGCCTGGGGTCGTGGGACGGGTCTCCAGGCCCGTCAGTGTCGCTTTCTGATCCATTTGATCAAGACTGGAATTTCAGCTCGTGGCTCCGTCTTCAAAAACTATCGTGATTGTCGGGCAAGTCACTGTGGAAGTCGTCATACCAGTCGGCTGAATCTGTCGTTTCGGGTTCGATGTGGACGGACAGGCCTGAAGTCCCGTTCCATCCACGACGCTGTGAATTTCCTATCCTGCTAGTGCGAGTTCTCTTAATCGTTCGCCGGCTTCACCCCGGACGAACTGCGAGACACGTTTGTCTGCAGATTCAAACGCTTCCTCGGCGGTCCCTTCAAAAATCACTTGTGGCTCGCCCGGCAGCAGCCGCGGCGCCGGATGGAGCATGACGACTCGATCGGCCACCTTCTTCACGGTGGACATATCATGGGTCACCACGATGCTGGTGATCGGACGTTGCCTGCGAGTCTGCAGGATCAGTTCGTTGATGACATCGGTCATGACCGGATCGAGCCCCGTGGTGGGTTCGTCGTACAACATGATTTCCGGAGTCAAAGCCAGCACCCGGGCCAGCGCGACACGCTTCTTCATGCCCCCGGACAACTGCGCCGGCTTCTTTTCACAGATGGAGTAGGGCAGCCCCACTTCGTTCAGGCGTTCCCGCACGATCCGTTCAATCTGAGCCGACTTCATCTGAGTATTCTGGCGCAAACCAAACGCGACATTCTCGAAGACGCTCATGCTGTCAAACAGCGCCGAGCCCTGGAACAGAAACCCAAACCGCAGCTGTTCCCGACGTTGCTCGCGGTCATTCCGGCCGCGCCAGCCGCGGCCCTCAAAATTCACGGTCCCCAGCGTGGGTTCCAGCAGGCCGCACAACAACCGCAGCGTCACGCTCTTACCGCAGCCGCTTTCTCCAACGATCACCAGCGTTTCGCCGCGTTGAACGTTGAAAAACACATCGCGCAGCACCACTTGCGATCCGAACTGGCGACTGACGCCATTCAGTTCAAGCAGCGGGCCATCAGGTGGTGCGGTTGCAGACATAAGTGAGACATTTCAGCGACGCGATGAACTTGCGAAAAGCTGGCCACTACAGCGGCCCCATGGTCGGCCGGTACCAGTAGGCAAACCAGAACTGCTGCAGGACCGTCACGAGAATACTCAGCACAAAGTCGAGTCCCATGATGGCGACGAAAGAGAACACGAACGATTCGGTCGCCGCCTTCCCCACCCCTTCAGCCCCCGCGGAACAATGAAAGCCGCGATGGCAGGCAATGATGGCAATGGCCGCTCCGAAAAAGAAACTCTTGAAAATGCCCCCCGCAAAATCAAATCCGCTGATCATTTCTTCGGAATGCAACCAGTAGTGCGAGCTGTCGACCCCCAGCAGCTGCGTGCTGAACACCCAGCCCCCGACCAGCCCGGCCGCGTCGGCAAACACGGTCAGCAGCGGAATCAACAGGAAGCACCCCAGAAAGCGGGGGACGACCAGATATTGAATCGGATTGGCCCCCAGCATGCGCAGGGCATCGATCTGTTCGGTAATTTTCATAGTGCCGATTTCGGCAGCGATGGAACTGCCCACACGTCCGGCCAGCATGACAGCGGCCAGCACAGGGCCCAGCTCTTTGACCAGGGTCAGGTTAATGACCGTGCCCAGAGTCGCTTCCATCCGCACCGAACGCAGTTGATCGTAACTCTGGACGGCCAGCACCATGCCGATAAAGCAGCCGGTGATCAACACGACCGGAACGCTCTGCACGCCGATCGTATACAGATTCGGCAGCACCACCCGGCCACGCGGCAGCCGTCCGCACAGCCAGCCCAGTAAATCGAGCGAAAAGAGGGTCAGATCGCCGGCAAACTGCACGCTCTCGACCGTACGCTGGCCCAGACCACGGACCAGACCGGTGGAGATATTCGTTATGGCAGTCGCGGCCATGAAGTCACGCATCCTGGTGAGAATTCTGTCTCGCTGCCCGTCCTGGGCACACCTTCGGCACGGCGGAAGATTAGCGTGGTTCCCTATTCTCTGCGAGACCAATTTCCCCTGTCTTCGCTGATGCGCTGGTGCGCTGACGCGATCGCAGTCCCGGGCCGTTGATGTCCGTTCCGTGTGTTTCATCGCTGCCAACGAATCTGGGTCAATCGCGGCACGATCGACGACTCTGGCAACTCAGTGTTGCAGGCCCGACACGCGGTGCGTATAGTCCGACAACGCAGAGCATTCAGCGCCGCAGTGTTCCACGCGGCGGTTGAATCAGGTTCGCAAGCTGCGACCAGGCCTTCATTTAAAGAGAGTTTGGAATGGATTCCGACTGGACTGCCCCCAATCGTATTCGCATCGATCTCGAACATTCCGTCCCCGACAGCAACCGGTTGCAGTGGGGCGTTGAAGATTCCTCTTCCGAGGCTGACCTGTCTCCTTCATTGACCGCCGCCATCGCCAGAACGCGCGATTATCTGCTCGGCCAGCAAAATCCCGAAGGTTTCTGGTGTGCGGAGCTCGAGGGCGACACGATCCTGGAATCCGAATACATCCTATTGCTGGCCTTTCTGGGCCGCGAACAAAGTCAACGGGCCAGGCAGGCCGCACAATATATCGTCGATCAGCAGCTGCCCGCCGGCGGCTGGGCCATCTATCCCGACGGGCCGGTTGAAATCAGCGCCTCGGTGAAAGCCTATTGGGTCTTGAAAATCACCGGTCACGATCCCCAGGCCGAATACATGCAGCGGGCCTGTCGAGCCATTCGCCAGGCGGGCGGGGCCGAAAAGGTCAACAGTTTCACCCGGTACTACATGGCCCTCCTGGGCGCGATTTCCTACGACCAGTGCCCGGCCGTGCCCCCCGAACTCATTCTGCTCCCCAAATGGGCGCCGTTCAATATTTACGAAATGTCCGCCTGGTCGCGCACGATCGTCATTCCGCTGAGCCTGCTGTGGGCCTTCCGCCCCGTCCGCGCCTTGCCGCCGGAATGGAGCATCGAAGAGCTGTTCCTGAAGCCATCGCGCGAACTGCCCGTGACGATGCCGCCGTCGGAAAATGTCGATCAGCTGCAGAACAAGACCTGGATCGACTGGCATCTGTTCTTCAAACGCGCCGACCTGGCCATCAAGTTCTGCGAACGCAACGGAATCAAGCCCCTTCGCAAACGGGCGATCCGGTTGTGTGCCGAGTGGATCCAGGCACGCTTTGCGAAAAGTGATGGCCTGGGAGCCATTTTCCCCCCCATCATCTGGAGCGTGATCGGTCTGAAATGCCTGGGGCACACCGACGATTCCCCCGATGTGCAACGGGCGTTGAATGAGCTCGAAGCCCTGGTCATCGAATCGGACGATCAGCGATCGGTCCATCTGCAACCGTGCAAGTCGCCCGTCTGGGACACCGCCATTTCGACGATTGCCCTCCGCGAAGCTGGAGTTCCGGCCCACCATCCGGCCCTTCGCTCGGCCGTCAAGTGGCTGCTGTCGAAGGAAGTCCGCGACCGGGGAGACTGGTCGGTCCGCAACTCCCGTGTGGAACCAGCCGGCTGGTACTTTGAATTCAACAACGAATTCTATCCCGACATCGACGACACGATCATGGTCCTGATGGCCCTGCAGCAATGCCTGCCGGAAGGTGTCAGCCAGACGTGGCAGGTCGAAATGAACTGGGTCGAACAAACGGTCCCGGCGATGCAGACCGTGCTGGCCCAGCGCCACGTCCAATCCGCGCCTACGGTCCTCGCAGAGCTGGAAGCAGCGCGGCCGATGCTGAACGCGATGCAGCGCGGCGTCCGCTGGATGCTGGCCATGCAGAACAAGGACGGCGGCTGGGCCGCCTTCGACCGCGACAATAATCGCGAGGTCCTGACCCGCGTGCCGTTTGCCGACCACAATGCGATGATCGATCCCAGTACGGCCGACATCACGGCCCGCGTCATGGAAA
>CAZQUW010000231.1:0-9956 GCA_964596215.1 uncultured Planctomicrobium sp. | reverse complement strand
TGCGGTGCCCGGGCCACGTCGGGCATCGGGTTCGCCAACTGTTCCTCACCAAACTAGAATGTAGGACCGCCTGGGCGGCTGGCCATCCTACCGAGACTCCCGAACCATGCCAGTGTCCGAACTTGATTTACGACAGACTCTCGAAGCGGATTTGTCTGCAGTGATGCGGGGTGAAGTTCGTTTCGACGACATGACCCGCGGACTCTACAGCACTGATGCCAGCGTGTATCAGATTCAACCGCTGGGCGTCGCGTTTCCTCAAGACCATGCCGATGTTGTCGCCGCAGTCCAAGTGGCGGCCCGGCATCGCGTCCCGATTCTGCCGCGTGGAGGCGGCACCAGTCTGTCCGGGCAATCTGTTGCCCGAGCCCTGGTGCTCGATCTGTCGCGCTGCATGCACCGCATTCTCGACATTGATCCACAACGCCAGCTGGCGCGGGTGGAGGCGGGTGTCGTGTTGATGCAGCTGAACCTGGCACTCAAACCTCATCAATTGCAGTTTGGCCCAGATGTCTCCACCGCCAGCCGTGCGGCACTGGGGGGCATGATCGGCAACAATTCGGCAGGTTCACATTCGCTGGTTTATGGCAAGACCATCGATCACATCCGCGAAGTGCGCGTTGTCCTGGCAGATGGATCCGAGATGACCTGCGGACCGCTGACTCCGGCGGAACTCGCGGAAAAACAGACCCTGCCGACTATCGAAGGACAGATCTATCGCCAGTTTCCCCGGATTGTCAACGAGCATGAAGCGGACATTATCGCGCGCTATCCTCGCCTGCTGCGGCGCGTCAGCGGCTACAACCTGGATGCCTTCGTTCCTCGATTTGCCGCATCGCTGCCCCAGGCACCGGCGGCTCAAAAGCTCGACCTCCTGTTTCCGGACCGCAAACTGTTTAACCTGGCTCGCCTGATCGTTGGGGCCGAAGGAACGCTGGGAATCGTCACCGAAGCCACGGTGCACACCATCCCGCTGCCGCGCGAACGGGGTGTGGCCTGCATACTTTTCGAATCAGTCGATACTGCCGTGCAGGCAGTCCCCAGGATCCTGGAATGCTTGCCGTCGGCGGTGGAGTTACTCGATCGCAACATCGTGGAACTTTCGCGGGAAAATCTGCAATACAGCCACTATCTGGATTTCGTCGAGGGTGCACCCGCAGCACTGTTGATCGTCGAGTTCATGGGCGAAACGGCTCTCCACGTGGAGGATGGCCTGATCCTGCTGGAGCAACGTCTTCGGGACAAGGCGGGGCTCTTAAAATTCATCCGGGCGAATTCCGCCGAACAGGCCGAAAAGATCTGGCGCTGCCGCGAAGCCGGGGCGCCGCTGCTCCTGAGCATCCCCGGTGCCCGCAAGCCGATCGCATTTGTCGAAGACCCCGCCGTTGAACCTTCCAAGTTGCCCGATTTCACGCGGCGTTTTCGCGAGATTCTCACGCGGCACGGGGCAAGTGGTGCATACTACGGGCACGCGTCGGTGGGCTGCCTCCATCTGCGGCCGATGATCGACACAAAGTCCGGCGCCGATCTGCAGCGGATGAAGGCGATCTCCGACGATGTTCAAAAACTGGTCTCGGAATTCAAGGGAGCCATGAGCGGCGAGCATGGCGATGGCCTGTCGCGCAGCTATCACAACCCGGCTATCTATGGGCCCCGTTTATTTGACGCCTTCCAGCAGATTAAAGAACTGTTCGATCCACACCGGCTGTTGAATCCCGGTAAGGTCGTCGACACGCCTTCGCCCATCGAAAACCTGCGTTATGGCATCGGTTACCAGCCGCTCCCCATCACGACATTCCAGGATTTTTCGAAGGAGGCCGCCCATAACGACCTGCCCGTCAGTCAGGGCTTTCTCGCCGCTGCCGAGATGTGTAACGGCTCCGGAGTTTGCCGTAAGACCCACACGGGCACGATGTGTCCGTCGTTCATGGTCACGCGTGACGAAGAGCAATCTCCCCGCGGCCGCGCGAATGCCTTACGGCTGGCTTTATCCGGCCAGATGCCCGAAGGGACGCTGACCTCGGAACGCATGCATGATGTCTTCGACCTGTGCCTGTTGTGCAAGGGATGCAAGGCCGAGTGCCCCTCGAACGTGGACGTCGCCAAGCTGAAGGTCGAGTTCCTCGGCCATTACAATTTGCAGCACCGCCCGTCGTATTCGACGATAATTCAAGGCCACGTCGCGACGCTGAACCGTCTGGGATCGGCCATCGCACCGTTCGCCAACTGGCTGGGAAAGTCGCCCGTTGTCCGCTGGCTGATGGAGCAGGCCACCGGCATTGACCGACGACGTCCGCTCCCCCAGTTTGCGGCCGACCATTTTCCGGGCTGGTTTGACAAACATCAGCCGCATCCCGCGGCCGGGACCCGTGGCAACGTGGTGCTGCTCGATGATTGCCTGACCTCCTATTGCGAACCGGAAATCAATCAGTCTGCCACTCGTATCCTGGAGCAAGCTGGCTACCGCGTTCATCGTGCCGGCCTGTGGTGCTGCGGGCGGCCGTTGATTTCGAAGGGCTTGCTCGAACCGGCCAAACGTCTGGTCCGCAGTAATGTCACCAAGCTCGCTGAGTTCACCGCCCAGGGCTGGCCCATCCTGGGCTGTGAACCGAGTTGCCTGCTGACGCTGGTCGACGAATATCCCGATCTCTTTCCCAGCGACCAAACCACGCAGGTCCAAAAAAATTCGTTCCTGCTGGATAGCTGGCTTGCCGACCGCGCGGCGGTGGGCGAGCTACCCCTGAGCTTCCGCGGGTTGCACGAGACGGCGCTGGTCCACGGTCACTGTCAGCAGAAAGCACTCGTCGGCATGACAGGGACACAACGCGCATTGCAGCTGATCCCCGAACTGCAGGTGAAATCAGTCGATTCCGGCTGCTGCGGCATGGCCGGGGCCTTCGGCTATGACCACTATGACATCAGTCAGCAGATCGGCGAACGAGTCCTCTTTCCAGCCGTGAAAGGCCATCGAGCCGGACCGGTGATCGCCCCCGGCTTCTCCTGCCGCCATCAGATTGCCGACGGAACGCACACCACCGCGGTGCATCCGATCGAGTTGCTGGCCAGGCAGTTACGCGCTGATTCTTAGAGACCTCTGCTGTTCTAATTCGCCGCGGATGAACTGACTGTGGTATAATCTCCTCTTTGCTTCGCTCGCCCAAATTTATGAACCCGGGCCATCCCATCGATTCGCAGATGCTGGAAGATCTCGCCGCGGCACTGACTATGACCACCCCACGTTTAGGCCTCCCTGATCTCGGCATCGGACTTGGACTGCGGACCGTCCATTTTGGATATCTGCTCGAACACTTCCCGGCAGTCGACTGGTTCGAAATTATCTCTGAAAACTTTATGGATTCAGCCGGCCGGCCGCGGTATGTGCTGGACCAGATCGCGGAACGTTATCCGGTTGTGATGCATGGCGTGTCGCTGTCGATCGGCAGCAGCGACCCTCTGAACTGGGACTATCTCACGAAACTGAAACGGCTGGTCGACGCGATCCAGCCACGCTGGATTTCGGATCATTTGTGCTGGACCGGGGTTCTCGGCTTGAACACTCATGACTTGCTGCCCCTGCCGTTTACCGAGGCGTCTTTAGCACATGTCATCGAACGCGTACGGATCGTTCAGGACTTTCTAGAACGACCGCTCGTGCTGGAAAATCCCAGCAGTTACGTCACCTTCCACATGTCAACGATGCCCGAATGGGAGTTCTTGACACGCGTCGCAGAGAGTACTAATTGCGGTCTCCTTCTGGATGTGAATAACGTATATGTCTCGAGCACCAATCACGATTTCGATCCGAGCGATTATCTGCAACGGATTCCGCACCACCGTGTCGTGCAGATCCACCTGGCTGGCCACACCAACTGCGGCACCCACTTGATTGATACGCATGACGGGCCGGTTATCTCCCCGGTCTGGCAACTCTATCGCCAGGCGATTCAGCTGACAGGTCCCGTCTCTACTTTACTGGAATGGGATGCCCGGATTCCCTCGTTCCCGGAGATGCATGCCGAGGCCCTCAAGGCGCGCGAGTGGCGGACTGCCGATGTGAAGTCAGTTGGAATTAATATCAGCACCGATGTCAGCCCCCAGGTCCACGGTACCTGGCCACACCCCGCGGCCTTCGTAACGGCGGAGGTCGAATGAACCCTCAAGCATTTGATTTATCGACACTTCAAGCCTGGATGCAATCCGTCTTGATGGATGCCGCGGCGCCGACCGCAGAGCCACCGGTCCGCATTGAGGATGTGATCACGGATTCACATCAACAAACGAGTCGTGAACGTTTCAATGTGTATGCGAACGCCTATCAGGCGCGGCTGGTGGAATGCCTGCGCGAAGAGTTCGCGACGTTGTGCAAGTTTCTCGAACAGGATGTATTTGACGGCCTGGCCACCGCGTACCTGCAAGCACATCCTTCGCAAAGCTACACCCTGGCAGACCTGGGCCGGCGATTCCCTCAATTCATGCAGCAGGCCGCGGAAGCACTCGAGGATGATACCAATGAGGGCACGGAGCCGACCGCCGGCGGAACACGATTCCTGGTCGAACTGGCCACGCTGGAGCGACTCTACGCCGAGGTTTTCGACGGCCCGGGCATCGAAGGTTTGCCGCTGATCACGCCGGACGATTTGAAAAACATCCCTCCGGATGCATGGCCGCAAGTTCGTTTTGAGCCGGCTCCCTGCTTGAGACTGATGGAGTTCCACTATCCGGTCCACGAGTTCATCACGGCCTGTCGCCACGGCACCGAACCTCCCGTCCCCGATCCGTATCCTACCTTTCTGGCCGTCACGCGTCGGCAATATATTGTCCGGCGAGTTTCCCTGACTGAGCAACAATACCAATTATTAAACCTCCTGTCGCAAGGCCAGCCGCTGGGGGTCGCATTAGAAACAGTGGCCGACAATTGTGAAGACTTCGAATCCTTCGCGAAAGATATTCAGCAGTGGTTCTGCGACTGGACCGCATCCGGCTTTTTCCACCGGATTTGCGAGGCATCATAGATCAAGCGGTCATTCCACAGACCTTCCTCAATCGTCATTTTCCTGGACTTCATCTTGAACACGCCCCACGGTCTGCTATCCTGAAGATTCATGTTGATCGTCCGAGATGTCTGGCCCCAGTCGCCACAAGGACTCCCGGTTGATCGCAATTCCCGCGAAATGCGGCGTATTATCCATCCAATGACAGATCGCAAATTACGACAGGCGATCGCGGCCGAAGCCGCGCGACTGTTGCAGCAGCGAAAAGAACCCGACTTCCACGCCGCTCGACGCAAGGCCGCCCGTTGGTTTTCCCGCCAGCGTGTCGCTCCGGCCGACCTGCCTTCCTTTGGCGAAATCCAGCAGGAAGTCTTCGCCCTCGCCGGGTTGTTCTCCACCGAGCGACAACAATCGGCCCTGAACGAAATCCGACTGGTCGCGCACGATCTGCTGGAATTACTACACGCATTCGATCCTCGTTTATCGGGTTCGGCGTTGACCGGGCCGATCCTGCCGGGTGCAGAAATTGAATTGACGCTCGCCTCGGGGGACTTGTCCGAGGTCACCGCGGTCCTGTTCGACGCGGGCTATCGAGCCCAACTGCGAGCCGACCGCAGCCTGACGTTCTGTGATCGCTACCCCTGTGTGCTGGCCATCGCGCCGGAACTGCTGACCGCTGAAACACCCCCGATCAGGCGTATCGACCTGCAGGGACTCGACGAATTGCTGGCCGCAGAATCGGCCCGCGACCAGTTGCGGATGGCGGCATTCGATCAACACGCCGCTGAGTTCCAGGTCGAGGATGAAGAGACGGACGGCTATCATCCCGACTTTTTTCCGACACTCGATATGCTCCTCAACAAATTGGAATCGATCCGCCTCGACCCCATCCTGCATCCGGAAGGGGATCTGCTGTATCACTCGTTACAGGTCTACGAACTGGGGCTGGCCGAACGTCCGTATGACGAAGAATTCCTGCTGGCCTGCCTGGTCCATGACATCGGCGTCGGCCTGGATCGCCGGCATCCCCTGGATGCCACCTGGAATGCCATCGGAGAACTCATCACCCCGCGGACGTGGTTCTTTATCGAGAACCGTGCCGAGGCGGTCGAGTATCTCTCCACGGGCCGCATCCGCGGCACACTCAAGCGTTCCGAGGACTTTGAAGACCTCGTACTGCTCGCCAGATGCGACCTCAAGGGCCGCGTTCGCGGGGCACACGTGAGCTCTGTCGAGGAAGCCCTGGAATATATCGCCGGACTCAGTTCCGCCTGGGATAACGCCTAGTCGAAGATGTCCTTTCTATCACGCCGTTCCTTGTGGTCCCGTTAACAAACAGGACCACAAGGACGACTTGAAATCAGGCCTACCGAATCTTCATCTCGCACGACAACCCGCCCGCCGCCGGCACGTAGGTTTCTCGCACATAATCCATCACCATGCGGTCTGCATTAAACCGCCAGCCCAAAGTGGTAATGGTCCGTTTCATGCGGTTGATCCACGACTGCGGCAGATCATCACGGTCGCGGTCATAATACAACGGAATCACTTCATCCTTCAGGACTCGATACAGATCGTCCGCATCGCGACGGTCCTGAATATCTGAATTCACATGTGTCCGGCCGTTGCCAATGGCAAACCCGTTCAAACCGTCGTACGCCTCGGCCCACCAGCCATCGAGGATCGAACAGTTCAACCCGCCATTGAGCACCACTTTCTGGCCGCTGGTCCCCGACGCTTCCAACGGGCGTCGCGGATTGTTCAGCCACACATCGACCCCCTGCACCAGGTGCCGCGCACGGTTGATGTCGTAGTTTTCAAGGAACACGATCTTGCCGCGAAACCGGGGGTCCCGCGAAATCCGGATGATCTCCTGCAGAATGCGCTTGCCCGGTTCATCGGCGGGATGCGCCTTGCCGGAAAAGACAATCTGGATCGGCCGCTGGGGATCATTGACCAGTTCCGACAATTGATCCAGGTTGTTCAGGATCAGACCGGCTCGCTTGTAAGGTGCAAACCGGCGGGCAAACCCGATCGTCAACACTTGCGGATCCAGGACGTTCCCGAGTTCTTCAACCAGGTGTTCGGGCAGATTATTCTTGCGGGCCACCGCAACCTGGCGCGAACGAACATAAGTAATCAGCCCGTTCTTTAAGGTCGTATGCGTTTCCCACAATTCGCCCGGTGACACCGACGCGAAGTCGGCCCACATCTGGGGGTCAGACGTTCGATGCGACCAGTTGCCGGGCAGCACGCGGTCGTACAACATCCGCATCTGCGGAGCCAGCCACGTGGGAACATGCACCCCGTTGGTGATATGCCCAATCGGAATTTCATCATCGCTGCGCCAGGGCCACAAATTGGCCCACATCCGCCGCGATACCACCCCGTGCAAGGCCGACACCGCATTGGCCCGCCGAGACAGCTTGAACGCCAGCACCGTCATGCAGAACGTCTCCTGGTGGTTCTGCGGCTCAACCCGGCCCAACCCCATCAGCGTCTCGTGACTGAGATGCAGTTCGTCACGAATCGGCCCCAGGTGCTCTTCAATCAGATCGGCACCGAACCGGTCATGACCGGCCGGGACCGGCGTATGCGTCGTGAAGACGCTCGAATTCGCAGCATCACGCAAGGCATCGTCAAACGTGACTTCGTCTTCCTTGATCCGGAACCGGATGACTTCCAACCCGGCAAACGCCGAGTGCCCCTCATTCATGTGTACTACGGCTGGCCGAATCCCCAGCGCCATCAAGGCGCGCGTGCCACCAATCCCCAGCAGCACTTCCTGGCGAATTCGGGTCCGCTGATCGCCACCGTACAGACGGGCCGTCAAGTGCCGATCCTCATCTGAATTCTCCGGCACATTCGCATCCAGCAGATACAACGGCACCCGGCCCACATCGACTTTCCACACTTTTGCAAAGATCGATCCCGTACGCGTGGTCACCGAAATCGCCACCTCTTTGCCCTGCTTATCGAGCGCCGGCTTCAGGGGCAGATTGCTGATCTGGATGTGTGAGTAGTCCTCTTGTTGCCAGCCTTCCGGATTGAGCGACTGCTTAAAGTATCCCTGGGTGTAGAACAACCCGATGGCGACCAGCGGAATGCCCAGATCCGAGGCACTCTTCAGATGATCGCCCGCCAGAATACCAAGGCCACCCGAATACACCGGCAGCGATTCGTGAATGCCGAACTCCGCGGAAAAATAGGCCACCGGCCGCTGCCCGAGCACGCCGGCATGCGTGCCACCCCAGGTGTTGCTCGACTGCATATATTCATGCCAGCGGCGAAAGGCCCAGTTCACCCGCGAATGCAGCACCAGCTCTTTCGCCCGTTTCTCCAACCGGTCGGGAGTAAATTCCTTCAACAGCAGTAACGGATTGTGATCGAGCTGCGTCCACAGCTGGGGATCGATCTCCGCGAAGACATTGGCGACTTCTGGGTGCCAGCTCCACCACAAATTGTTGGCCAGTCCGGTCAGCTTCTCATGCAGCGTCATCTGCGCCGCGTTCTTGAATTGTGGCATGTTCGACTCATCCTGGAGTGCCAATTACGAATGCGCCTCTCCCCTGAGGCGAAGCCCACGGGGAGTATAGCGAAAGAGACAAACCCGGGGATAGTTCTAATCGTGCAGCCCTTTCTCACTCCGTTGCCCGCCCCTGTCGAATCCGCCAGCATACATGTCCGGCCACTGATGTTCGTGGTGTGATGTCTGTCCTCGCTTCCACTTCCACACGTTTTCCACACGTTCCTCTCAAAGACAGACATCAGCCGCCGGGCCATCCCCCAGCGGCTGAAATTGCCCGTCAGTACTCGATCCACTTTCGTTACGGATAGAAGGGACTCGAAGCGGGCTGGCTGTAGCTGTTCAACGGCTGGCCAAAGCCCGGCTGCGACACCCCGAAACCTGACATCCCCTGCCCGGAAAACCCCTGGTTATAGCTGGGATACTGCGGACCAAATCCGGCCATCGGTTGCGTATAGGACGAACCAGGCTGGCCATATCCCGAATACGGCTGACTGAAGGACTGGCTGGAATACCCCGAATTCATCGAAGGTCCAAATTGATTCGACAGATACGGCGCCGGCGGCATGGGGCTCGGGCTGTACTGATTCGGGCTATACGGACTCTGAATGCCGGACGGCCCGAACTGGCCGCCATAGCCACCACCCGCCCCGCCACCCGACTGCATCCCATACCCCGGTGTCGAGTAACCCGATCCGAGATACTGGTTGCTGGTCCCGTAGCTGCCATAAGACCCGAACGAACTGTCCATACCACCGTAATACCCAGTGCCATAGGCCGGCATCCCATAGGACTGCAAACCGCATCGGCCGCTGCGGCAGGGACTGCCGACCACCGGTTGTCCGTAAGCCGGGTAACCATAGCCGTTCGAGAAACCGTACGGCTGCTGTGCTGTTTTCAACGACGGCTCGTTGGCGGCTTGCGCGGAACTCCCCGCGAGTCCCAACCCAAGGAGTGCCGCAGCAGTGAAGGAGAAGAATTTCGTCATGATTTTGTTCCGAAGCTCGTGCGTCATTCGGAAGAGTGGCGTACGTGCTGCCTGCATCCTGGTAATTGAGCGGGTGCTGACTCGTCAGTCTCACTGAGAGGCCGGTGAGATGGTCTATCGCACTTCCCGCGCCCGAATTGTGCTCGACTTGATTTTTCCACATTCAGCACGCGAATCTTTTTGATCCGCGACGTTACAGATTGAAGTTCGAGCAAATCCCCAGCATTTTTCGACTACTTAATGAGGTTCATCAGGCCGCACCCATCACCACCAGCTCCCCAGCCCCCCTTCAACTCCCGATCCCAGACGTCCTTCACTCCTTCAAACATTGTAAAATCTGCAAGACAGACACCGCATGGGGTCAAATTTTACAAACCCTACTCCACAATCAGACGGCTCTCCAAGCCCGTCCTGAATCTCGCCCCACTACAAGCCAGCCGTCGCGACTTCT
>CAZQUW010000230.1:0-9970 GCA_964596215.1 uncultured Planctomicrobium sp. | reverse complement strand
ATACGGGCCACAGCATATGATTGGGCAGTCACTGAAACTGGTCTCCGCAGGGAAGTTGTGCCGTGTCTGAAATCAAAGTTCCCAATGATTCCGAAGCCTTTCCCAATGAGTTCCGAATTCTGGGATGCGGTACCAGCCACGGCGTTCCGATGATCGGCTGCCATTGTGCGGTGTGTGAATCCAGGGACCCTCACAACAACCGTACCCGGACCGGCGCTGTTATCCATACGCCCCACGGCAACATCCTGATCGATACCTCGCCGGAACTGCGGATTCAGCTGGTGCGCGAGAAGATCGATCTGATCCACGCGGTGTTATATACCCACAGCCATGCCGACCACTTATACGGGCTGGATGACCTGCGCCTGTTCGGCCATTACCTGGGCAAGTCGGTGACTCTGTACTGCGAAGAGATCGTCGAGAACCAGATCCGCCGGGCATTTGGTTATGCATTCGGGGACCCCAATATCAACAACCATCCCGGTGCCGTCCCGATGCTCGACCTGGCACGGCTGACTCTGGATCCGGTCGAGATCCTGGGGGTGACCATTCAGCCCCTGCGGTTAATGCATGGCAAGCTGCCGGTGCTCGGCTTTCGAGTGTCCAATCTGGCGTTCTGCACTGATGTCAGCGAGATCCCGGAGGAAACGTGGCCGTTGCTGGAAGGTCTGGATGTGCTGTTCATTGACGCTTTACGAGATAAGCCACATCCGACACATATGTCAGTGCAACAGGCGCTGGACGTGATTGAGCGGGTTAAGCCGCGGCAGGCCTATTTGACTCATCTCAGTCACAGCCTCGATTATGAGACCACGAATGCTCGTCTGCCGCCGAACGTCAAGCTGGCGTATGATGGATTGCGATTGCCGATTGTTTAGAGCGGGCTTCAGGAACGGTGCTGGGGAACTCATTCGCGTTCCTGCCTGAAGACTGACAAAGTGAGCGACTGTCATCCGCAGAGAAAGATCGATCACTGATGGCTGATCCGGATCTCGCCCTGAGCGCCTACCTGCAGCTGGCCGCGATTTCTCATGCCCGCGGGCAATGGCTGCCGCGTAATAAGTTCCTCATTCTGGCCGGTTGTGCGGCGTGTGCTGCTGGACTGCTGACAGTCGCCGAAGGCTGTCGAGAACTGGTGAAGGCCAATAGTCCAAATCATTTGCTGGGGAGGTATGACTCAATTCCGGCCGCATTGAAATCTGCCGAGTTCCAGACGTATCACAAACAGTTAAAGAAGTTCTGCTCAATCGAACGTGCCGAGTTCCTGCTGCAAGGGCAAGGTCAACGTGTGGAGCCTGCTACGGAGAGGTCCGCGAACGAGTATCTGCAGGCGATGACCGCACCGCCGCCGTAGCCGGCTGTCCGCGTCGCCGTATTGCAGGAACCGCGAGTCGACTGTTTGAAAGCTTAGCCGAGACCGAAACAATTATGAACAAGGCGTTCGTCCGCGAGCCTGACCAGGGAATTGAACGGTGTCCACGGTGCGACGCCCTGGGGGAACCCGTGGGACTCGATACGGTGACGGCATTCATTCGTCCCGACTTTCACGATCCGCTGCCCGACGGTGCCCATTTTTGCCCCTATCCCCCCTGCCCCGTTGTGTACTTCGACATGTTCGAACGGGTGGTCTTGACCAGCGATATTATTCGGCCTGTCTATCCCAAGGATCAGAATGCTCCGTTGTGCGGCTGCTTCGGACTGACCTGCGAAGATGTCGAAGACGACGTGGCCGAGGGGGGCGTGGCACGCGTCAAAGCACTGCTGGCCCGAGCCAAATCTGCGGAAGCGCGGTGCCGCACACAATCGGTCAATGGCAAATCGTGTATCGAAGATGTGCAACGATATTTCTTTAAACTGCGCGGCGGCATCTAGCGTTGCAGAGATTAGAGCTGAGTGGACTCGATCCCTGAGGTCGGACAAATTGCGTGATTGGCGAATTCCTGTGCCCTTTTAAGGCGACTCGATGCGACTGCCTGTAACTCGCGGGAAGGCATGGGCGATGGCGTTGCCGCGCGGGGTAGCGTTGTTCCTCGGATTGTTCGCCCTGCTGAATCTCTTTGGTGAGCTGTGGAGACCCGGTTTTGATGCCAACCTGTGGTGGATCAACCTTCCCGTGGGAGCACGCTATCTGGATTTCCTGTTACTGGCGTGGTCGGCGGGCTGTTTGCTGCGATTTGCCGTCTACCAGCAACTGGGATTCATTGACCGTACGGCCCTGACGATCACCATGGCGATGTTGCTGGCAGTCAGTCTGTGTAATGCCGTCACCTTTTATCAGTTGATTGTCAGCGGTGTGATTCGCAGCCAGTTTCCCATCCCGTTTTCGGCGATTGTCGCCCTGTGCCTGCTGCTGGTGATCTGGGGAGTCAGGTGGCAAAGTTCGCCGACTGAGAAACTGTCCGCTCGTGGTTACTACGGGATGCTGGCGTTGAGTTTTGCGATATGCGGGTTTTTGTTTCCGGTTGGGCAAATGATCTGCTTCGGCATGACTGATTACCGTCGGTCGGCTGACGTGATCGTCGTGTTTGGGGCCAAGGTTTTTCCGGACGGACGCTTGTCGAGCGTGCTGGAAGAGCGGGTTCGTACCGGGTGCGATCTGTACCACGGAGGCTTCGCGCGGCACCTTGTATTTTCCGGAGGGCCCGGAGTTGGCGACATCCACGAAACCCTCGCGATGCGCGAACGAGCGATCCAACTGGGGGTACCGGCTGCAGCGATTGTGGTCGATCCCAACGGCCTGGATACAGACTCGACAGCAGAGAATACCCTGCAGTTAGCTCGACACAGGAAGTGGCGGCGGATCCTTGCGGTGAGTCAGTTCTTTCACCTGCCACGCATCAAGCTGGCCTTTCACCGGCATGGATCCGAAGTCTATACGGTGCCCGCCGTGCGTCTGTATCACCTCAGGTATTTACCCTATTTCATGCTGCGCGAGGTCGCCGCCTGGTGGGTCTATTATGTGCGGCCATTGTGGACGCGGTAGTGCACCTAAAACAACTCGTCAATCGGACGCCCTGCGGGCAACACGGGCAACGGTCGCCCTGAGTTATCCAGATAGGATTGATTTGTATCCACGCCCAAATGTCGATAGATCGTCGCCAGAACGTCTTGCGGGATCTTGGGGTTATCCTTGGGGACGGTCCCCTTGGAATCAGTCGAGCCTACCACTCGACCACCCTGCACTCCACCGCCTGCCATCGCTACGGACATGGCATTGGGCCAATGGTCACGGCCGGCCATCCCGACGCCGGCCCGAGTATTGATGAGCGGAGTGCGACCCATTTCACCCCAGGCCACAACCAGCGTCCGCTCGAGCAGGCCACGCTGCTGCAGGTCTTCTATCAACGCGGAATAGGCCAGATCCCAGCGCGGCAGGAATTCGTTCTTCAACGACCAGAAGTTGTCTTCATGAGTATCCCACCAGCGGCAATCCACGGTGACCAGACGCACGCCGGCTTCCACCAGTCGCCGAGCCAGCAGCACGCGCTGGCCCCAGTTCGGCGCGTCGCCACCGGCCACGACGCGAGTCGATCGATAACCCGGGAAGATGCCGTAACGCTCGCGGACCGAAGCTGGTTCGGAACCGAAATCAAACGCTTTCCGTGCCCGATCGCCAGTCACCATTTCCCAGGCCTGGCGGTCAAACTCGTCCATTGCAGCCATCATGCCGGATGTATCCAACTGGCGACGCAGCCGATCCACATCGGCCTGAAGAGCCTTTCGAGACCCCAGTCGCTCGACCGAAATCCCCTCCGGCGAGCGGAGATTGGGGACTTCAAACGCCCCTTCACTGGCCGGATCAGCGATCGTTTCGAACGGCCGATAGGCGGCACCGAGATACGCGGCATCGGTGCCAGGAACCATGCGTGGCACCATGACATAAGCCGGCATGCTCGTATTGAGCACCTGCACCTGGCGCTTCACGATCGAACCCACGCTTGGCGAAATGTTTCCACTGGGATCGCGCGCCGCAGGATAGCCGGTGAAGCAGATCTGGTCGCCCGAGGAGTGATCGGCGAGCCCATCTTCTTTGCGATGATGCATGCTGCGGATGATCGACCATTGGTCGAGGCAGGCGGCCGTCCGCGGCAGGTGTTCGCTGAGTTGAATACCCGGAATCTTCGTCGAGACCGGCTGGAATTCTCCGCGGTATTCCGCAGGGGCGTCAGGCTTCATGTCCCACATGTCGAGGTGACTGGGACCGCCCCGCATCCACAGGATGATGACGGAAGTGTCTCGCCGGTCCTGGGCAATCGGAGCTTCAGCTCGCAACAACTGCGGCAGCGACAAACCCCAGGCCGCACCAGCGCCCAACACACCCGCTCGCAGAAACTCGCGCCGATTGGGCTGCAGTGTCGACCGGAACTGCCGGCATCCAACCTGTTGATTCGAACTACTCATCGTTCGCCACCTCTGACCATGTCACTACGTGTAACTTGTTTAGGAGTCAGTCTAAGTGACAAATGATTACAGATCAATTCTATTTGATGGAAAGCCATTCAACTCACGAAATTAGTGCCGATTCCTGCGGGGCGACTGGCTGTTGATCAGGCCTGATTCCGCACTGCCTTCGCACCCAGCTTGACTACAATTCGTCTTTTGTTGGTCGGTTTGGTCTTTGTGAGAATCGATGGATATTATTATCGAGTAATAGGTTGTGGCGTGTTTTTGAACCGCTATTGACTCCGCGGATTAATCCCGGCTACCATCTCTGATGGTATCGACGATGCTGGGTGGAGTGCGAACTCTATTGCGGTATTCGAATTCGAACCAAGGTTTCTGGTGGGACATTCGCTCACCACCAGTGTTTCCTTTCAATGCACTGACTGATTACGGTTGAGTTTGGCACAATTTGAGCAGTCATTATGACTAACTCAGAGTGTGGCGATCTGCTGGGCTCTGTGAGTGATGGTCATTTGTCGCAAGTATCGCTCGTGCGATCCGCAGTTCGCGGCAACTTCAATTCGATCCAGCCTATCAGTCCCTGACAAGCGGCGAGGCTCGTTCACAGGATGTGACGACCATGCTGAGACAACTCGATCCCGATTGCTGCGAGGTCTCCACCCCCGCCAAGCTGAACTTGTTTCTTGAGGTTTCAGCACGGCGACCGGATGGTTACCACGAGCTCGAAACGTTGATGGTCACGGTAAACTTGTTTGATACCTTGCGTTTCACGCGGGTTCAACCCGGTGAACTCACGCTTCGCAATCACTGGTGTCTCACCCGCCAGCATCACGCGACCCATGCGATGTTGCCGAGCGGCCCGGACAACCTGGTGCTGAAAGCCGCAACGCTGCTGCAACGCGAAGCCGGTGTTACGCTTGGTGCACATGTTGATTTGTTTAAACGCATTCCGCTTGCCGCCGGTCTGGCGGGAGGCTCCAGCGATGCCGCCGCGACATTGGTCGGTCTAAATCGACTGTGGGAGCTCGGGCTCTCAATGTCCGAGTTGCGCGAACTGGGTGCCAGATTAGGCAGCGATGTGCCTTTTTTTCTGGCGGAGGCCAATGCTGCAGTTTGTCGCGGACGAGGCGAAATCATCGAGCCTGTCCGGCTTGCTACGGCTCTCCACTTCGTCATTGTGAAGCCTGCTGCGGGTTTATCGACGGCACAGGTTTTCCAGAATTGCCATCCTGCCCAGGCCCCAAAGTCTGCGGCCGAATTGGTCCGATCGTTGCATTGCGGTGATCTCGGGCGGGCCGGCACTCACTTATTTAATCGTCTCGGTGCCCCGGCAGAGAAGCTATGTGATCAAGTCGCGCAGTTGCGCGATTGCTTTGCTGAATTGCCGGTTGTTGGTCATCTGATGTCAGGCAGTGGAACGAGTTATTTCGGTCTCTGTCACAACAGTCAACAAGCTCGTCGATTGGCGGGCAGATTAAGGTCGATCCATCCGGGTCAGGTCTTTGCCGTCCAAAGTTGTGTTTGAAGGCGGGCTGTTCCAAGTGACTCGTCCCTGCAGCGCAACGCTGGCCGCGATACAGATTTTAGCAACCTCAAGGAATGGCTTGACCAGCGCCTGGCCGAGCTGAATAGACTGTTTTGTGCGTACCGGAGAGGCTCGTGGAATTGCCGATCTCAGCAGCCTGGGATTCCCGCATCAAGGAGAACGGTCGTGGAAATCACCGAAGTTCGCATCAAGCTGATGGAAGATCAGCAGGAACGCCTCCAGGCGTTCTGTTCGATCACTTTTGACAGCTGTTTCGTCATTCGTGACTTGAAGATCATCGAGGGCTCCAAAGGCTCATTTGTGGCAATGCCCAGTCGCAAGTTGACCGATCGTTGTCACACCTGTCACTCCAAAAACCACCTGCGATCCTTGTTCTGTAACCATTGCGGTTCGCGGCTGCAGGAAGAACGTGCCATCAAGGCCGACGACGGCCGGGCCAAGCTCTACGCGGACATTGCTCACCCGATCAATTCCCGATGCCGTGAAATGATCCAGAATAAGGTACTGCAGGCCTACCAGGAAGAACTCATCAAAGCCCAGCAGCCCGGTTACGTATGCTCGTACGATGATTACGGCGAAGAAGGCTACGAAGATCTCTCGGACTACATTGTCATGCCCATGGAATCCCGCCGCGAACCGCGTGAAGCCGTTGCTGTCGCACCGGATTCCATGCTACGTCTCGACAATCCCGCAGTCGTACCCAGCAGCGGCGGTCCCCACCACAATGCGACTCCCAGTTGGATGCGAGAAAATTTTGTTGCCCAGCGCTGTGCTACGACCGACAGCGAAGACGGCTTTGGCAAGGGGATATTGTAACACCGTAGCCCGACTCTCCAGAATCGGGCGAGTTTCCTCTGAATCGCAACCATGCCCGGCCCGACTCTGGAGAGTCAGGCTGTTCGGATAAAAGCCGTTGGTTCGCACTGCGAACCCGGTTTACCCCAGCAATTTCGTCAACGGCTTGCCGTCATGTGCCACCTTGAACGGCCGGCCTGACTTCGAGAAGTATTCTTCATCTAATGGCAGCCCCATCGCATAGGCGATCGTGGCGTTGAAATCCGCAATGGACACGCCATCTTTGTCGGGCCGGAAGCCCTCTTTGTCGGAGGTTCCGTAAAACTGTCCCCCTTTGATGCCGCCCCCTGCGAAGAAGCCGGAAAAGACACCGGGATGGTGGTCTCGGCCGCCGTTCTGATTGAGTTGCGGTGATCGGCCAAATTCAGTTCCCAGGACCACCATGGTCTGGTTCAGGAGATTCTTTTCTTTCAAGTCCGCGATCAATGCAGCGGCCGCTTTGTCCAGAATTCCGGCCCGCGTCGGCAGTTTGTCGTTCTGATAAATGTCGACATGCATGTCCCAGCCATCAAGCATCACCTCGATGTAACGGACGTCATGCTCGACCAGCCTTCGGGCCAGCAGGCAGCCCTGGCCGAAGCGGTCGCGGCCATACCGGTCCCGCACCTCGGGCTTTTCGAGATTCAAGTCGAATGCCTTCAACTCTTCGCTGTGCATCAACTGATCTGCCTGGCGATAGAACTCGCTGTAGGCATCGACCTGCTTCTGTGGATACTTCTTCCGGAAGGCCGAATCGAATTTGCCGACCAGTTCCATTCGCTTGGTAAATGAGTCGCCTGTCACGTACTTTGGAGCAACCGTGTTCTGCAGTCCGGCATTGGGATCGGCGACAGGGACTGGCGTGTAGGCGGGCTCGAGGAATCCGGCTCCGGGGTGACGCTGATCACCATTCACCAGCACGTTGTCCGGCAAGGTTGCATTCTGCCGGCCCAGCACCTTCAAGCCCCAGGCACCCAGCGTGGGGTGCCGAATCGACGCGATCTCTTTGTAGCTGGTGCGGAGCAGGTACTTGCCCCCTTCATGGTCTCCGGTCTGCGTCGTCAGCGTGCGAATGACGGCCATGTGATTGGCCAGCTTGGACAATTCCGGCAAAGTCTCGCCGAACTGCATCCCGGGGACGCTGGTCACAATGCCTTTCGTCTCACCCTGGTTCGGATGTCCGGGCTTCAGGTCGAAGGTGTCCAGATGCGTCATACCCCCCGCCATGCACAAGAAGATGACATGCTTGGCGGTCCCCTTCCGTGTCGCTTTCGCCGCAGATGCTGGCTGTTTTTTATCGTCCGCGCCCAGGGCGGATGCAAGTGGTAGCACACTCACCCCCAGCATCGACTGGGCGGCATGCGCCATCAACGAGCGGCGGGACAACAGAGGGTCGTAAAAGTTAGTCCGCATCGAATTACCTCAACTCTATTCAAATCCCAGTCCACGCTCAAAGTGGAGTGGGTTTCTCACTGGAAGTGTCCTGGCCTCAGCCTATTACTTCGTTGTCATGCCCAGCGTGCCGAACTCCGACTGCGAGCAACGCGGGCAGCTGGTTCGAGATCACTGGATGAACAGGTACTCGTGAGTATTCACGAGCGCCCAGATCACGTTTCCATATCCCGCATTGCCGTGTTGCTTGATCTCCGCCAGGGCTGCCTGACGTTCGTCCGGGGTCGATTTCCGAGAGAGAATCGTTTGGAAAATCACGTCCACGCGATCTTCCGGACTCTTCGCCGCCATGACCGTTTCATACATCAGCGATTTCTCTTCCAGCAACATGTGAGTAATGGCACCGTTAAACATCTGCAGGGCCTGCGGCACCGAGCCTTCCGTCGAGGATGTTTCAATCGATTCGCGGTCTGACTGACCGAACTGACGCAGGAAATGACTCGGCGGCACCGGCTGCGGCAATTCCGAAGCTCGGACCAGCAACAGGCCCTTGTAGGTGTAGTTCTTATTCCGAGCCTCACGCATCTTGCCGCTGGTGGCCTCGCGCAGTTGCTTGTCGCGTTCGAAGACTTCTTGAGCGGTCGCAGTGGCCAGATTGACGTTCAGGAACTGGGTCTGCACCTTGGCCGGCTCGATCTGGTATTCGTCCGGTTTGTGGACTGCCAGGGTGATGAATGAATCCCACGCCTGCTCGGCCGTCATGCGACGCAGGATCGGTCCCGGAAAGTGATAGGGGTCAGCCAGGTTAACCTCTGCTGAAGTTGCCTGCCGCTGAAACGTTTTCGTGTTCAGAATGATCCGCAGGTACTCTTTCATATCGAAATTGACCCGAATCATCTCGGCCGTGAGGAAATCCATCAGCGCCGGATTCTCGGCGACCGTGTCGTCACGCATGCCGTCGACCGGCTCAATCTGTCCGACACCGAACGCGCGCTTCCACAGGCGATTGGCAATCGTTTTGGCAAACCTCGGATTCTCCTTCGACGTCAGCCACCGAGCGAACGCAATGCGGGGCGCCTCGCCCGGCTTGATCTGCGCAGGGGGATCAAAAATCGTCTGCGGGGCCACGATCGCACCGGGCTTCGCGTCTGTGTATTGATAGTCGGCCGGTAGTTTTAAAGGCCGCGGAGCATCGTGAACTTCGAACAAGTTTGCCTGCAGCAAGCGGTTGTATTTTCCGCCCCCATCAAACTTGTCGTCGACCTTTTTTAATTCGTCCTGCAGCCGTCTGACGACATTGCCCCCGCCGAATTTCTTGTCCCCGGGATTGACGCGCGGCTGCACCCCAAACGTAAAGGCCGCCATTTCATAAAACTCGTGTTGCGTCCACTTATCGTTGGGATGGTCGTGGCACTGCGCACACCCGATCTGCGTGCCCAGAAAGATGCGGACCGTGTTGTTCATCGCATCCAGCGGCATCCCAGTGTCGCGCAGAATGTAGCCGACCTCCGGGTGCTCCCAGATCTTCCCTTCGGCCGTCAGCATCTCGTAGACCCACTTATCGTAGGGCTTATTCGTCTCCAGACTGATCCGGACATACTCGTTGAAGGGCCGTCCGGGGATGTTGTTGGTAATCCGTTCATTGAGCCGCAGGATGTCGGCCCAGAAGTTATAGAAGCTGCTGGAATAGTCGTCCGTATTCAGCAACGTATCAATCAGTCGAGTATGCCGCTCAGCATCCTTTTGAATCAGAAAGTTTCGCACTTGCTTGTAGGTGGGGATGCGACCGGTAAT
>CAZQUW010000229.1:0-10036 GCA_964596215.1 uncultured Planctomicrobium sp. | reverse complement strand
CGGTCTGAGCAAGAAGCAGATTGGTGAAGTGGTCGAGAATTTGGGAGCATTGATTACCGCTGATTTGGGCAAGAAGGGGCCCGGGATGTTCACTCTGCCAGGTTTGGCAAAGTTCAAACTCGTCCGCAAGCCCGCTTCGCCAGCTCGCAAGGGTATCAATCCCAAGACCAAGGAAGAAATCACGATCAAGGCCAAGCCTGCTTCCAACGTGGTTCGTATCCGCGCGTTGAAGGCATTGAAGGAATCGGTCTAGTCCCAACCCGCCAGTCAGCCAGTTCGAACCGCTGCTCCATCGCGATCCATTCAGTCTCGCGGAAGACAGTCCCGGCAGCCTTCTCATGGAGAAGTCAGCGGTTACCGGCTTTGCTGATTGGTGATCGTCGAGTCATCGGCGATGCCCCTATGGGGTTTATGAACATTGAGGCGGAGCCAATCTTCAGATTGGCTTCGCCTTAGTCTTATTACGGGGCCCCGTCAGAGGCCTCTGGCCTGCGGTAGTTTCCGGGCGTCTGGCCCGCCGTGGTCTCTGGAAATTCCGTCGAATCTGCGTAGCTGAAGTTGCCTCGATCGGTGTCAATGTGACCTCGTTTGAAGCCTGGGCCGGAATTCCCCCTCCTGTCAGTCGCCATGGGCTGTCTCCCGCCTGATCTGTCTTTTCGACTTACAGTGTGTCCGGATGTCCGATTTGCCACGCAAGTACAGTGTGTCGAAAGATCCTTTTTACGGTTTGTAACAATTTGTTGTGAAATGAGTTACGACGAATTGAGTGGCGTTGCTCGGGCACTGTAGCGGGTTCGCAACAAAAATCGCCGCGTTTCTTAGAGATCTTGAGCTATTCTTGCTCTGGAAGTGCTCGGTAACGTGCTGCCTGGGTTTGACACACAATTTCCTGCCAATTGTTTCACCACATTTGCGCCAGGCAATTTCAAGCGAAGCAATCGTCGTTTCGCCAGGACCAGATGGCAGTTGATCTCACTGCCTTGGATCATTTGAACATGTTGAATCATCCGTTTCGAAAAGTTCTGATCGTCGATGACAGCCCCATGATGCTGCATCTGCTGGACCGCGTCCTGTCGGCCGGTGGATACGAGGTGCATCAAGCCCGCAATGGTTTTGAAGCACTCGATATCATGCAGGATGAGTGTTGCGACTTCGTCGTGACCGACTGGCACATGCCGAATATGGATGGTATTGAGCTCTGTCGCCAGATTCGCACGATGGAGTGGCCGCAGTATGTGTTTATCGCCGTGCTGACGAGTTCGGATTCTTCGGATGATCTCATTGTGGCTCTGGATGCGGGAGCGGATGACTTCTATATCAAGCCGGTGGTCGCCCCTGAATTGCTGGCCCGCATGCGAGCCGGCACGCGATTCCTGTCTTTGGAGCGTCAATTGCGGGTTCAGGCGCGACTCGATCCGTTGACCGAGGTTCTCAATCGCCGCACCTTCGAAGAAATGTTCTCTCGCGAATGGAACTTTGCCGAGCGACACGGGACGCAGTTGTCGTGCGTCATGATGGATGTGGACTACTTCAAGTCAGTCAACGATCGTTTCGGTCACCCCGTCGGGGATGACGTACTGCGAGCATTGTCGCAGATCCTTCGAGGCCAGTCGCGAAGCCCGGATTATGTGGCCCGCTACGGCGGTGAGGAATTCTGCGTGATGCTGCCGCATACCGATGAAGAAGGTGCGGCGGCGTTTGCGGAGCGCTGTCGGGTGGCGATACTCAACGAGCCGTTCCTGACGGCTGAGGGGTCGGTCCATGTGACGGCCAGCTTCGGTGTGGCTCAGCGTGAGCGTGAGACGTCGCGGCCCGATCACCTGCTGGAACGTGCCGATCAGGCGCTGCTGTGGGCCAAGAAACAGGGCCGCAATCGAGTCTATACGCACCATGCCAGTCGTGCCGAACGAGCTGTGACTCCGTTGCCGCCGAACCGCCAGTCCGCCGAGCAGCAGCGCATCAACCGCGAGCTGGTGGCGGTGTTAGACACGATCGAACCGGCTGAAGCCGAACTTGTGCGATAAGATCAGTCGTTGCAATTGTGTGGCGTTATTTTGCCGGCGCTTTGTAAACCTGTGCCGGAAACTTGCCGCGCCACAGTGCCAGCGATCTGCCCGCGTGCGACAGAAATGTGTAGCTGGAAGCTACATCCCGTTCGGACATGTCGTCGATCGTCTTGACCAGCCACTGGCCTGCTTTCACCAGGCTTTCCTGAGGCGGATGAACGCTTTTCGGGGCGAAGGCCCACCATTCCAGGGCATGCCCGGTGGCGAGAATCCGACGTGATCGAGCCGGCTGACTTTCATTCTCGGACTTCGGTGAGCCATCCCAGTTCAGATCCCACCAGCCCTCGGTGTCCTGGTTGGCCACCAGCTGCTGGGTGACTCCGTCGAGATGTGCCAGGACGCGGGCGTGCATGGCATCGGACAGCAGCGGCTGCGTTTCGTGCAGTCGAAGCAGAATCGCCAGCGTATGCAGCCGATGATTGCCCGCGCAGACGCCCTGAGTCAGCTTCTGACGCATGATCCGCTGGGCCAGATCATCGAAACTGATCTGCTGGCCTTCCGTCGTAAGCCAGCTGCGACTGGTGGGGGAATACAGGGCGAAGGCGAGCGTCGACCATTCGTACTCAACCTGGTTCAAGCTGAAGGATTTAATGGCACTTTGATAGAGGTCGTTGACCGTCCGCTGGCCCTTCTCTCCCGGGCCGGTCAGCACAGGATAATCCAGCGGAGTCCCCGTCTCGGCCAGGCAGGCCAGCGTATGGTCGACGTGGCTGGCCGTGGCGAGCCCCGTCTGCAGCCGGGGCCGCAGCCCGTAGCTGGTTTTGACCATCAGGGGCTTGGTCCCTTTTTCCCACGCTTTCGCAAACAGGCGGTAGTCGAGCAGCACTTCGCGCAGTTCCTGCCCCGAGTAACATTCGGGATCATTGAACTTCGCTTCCACGCCCCAGAATCGCAGGGCATGATCAAGATGATTGACCTGCGGATTGTGATGTCGCAGTTTCGGGCGCAGCTTGTGGAGCACACGTTGCAGCTGATCATCGGCGACGATTTCCGGAACGTTGTACCGTGGCGCGACGATGGGCGGATTCGTCAGAGCCACCGGCAGCGTCTTAGCGTCTTCCAGTTGCTGATGCCGTAACGCAGCCCACGTCAGCCCGCCCCCCAGAACAATGGCGTGACACATCAGCCAGACGACGGTGCGTGTCGACAGGCTGGTGGTGGATTGTGAGGGGGGTGCAGTGTTCGTTTCGGTCATAGTTATGTTACGCACTGTGAAACAGCGGGTCAGTTAAGTTTTGGTCCTGGTGCCTGGTCAACGTTCCATTTGGGGGTAGGGTGCCACTGGCTCTGCCTGTGCCGCGTGTCATTTGACTCGTCAAAAGCCAGGCAGAGCCAGTGGCACCCTACTACTAAGCGTTGACAGAGCATTAGTCTTCCCCCCGGAGCCTGGAAGAAAGGAGCAGTCCCTGTGTCCGGAATCGCCCCATTCAGGGGGCGGCAGGTGGGGTATTTCGGGAAGCCTCGCTTTTCGTCGATTCTTTCGCCTGCCCTTTCGCCGCCGCGGCCGCCCGCAACGATTTCAGCAAGGCCTCATCCCGCGTGACAATCACCGCCAGGTCATCTTCATAGACCAGCTTCCAGTCCTTCAGATTACGGACCTCGACATCCATTGTGACCTGGTCGGGCTTATGAATAATAAAGGTTTCGATGTTGTATTTGTTGATCTGCTGCTGCCAGCCGGCGCCGCCGGAGGCCAATCCCATGTAGTCCTTCCAGTAGCGATGCGGCGCAAGGTGAACGGCGTTGGTGGTCATGAAGACTTTCAGCCCCGGCGGGCCATCCCAGGCCAGCCAGTCGCCCCACCATTGCGGGTTGAAGATCTGGCCCTGTGGTGGATGCCGGCGGAGGAAGGCACTGACGCCGCGCGGTGTTTCAGCGCTATACAACCGGTCGGGCTTACGTCGTTCGCCACCCAGTAGGGGAGTCGCCAGGTGCGACAACGCGAACCCATACCACCCGACCAGGATGCAGAACAACGTGATTAAATGACTGCGTTTCTGCAGCCGCAGCCACCATTCGTCCGAGATCAGTCCCGGTTGATTGTGTATCCAACTCATGCCGCGGCGGGCCATTTCAGCCAGGTGGGGCAACATGGCATAGGCGAAGATGAAGCCGTACCAGCCGATCATGCGCACGTTGGCGATCGACGTATAAGTCAGGACCGCCAGCATCAGGATTTCGGCCGGCCGAACGGGCTGTTTGCTGAAGCGAAAGAGGACCAGCATCAGTAACCAGGACAGGCACATCTGCACTCCTTCCGGCATGGAGAATTCCAGCTTCTTCCATTCCATGACGTCGGGCAGATTGGGGTTCCTGGAAAACTCGAGGGCGTTCAGCAACTGGTCCATCCCATAGGGGTTGATCAGCGCTGCCGCTATGGCCAGTTCCGTCAGCCACAGCCAGCGATGCAGCCGTCGATCGGAAAGAACCTGTACGACGTCGTGTGTCTTCCAGGCAACTTCGATCAACCGTCCCACAGTCTGGCAGGCCAGAATGGCAATTCCGACCATAAACGAGCCGTGCGTGTTCGCCCAGAATGCGAATGTCAAAACAGTCAGGCCCGCGAGTAGGATTTCACTGCTCCATGTCGATGTTTCCGGGACGCCGGTCAGCTCGGCGTCATCTCGTTTGCGGTCGAGCCAGGCGAAGACGCCGAGCAGCAGCACGAATGAAAACGTACCGAACATCTCGGGGCGGACCGTGGCGTGGCGGCTCCAGACCAGAAAGAACGCCAGTCCCATTCCCAGCATGGCTGTGCCGAGTTGCCGGCTCTTCCAGTAGAAGGCGCCTACCAGCAATACGTAAGTGGACCACACGACGACGGTGTACAGGTGCGAGATCCACTCCGGACCGCCCATTGTCTGCACTCCCGCCAGAATGACCTGACCCAGCCAGGCGCTGGCGATCACCGGTACCCCCTTGGCATAACCGACAAACGGGTCCTCGGTCGGTAACGCCCGGTGCTTGATCATCCAGTCGCCGTACGCCACATGGCCCCACAGGTCGGTGTGGAACAGTGGCTGATAGCTGAGATACATGAAAAACAGCGCGAAGTACGCCGTAATGGCGACGTGGGCGTAACCCAGGGCCCATTTCTGGCTGAGAATCGGTTCGAGCTTCAACACCGGATCGGCAGTGGCGTCCTGGGTGTCGGTCGGATTCTGGATGTCGGTCGAGAGTGACATAAGTGCTTCGTGGTTCTCAATCCGCGGGAGGCGGTCCATGGCTTGTCGCACACATTTTCAGCGGCGTTGCACACGGACAAATCAGTTTCTCAAGCTACAGAACGTCACCTACCGCGGGAAACTGGAATCTGGAGAAAAAGTCAGCGAGATCCGAAAACCCAGGCTGTGATTGCCGGAAAAGGGCGGCGGAGGCTCTGTCCCGACCCGGAAAACCGAGCGAATTGCGCAAGTACCAGTGGTTGACCAGGAATGTCACCCTTTCATCCCGCATTCGGGCTTCAGGCTGCGTAATTCCTACTGTCCGGATTATTTGCATTGTCGGCGAAATGTGGGGTTCCGTTACAAGCCAGAACTTGTTCACAACTGCTGTTTCCCAGTCGCCGAGAGGCCAGATTCGGGTCATCTTAGCACTGGTGAACGACGATTAAGACAATGTTTCCTGAGGGTCCTTGCGTAACGATTATGCGAGACGCGGCTGTGGACGAGCGGATCGCAGCACGCTGATTGCGACACATCCGTCGAGGTCCTGTCCCACGGGATCACTGCCGGGTTTCTCGTCGGGAGCTGTCAAGTACGACCGAATTCACGAATTGGGAGTGGCCGTCGGGATCAGATGACTGATCACAACAGTTTGATATGTTTCAAGTTGTGGAGAGTCCAACGCAGGAGTCCTGCTGGGAATACCGCTTGCGCCACAGCGGGATTTACTGGACACGTACAATATGCATGGGAGGCGAACGCCGAACAGCAATTCCTGGCGGTAGCTGGGGTTGAGGTGCTGGCGACTGCCAATGGCGGGTGGATTGGATCAGGCGGCCGGGAGGTTCGTTGAGATTCGGCGACTTGTCGCCGATTGTCACCACGCGATGTGGGATTACGAGCTATATTGGCAGCAACAGTCCCCCCTGTTGCGGTTCGATCCCGACCCAAGTTCCAAGTATTGATTGGCGAAACATACTCCGTTGATTACGGTTTGCGAGGGGGAAATATCATGGCTCGTGAAGATGCACTGCTACGCATTCACCAACAGTTGATTGCGAAACGAGATAATTTGCGTCGTTCGATGGTGGAGGATCTGCACGCTGCGGAAGTCCACGATGAAGGGGTCGGCGACGAATGCGATGCCGCTCTGGACGGGGCGCAGACCGAAATCAATTCGCAACTCGCGGCGCTCGAAAGTCGCGAACTCACTCAAATCGAACAAGCCATCCAACAGATCCGCGAGGGCCATTACGGCATTTGCGAAGGTTGTGGCGAAAAGATTACTCTGGTCCGGTTGAAGGCCTTGCCGTTCACCACGACCTGCATTGCCTGCCAGCGGGCCGAAGAAGGCCGTGATCGCAACAGCCCGGCCGAAGACGACGCTCACTGGGAAGCGGCGTTTCGGTACGATGGTTCCGCCAAAGATCGCGAGATCACCATCAACGATCTCGAATTGGACCTATGATTGAGTAAGTCGGGATTCCAGCGATTTCCGACAGATCGCCGAATTCCGTGGACGAATCACGGCAGTCTGGGTAGTCTGTAGGGGAAAGTCCGTAGCCCGACTCTCAGAGTCGGGAGTACGGCTGGCAGGGCGCGCGCTCGAAGCGACCGCCTGCCAGTTTGACGGTTTGGAACACCAAAGCCGGAGGCTTTGGACCATCCTGTTATACATTGATCCGGGAAGGTTCAGTTCAAGCGGGAGGCTTGTCTGACGGTTGCCGACGGAGAAGCCATGTCAAATCGCCGTTCTCACTTAGCATTATGTGCCGGCATTCTGGTGTTTGGTTTCGTCATGGGTTTGACGGCCGGCGCGCTGCGGTTTGGATCGCCCGCGGAAGCGAACTCGCTCGACCCGGACGTGGCCGAGCGACTCTACGGCGAACTTCGTTCCGCCAATTCCCCGTTGCAGGTGATGAGCGACCATCAATCGAAAATCGCGAGGGTCTGCGGACCCAGCGTCGTCCATATTCAAAGTGAGCGGTACGTCGGCGGCCGGCGGGGCATGGTTGAAGAGACCGGTTCGGGCGTCATCGTCGCGAACAAGAAGATCCCCGGTTTCTATGTGGTGACCAATCGTCACGTCGTGGACGGCACGGAACTCAAGAACGTTTCCATCCATCTGTCCGACGGCCGCATTCTGGCTCCGGAAAAGATCTGGAGTGACAAATCCTCCGACCTGGCCATCATGCGGTTGACTGAAACAGACCTGCATCCGGCCCGCTGGGGTGACAGCCGCAAGCTGGAGATCGGCCACATCGTTTACGCGATGGGCAGCCCGTTCGGACTCAGCCAGTCGATGACCCAGGGCATCATCAGCGCCAAGGGTCGCCGCGCATTGGAATTGGGCCCGAACACGGACGTCATCAATCAAGACTTCCTGCAAACCGACGCCGCGATCAATCCCGGTAACAGCGGTGGGCCGCTGATCAATCTGCAGGGTGAAGTCATCGGGATCAATACCGCGATTGCCTCGAACAGCGGCGGCAACGAAGGCATCGGATTCAGCATTCCCAGTAATCTGGTGCTGCAAGTCATCGATCAGTTGCTGGAATACGGCAAAGTGAATCGGGCCTACCTGGGTGTGAAACTTGATCCCGAATTCGATCTGGCGACGGCCAAGCGACTGAAACTCGACCGTCTGCGGGGCGCTCGCGTCATGCAGGTTTACGACGACACGCCAGCCGCGCGAGCCAAGCTGCTGTTCGATGACGTCGTGCTCTATTTCGACGGCGTCGAGATCCTGGACGAGAATCATCTGATCCACCTTGTCAGTTTGCAGCCGCTCAACAAGGACATCACGGCCATCGTGATGCGCGGCGGGTCGAAGATTTCCGTCGTCGTCAAACTTTCGGAACGTCCGGACATGCGGCAATCGTCCAACGACACCACGAAGCCCGGCAACGGAATCGTCATCGAGAAGCTGGGCCTGACGTTGAACGAAATCGACAGCCGGGAAGCTCGAGAGCTGGGTTTTCCAAAGACGTCCGCGGGCCTGTTGATCGTCAACGTAGACCGCCAAAGCCCCCTCGCCGGCAAGGTCCAGATGTACGACTTGATCGAAGAGGTGGCCCGTACCCCGATCCACACGATCGACGACCTGCAGGATCTCCTCGACAGCCGCGAGAATGTGAACTCTCTGGTGCTCAAGGTTCAACGGACTGTGAAGGGTCGCGTGCAGTCGCAATTGGTGACCGTCGGCAGCAAGTAGGGCTGGACCGAGGGTCCGCGATCTCCTGGTGGCCGAAATCGTGAGATTTCGGACGAGCTACCACCAATGGTCGGAATTCTCACGAATTCGGCGACAAGAGTCCTTCACGGCGATGCTTATTGGGGCTCCTCGTCGCACTCGCCGGGATGATTCACGGAATGCTCTGAAATCGTTGCCAGACTGCGTTTCGTGAAGTGTGTTACGAACAATCATTGAAAAACGGTCTGTCCATCAGCCGGAACGCGTGAGCGTCCGGTTTTTCCGGAACCGGACGCTCACGCGTTCCGGCTGATGACTAATCCTGACCAACCGCCGGTTCGTCCCCCGGCGAGCGGGGCGGCGTCAGCCCCCTGATTTATCGAGTCCCCTCCAACAATCACGCATGCGCCAACGCCAACTTGGGGGCCGTTGTTCCCTGAAGGTGTGCTTTGGGGCAATTTGGATGACAGGGGCGACGAAGGGATAATTGGAGGGTGAAGGATTGGAACGCGGCGGGTCGCCAGACTTTCGTAACGCCCCCTGCCCCCCCCTTCGTAGGGGGGGAGCTCTCCTCACTTCGCTCGTCTAGTGGTCAGGCGAACAAAGGGAGCAGCTTGTGGTGATGGAGTCATGGATGGGGACTAATCTGCCGGGGATTTGACGTAACTGAATGATTGTTCGACACTTCGGGCATGGCGGATGAACGAAGCATGTGAACATTAGAACAAAGGGGGCAAAGATCGCAAAGAATGCGCGAGAATTCGACTGGGGCGGGTGAGATCGATAGATTGGAGTTGACTGCAATCATGGCCCCCCCATTTTTCAGCGATTCTGCCCGAGGACCATGCGTAGCGCCGTCAAGCCGATTTCGCCGACTTGGCGGGCGGGGATTTGCCAGAACATGGCATTGGCCACCTCCAGCGAGACGAAGCGTTCATATCCCATGTCTCGCAGGCAGCGGACGATAGCCTGCAGGGGGACGTCGCCGTCGCCGGGGATGATGCGGTCGGCATCCGTGGCGATTTCTCGCGGGCAGTCGGCCAGATCGCTCAGTTGGACGTGGAACAGGTTCTTCGAATTCAACAGTCCGAGATCCTCGGTCTTGCTGGAGCCCACGTAGTAGTGAAACGAATCGAGACAGATCCCGACACTCGGTTCCTGGATTGACTCGACAAACCCCACTGCCGTTTGCAGATTGTTGAGAAACGTGCCGCGGGCTTGAAACTCCAGGGCAATTCGCACGTCCCGTTGTGCTGCCGCCTGACCGGCCTGTTTCAAGGTGACTTGGGCGCGTTCGATATCGGTGTGCGAGAACGGTCCGAGAAAGTCGGGCGTCAGGATCAAGGTGGGGACGCCGACGGCTTGGCAGAGTTCCAGGCGTCGTTCGAACTGCGTCCAATTCTCGCGTCGGGCGTCACCTTGCGATAACAGCAAGCCTCCGTGATAGGTCGCGGCTGCCAGTTGCAGATTGCGGTCCGCGCAAAATGCCAGAACATCTTCGACCGTATGCGTTTGCAGATAAGTTTCCAGCTTGGTCAGCCAGAATTCGACGGCCGCTCCGGTGGCGTCGGCATAGCCTTTCAGATCGTCCTCGAAGGAGGAATTGAGCGTAC
>CAZQUW010000228.1:8977-10282 GCA_964596215.1 uncultured Planctomicrobium sp. | reverse complement strand
CGCCCGGCATGGGCCATGGCCAGCAACATCAGGTGCTTGGCGGGGAATTGCCCCAGTCCGCCCGACAGGCACGATTGCTCGCCGAATGTCGTGCACGCGTCGGGCCGGCAGGAATCGGCCGCCAGCAGGACTGGCACCGGATGCCAGCTGTGTGACTTCATCTTGCTGGGTGTGCTGTGATCGCCGGTCACGATCAGCACGGTCGGCTTCAACGCGGTAATCCGGGGCAGCGCGGCATCCAGCTGTTCAATCTTCTTGACCTTCTCGGGGAAGTTGCCGTCCTCACCGGTCGAATCGGTGTACTTGTAGTGCAGGAAGAAGAAGTCGTAGTCATTCCAGACTTTTTCCAGCCGGGCACACTGGTCTTCCAGAGTCTGGCCGGCATCCAGCACATCCATGCTGACCAGCCGGGCCAGCCCGCGGTACATCGGGTAGACGGCGATTGCCGCAGCCCGGAGACCGTAGACTTCCTTGAACGAAGGAATCGGCGGTTTCCGATCAATTCCGCGCATCGTAAAGAAGTTGGCAGGATGATCGTTCTTCAGAACTTCCCGCGCCTGTCGCAAGAATTCCTTGGCAACTTCCGCCGTCTTTTGCGATCCCGCATCACGGGCCACCGGATCCAGCGGCGGAACGCCCGTTTTTTGCGGGTCGGTGTCCTCGACATTGCCTTCCAGGCCGGGGCCGCGGAACACGACGACCAAGCGGTATTCTTTCACGGGACGCACGAAGACCTCGACGCCGGGGATCGTGATCTTGTCGAGCTTCTCGCAGAGCTTGGCCCCAATTTCACTGGCGATACGGCCTGCACGGCGATCTGTGATCTTCCCTGCGTCATCGAGCGTGCAAAAATTGCCGCGGATGGCGACGTCGTTGGGACCGAGATCAAAATCGATCCCCAGGCCTTCCAGTACCCCGCGACCAATTTGATACTGCAATGGGTCATAGCCGAATAGACCGAGGTGTCCGGGGCCGCTGCCGGGGGTAATTCCGGGGAGCACCGGCGTGCTGAGCCCCAGCACACCAGTTTTCGTCAACGCATCCAGATTGGGAGTCTGAGCCGTCTCCAGCTCCGTCTTCCCTCCCAGCGTCAGGGGCAAGCCACCGAGACCATCGGCGACCAGCAGGACTATCTTAGAATCGTTCTGCAGTTGCAGTTTACGGGTTAAATCGTGCATATCCATGGAAATACAACTCGTGGACGAAGTCCGGTACGATCAGGAACCGATGAGCCGGGCGAGTAGCATAACTCGAAATTTCCGGCCGCACCCTACAGCGCGTATTGTTCTGCAGACGACCGGAGGC
>CAZQUW010000228.1:5730-8877 GCA_964596215.1 uncultured Planctomicrobium sp. | reverse complement strand
TTTCCTGAATTCCGACGAACTCTTTGGATGTCAGCCAGCAGCGGCCGTTCGACCAGACGTATTGACGAAGTATGATGTGTCAGACAAGTTCGTTAAACTAGCGTCGGTGAGCCACTGTGGGCGCTGGCAGCGAATTCTCCCGTTGAGCGAAATCACTGAGCTCGGGTATGATTCGCGGTGAGCTGCCCGCGGGGGGCTCACCAAGGCTATTTTGTGTAGAGCCAATAAGTTACGGCAAATATCGGCTATCCGGACGAGAGTCAAATCGTCTGCAGCCCGCGCCGCACACTCAGAGCCAATACTTATGAACATGAATCTTAAGGCCACCGGCCGTCGCTCGATGTTGGCATGGTCCCTGGCGTTGCTGTGGGCATTCGGAGCGAATACGTTGCCGCTTGCGGCCCAGGACTTGAACAATCTCAAGGACCTGTTCGGTCAGGGCGAGGCCCCGGTTGCTGACGCGAAGATCACGATCGCCGTGGAGCCAACAGCCGCCAAGCCCGGCGATACCGTGACGCTCTCGATCAAGATGGAATTGCCGCCTGGCAGCTATACCTATTCGATGAGTCCCAAGTTTGGCGGCGGAACCAAGGTGAAGTTGACGGCCGAGACGGGCGTGAAGGCTGTTGGTGAATTTGAACCTGATCACCCTCCCAAAGTGGAGTTCTCCAAGGACTTTGAGCAGAACGTCGAAAAGTACACCAAGTCGGTGACGTGGTCCCGCAAATATGCAGTGGTCGAAGGAGCCAGTCCCGCGCGCCTGACTGGGACTTTGGTGTATCAGATGTGCGACGCCACGCGCTGCCGGAATCTTCGTCAGCCATTCGACATTGTCATTCCAGCCGGCGAAGCCGATACCGAATCGGCCCCCGTTCCCAAGCGTGACGCCACCGCGGGAAATCGGTCGAACACCGTTTCCGATCCGTTCACGATTCACCCCAAGCCACGAGCCCACCAGCACGTCCAGACTACCATTCGCTTGACGCCCGCCGATGCCCAGCCCGGTGCTGAAGTGGCACTGGAAATCCAGCTCAAGATGTCCCCCGAATGGCACACTTATTCATTGACCCAACCCGAAGACAATGCGGCCGAGACCACCGAAATTGAAGTGGAGACGCACCAGGGTCTGGAACCGGTCGATGCCGAGTTTACCGCCAGCAAGGAGTTTACCCGGAAAGAAATCGATGATGTCTCGGGCAAGAAAAAACTGATCCACGAGATCTATGAAGATGAAGTCACGTGGACTCGCAAATTCCGCCTCCTGCCCGACACAAAACTGGCAGATGTGCAAGTGACGGGACTGTTACGGTTCCAGGTCTGCAAAGGTTCGTGTATTTCGAACCGCATCAAGTTTCAGCTGCCGGCGGACGCTGCCGCGGAAGAGAAAGCCCCCGCGGTCACGATTGTGCCGGTACCAGAAGTGGCCACCCCCGCGGGACCGGGTGCAGGTCCCCAGATGGCGGATCTCAGTGATGCCGAATGTGCGGCCGGCGCGGCCAAAGGTGACATTCGCGAACGAGGCGTGTTTTATGTGCTGGGTGTGGCTTTCGTCTTCGGACTGCTCGCCTTGCTGACCCCGTGCGTGTTCCCGATGGTGCCGATCACCGTCAGCTTTTTCCTGAAGCAAGCCGAGAAGAAGCACAACAGTCCGCTGACCATGGCGCTCGTCTACTGCGGCAGCATTATTGCCACGTTCACGATCATGGGGTTGCTCTTCAGCTTCCTGTTCGGTGCGAGTTACATCAACACACTGGCCAACGGAGTCTTCCTGAACCTGTTCCTCGGGCTGGTCCTGCTGTTCTTCGCACTGAACCTGCTGGGGCTGTTCGACATTCAGATTCCCAGCTGGCTGCTGACCTTTACCGCATCGAAGGAATCGACCAGCAGTTACCTGGGCGTGTTCTTTATGGCCTTAACGTTTACGCTCACATCGTTTACCTGCACGTTTGCCTTCCTGGGGCTGATCCTGGTCTGGGCGGCGAACGGAGACTTCTGGTGGCCCCTGGGGGGGCTGGTCTCATTCTCCACGGCATTCGCCTTGCCGTTCTTCCTGCTGGCGCTGTTCCCCAGCTATCTCCAGAAACTGCCCAAGAGTGGTGGCTGGATGAACCGCGTCAAGGTCGTCATGGGGCTGGTGGAAATGGCCTTCATGTTCAAGTTCCTCAGCGTGGCCGATATCAGTTTCAACGGCATGCCGACGGTGTTTGATTATCATCTGGTGATGTCCGCGTGGATGGCAATTTCCATCGTCGCCGGGCTGTACTTGATCGGCAAAATCACATTGCCGCACGACACGCGAGAAGACTACATCGGGGTCCTGCCGATGGTGCTGGCGATCGCCTGCTTCGGGTTGGCCGGCTACCTGGCGGTGGGGATCTTCGGGCATGAAGCTCCCGGCGGCATCCTCGGGAAACAGATCATGGCATTTGCTCCGCCACGCCTGGAAGGGGGCAGCGGTGATGACGGCCCCTACCTGATTGGCTCGCATGACAAGCAAACCTACCTGCTCGACTTTGAACGAGCCAAGGCGAAGGCTATGCGGCTGCAGCAGCCGCTGTTCGTGGAATTCACCGGGGTAAACTGCATCAACTGCCGGCAGATGGAAAAGACAATCGCGAGTTCTTCCATTCAACAATACATGAAGAACCTGGTACGCGTGCAGTTGTACGTCGATCAGATTCCGGCCGATGGCGTTTCAGACGCCAAGGCGGCCGAGAAGCTGCTGGATGAAAACGTCCGCTTGCAGCAGGACTGGTACAAGGACGCCTCGCTGCCCAGCTATGCCGTCGTCACACCGGATGGCAAGGTCTTCTTATCTCGCAGCCAGGGATTGGTCCCGGCCGCCGAGTTTGAGACTTTCCTGCAATGTGGCGAAAGCAAGTGGGCCCGCAGTAAGCTCTCAGAAGTGGCCACCATTCAGCCGTAATCGGTGCCGCCGATTAAACGATAAATCTCTCTTTCCGCCACCGGCGACAGGGAGATTTGTCACGCTCGGGCACTCGCATAGGCCATGACACTCGACGCATGTCCTTATCGAGCGGCCTGCCGCGGATTGTCCTCTCGCGCCTACCAGTCTCGCGATACTTCAGGGACTTCCCCTCGCAGACGCACGACACCCGTAGGATGGCCGCCCTCGGCCGTCCAGTT
>CAZQUW010000228.1:0-5630 GCA_964596215.1 uncultured Planctomicrobium sp. | reverse complement strand
GAGTCGGGTCATTCGACGTAGAAAAACTCCCGACTCAGAGAGTCAGGCTACAGACTGCAAGGGAGCACAGAGTCGGCACCCAGGGCCGCTCGTCAGGTGACCAGCTCTACCTCATAGTTAACTTTGAAAATACTCTAGAAAAACTCTAGTGGTGCCCGCCATGGCCGTGGTCTACAACGGCGATGGCATGGCCGGCGTGATCGTCGTGCCCATGGCCACCGTGGCCGTGATGATCGTCGGGTTCTGGAACATCGTCGGCGAACTGGCAGCAGCTGGCACAGCAGCCCGACAGTTGAGCGGCACCGGCGAGGAACATCAGGCAGTAGAGACCTGTCACGTAGACCGTTTTGCCGACGAAGTTACTGATCGTCAATCCAAACAAGTGATAGCTGCCGCTGGCCGGCGGCCAGACTACGCCCCACACCAGGATCCAGACGAAGGCAATCAGCAACAGGGAGATCCAGCCCCCCTCCTGGGTGATCTGAACACGCAGTTTCGACCAGTTGACCGCCAGCAGCCAGAATACCAGCCACGCGACCAGCGGGGCCCACACCAGCGCCAACGAACCGACGCTGCCGACGAGATCCACCAGGGCGAAAAACAGCTCAAACAGCGACTCAAATACGCTTCGCATATCAGTTCAAACTTTGCAGCAGGGGCAGGGGGACAAGAGATGTCTGATCCGTTGCATCCATTGAGCCCGAGGTCAGTCGAGTGGAGGTCGGTAGATCAAAAGCAATCGCCTCCCCCAGAATCAATCGTTCTCAAACCGTATCAGATTGGCGAACCTGATTCCAGCGAACGACCACCCGACGAAAGTGATGTCCGGCGAATTCGTGGGACGGGTCTCCTGGCCCGTCCGTCCGGTACCGCGCTACCATTCGCGGTGATATCCGGCGGTCCAGCCACCATCGACCGTAATAATACAGCCATTGATGTAGCTGGCCTCGGGCGCCACCAGAAACAGGACGGCCGCGGCGACTTCTGCTGGTTCCCCCGGTCGTCCGACTGGAATATGGGAAATCAAACTGGCGGCATTCTGCGAGTACGATCCGTCCGCTCCATAAAAGAGCGCCCGCGTGCCGGCCGTCAAAGTCGATCCCGGCGCAACTCCATTTACCAGAATATTTTGCGGCGCCAGCTCCAGGGCCATCGACTTGGTCAGATTAATGACCCCCGCCTTGGCCGCGACGAATGCGCTTTGCAATCGCAGGGGGACCAGACCGGCGATCGACGAGATATTCACAATGCGACCGCCACCGGCACGCAAGATATGGGGCACAACCGCCTGGCTGGTGGCGAAAACCCCCGTCAGGTCGACCTGCAGGATTCGTTGCCAGTCTTCGATGGCGTATTCATGGACCGGCCGGCGGTCTTTGACCGTATTGATGCCGGCGTTGTTCACCAGAATCGTGATTTTTCCAAAGCGTGTCGCAACATCCTCCGCCAGCCGTTTCATGCCCGGCGCGTCGGAGACATCGCCACCGTAAGCAAACAATTTGTCGCTGGGCCCACCCAGGTCAATGACCGTCTGCTGGGCGACTTTTTCCTGGATATCAACGATCGCGACGGCGGCGCCGTTCGCCAGAAACTGCTCGACGATCGCCCGACCGATCCCCTGGGCACCACCCGTGATAACGGCGACTTGATTCTGAAGATTGACCTGCATGAGCACTTCCTTAGCGGAGTTTATCAGACAAACGAGAAGTGATTTCCGGCCACACCTTACGACACCTCAACAGTGGTGACAAGTATGGAGTCAGGCAGCCGTCCGATTCCGCGGAACAGGCGGCACAGGATTTCGAAGACAAATTGCGAGACCCGGCAGGACGACGTCATTCCCAACACCCGGAATCCATCGTGGCGAGATTAACGATTGGGCCGACAATACGCGTGGAGAAATAGTGCAGTTACGAGATTTTTGCCGAGCGTGAGCGCGCGGATGGCGCACAATAGAGAAGTCTGGAATTGTTTGACAGTCCGTCTCAGGGAACCGTTGAGCCCGAAAGTTCGTCCTATTCCGGTTGGAACTGTAATTTCACTTTGACAACCGGTGGTACCCTGCGGTAGTTTTGATGAGCTCGGCAAGACGATGGAGTTATACAGCACTATGTGCGCTGGTCGATTGTGATCTGGTGTGCGATTCCAGGAGAACTTTACTGGCTTGTCATCGAGTATCTGCTGCAGTTCGTGATTTCTCACTGTCTCAGAAAATTTGAATTCCATTGTGAGCAACTCCGGCATTTCAGTCGGCGGTGGCCACTCAATTTGATCCGTTTCAGTTGGCCTGGCATGATTGGGAACGACATTCGGCCTGGATGGCGCACTCATCAATCTCCAGCGTAGTTTTAGGGGAAGTTATGAAGCAGTTAGGACGTGCATTGCTCGTGGCCGCCGCGCTATTCGGGGCTTCATCGAGTCCCGTCGCGAAGGCTGAAGTCGCGTTCATCGAGCCGACGCTCAATCTCGCTCTGCCTCAGATCAGCTTCGGTGCGGGCATTAACCCGATCGGTGGCTCTTACTCGACTGACGCGTTGAATATCATCCGGGCTCACCGGGTGGCTCTGCAGCAGGTGCAGGCCGCAATCATCTATCTGCAAGCCTATCGCGACAATATCCTGTCGGGCCAGAATGCCGGGTACAACGCGGCATTCGGTGATTTTTACAATCCCAACAGTCAGTTTGCGGGACAATACAACCGCACCTTGCGACGCCCCACGGGAAGCGTTGACCGGTTCGGCAACCAGGAGTATGAAACCGTCTATAACACCGCGCATTTTGACCGCGTGCTGTCGGTTTACATGGGAATTCAAAGTGCCCTGCAGTCGTCAATTACTTATGCCCTGGGGGCTCAGCCCACGGTTCCCACGACGGGGAGTTCCACGACTCCGATTGACACCGTATTTGAAACGTACCGGCACAATGTGGCCACCGTCGGCGATCCCCTGTTCGGCACGCCCTACGTCGCCCAGAAGGGATACGTCTACAGCTTCAATGACCCCAAGGGTAATCCCTACATCAACCCCGTGACGAAACGCCCCTATATCGATCCAGTCACGGGCCAGCCGGACATTGATCCGGCAACGGGCAAGCCGTTCTTGAACCCGCTTACCGGCCAACCGTTCCCGAACTACGCCATGCTCGGGGACCCGTCCGTGAATAATCCCCAGATCACGCTGGACGCGGCACTGGAACGCGGCCTGGTGCAGTGGGGCAATTCGACATCGTTCTCACCCAAGCATGCAACCCAGATCGCCACCGATCCCAACAACCCCTTGCGTTGGGACGATGACAACGAGATTTCGACGACGACCGCACCGTTGACTCCTGAAGAAGAACTGGCCTTTTTCAAGGACCGCCTGGACGCCTACGCAGTCAAGTACACATCCACGACAGCGAACGGTGTGACGACGACCACGCCCGAAACAGTCTACATCGGCGGGGCTTTCCTGAACGAAGAACAACGCTCGAACTCGACCCCGCCCGGGACCCCGAATTCATTCTTCCATCCCACTGATTTGAACCAATACCAGATGATCATCATGGCGTTGGCTCAGTCAGATGGCTCCACCCAGAGCAGGACCACGGCGAATGGTGTGACGACCACAACCGGCGTGGCCATCGAACCCGGACTGCTGGAGTTGTTTGGCCAGAGCGCGTACTTCTTCGAAGCCCTGGATTCGAAGTCTTATGCCCTGTTCGCTGACGTCTTCCGGGCGATGCAGGATGGTGGAATCGGCGATGCCTCGCTGCTGCCGCCGCCAGGCAAGCGCGCTTCCGCCCAGGACACCTTCATCCCGGTTGTCCCCGGATCGTAGTGTGAGCAGGTCGCCATCAGGCGGCGATCAAACTCAAAACTGATACTCGACACAGCCCGACCTTCGTGATGAAGGGCGGGCTGTTTCGCTGCTTCCAGGCCATGCGGACTGGATCGTTCGCGAGAATTCAGTGCAGCGTTGCAATGAGGAGTCCGACAAGCCAGACTGCAAGGCTGGTAATCGCCCTTTCTTGTTTCAGTACGACGAACCATCGACGTCGGAATATGGGGCCTTAGAAAGTTACTCGGCGACATATGATGCAACGTTGGTCCAAGGTGATAGCACGGCTGAGTCTGACGTGCTGGCTGGGTGCTGCGATTTTCTTCGTGGCCGTAGCGATCCGCCCCATTCGATCACCCTTTCTCGATTCCCAGAGCAAGGCCTTGCTGGCGGGCCTGCTGTTTCCGGGTTATTACGCGTTTGGTTTCAGCCTGCTGTCGACAGGCTGGATCACCACCTGCCTGTCTTACACGCGACGCTGGTCGTGGCAGCTGCTGTGGGTGACCCTGGCCATTGGCATTGCCGCCGCTGACTGGATCTGGATCTACAGCCCGCTGGCCGAGATGACTCGCCTGCAATGGGTGGAGCAAGTTGCTCCGCCGGCGAGTTTTCGCGGATATCATCTGGCTTCGATGGCCATCAACTCCGCGGGATTGCTGTGTGGCGCGATCGCGGCGGTCCTTGCCTGCCAGAATGAGCGTACTCCATAGCCGGAAGGTGGCTCCCAACCCCGCGTGACAGGAGCAGCGTCTCCTGAGACCGTTTTCTTCATCGGTTTCACAGCAAGGTTCTCCAGTGCGTATCCCAAGAGCCTATCATCCCGCCGGCACCCTCGCGCTCATGGTGGTCGTGACGAGCGTGGGATTCAACGGGTGTTCGCCACCAGCGCAGCCGGCGCCACCAGCCGCGAAAACGACCCTTGAGGTACCCGGTAGCGGGACCACCGTGGCAGCACGCCTGACTGCAGTTTCCGCGCTGATTGCCCGGCGACTGGATCTGATGCCAGGAGTTGCGCAGGCCAAATGGAACCGCAAGCTGCCAATCACCGATGAGAAACGGGAGCAGGCACTGCTCACCAGGCTGGCCGCGGAAGGGGAGGGCCTCGATCTGCCAGCGGCGTTTGTGTCCGAGTTCTTCCAGGCGCAGATCACGGCCGCGAAGCTGATCCAGGAAAGAGCATTTGAGGAATGGAAGAGTCAGCAGCAACCGCCGTTTGCCAACCCGCCCGACCTCGAGAAAGACGTACGTCCGCAAATCGATGAGATCAATCAACTGCTGCTGAAAAAGCTGTCAGACGTGTGGAAAGAACGAACATCGCCAGATTGGACCACAGCGGTCGACCAGGCGAACCGCACTGCATTTGATTTACCCAGATCCCGATGGCCAGATGATGTCGTGGCCGCCGCAACGAAACCGTTACGCGATGCCTCGCCTCGAAAATGATGCCGTAGGACTACGCTGACTTACAGTAAAGATCGTCCCGATACCTGGTCACAGTCACTGAATATTTCGAGTTGACGTTGAACGTGCCTGTTTATAACCCGTGAAAAAAGCCTGCCCCCGTAAAGAGGGCAGGCTGGACTGAACTGTTATGAAACTTAACTGACTAGTACCGATAGTGCTCAGGCTTGTAGGGGCCTTCGACCGGCACGCCAATGTATTCGGCTTGCTTGGCTGTCAGGGTGGTCAACTTGACACCCAGCTTAGCCAGGTGCAGACGAGCCACTTCTTCATCGAGCTTCTTCGGCAGCATGTGAACGCCGAGTTCAAACTTGTTGTTGGTATCCCACAACGCCAACTGAGCCAGCACCT
>CAZQUW010000227.1:7333-10294 GCA_964596215.1 uncultured Planctomicrobium sp. | reverse complement strand
GTGGCGATCTTTGATGAGGCTCAGCGGGCTTGGAACCTGGAGCAGACGGCTTCGTTTATGTCTCGCAAGAAGGGGAAGGCCGGGTTCAACCAGTCTGAGCCGGAGTTTTTGATCTCGTGCCTGGATCGGCATCCGGACTGGGCGGTGGTCGTGTGCCTGGTGGGGGGCGGGCAGGAGATTAACACCGGCGAGGCGGGGATTGCGGAATGGATTGATTCGGTATTACGGACGTTTAGGAAGAGTGAAGGGTGAAGGGTGAAAGGTGAAGGGGACTAAATGGATGATTTGCGTGATCGAACTTTTCGGTTTGCAGTGCGGATCGTCAAGCTATGTAAAGCTCTCGATATCAGTCCAGGAGTTTCCCAGACTCTAGCTCGTCAGTTGCTACGGTCAGGGACATCCATAGGAGCCAATGTGGAAGAAGGGCACGCCAGCCAAAGTCGGGCGGACTTCACCGCAAAGTACTACATCGCCTGTAAAGAGGCTCGAGAAACCCATTATTGGCTGCGTCTGTTGATCGCCTCCGATGTGTTAACCGAAGATCGACTAACCGAGCTGATCGATGAATCAAATCAGCTTGTCGCGATATTGACGTCCATAGTGAAAAAGACGAGACAGCCGAAATAATCACTCTTGAATTTCACCCTTCACATTTCACCGTTCACTCTTCTAACTCTCGGCTGGGGCCATTTTTCCTTCATCGGAGACAAATGGATCCGCATCCTCAAACGCGAACGCCAGGAGTACCTCAAGAACGCCTATCGAGTCCTGCTGACTCGAGCCCGGCAGGGGATGGTGATTGTGGTGCCTCACGGAGCCGACGAAGACCCCACGCGGCTGGGCCCGTACTACGATCGAACCTTTGAATACCTGCAGGAACTGGGGATGCGGACGATTGAAGGCTGAAGCGTTGATTCTCGGGCAGCTGGCAACAGATCTATCGAGAATCAACTATCGCGGCAGCCCACACCCCCAAAGGGCGCGCTGGCCCTGCCTGATGGGTTTACTGTTTCTGCAATAAGAACACGCGGGCCTTCCAGGGTTGTTCGTCGAGATACAGTCCCCGGGACTGCAGATCGGCCCCATTCCAATCGTACGCGTCGGGGCTGAGCTGATCCTGCAGACGCCATTGCCCGTCACCGATGCCGGTGAAGGGCAGTCGCACGTGACACTGCGACTGCGTGCCGGAATAATTCACCGCCACAATCAACCGCGTCTCGTCGGCACCTTGCCACCCGAAAGCGATAAATGCGTCGTGGGATCCGTTACCCTCCCAGCCGGGTCCACATTCCAGCAATTGCCATTGGCCGTCCCGCACAGCTGGCTGACGAAGGACCGCCAGTAGTTGCTGATAGAACTGTGCGAGTGACTCGTTGACCGGTTCCTGCGGGCCACGCACCAGGTGGGGCGAAATCCGCTTCAGCCGTCCCTCGAACTGGCCCTGGTGGAAAAACCGCAGGCCGGGAGACAAGAACGAAATCACCGCGGCCGCCGGATGGACTTCACGGGAAAACGTGGCGGCCGCCCGGGGTTCGTCATGGTTTTCGAGGAACCGGGCCAGCTTGTTCTGATAGTCCGGTTCGGCGTGGAAGTGCTCGCGGACCGGCCGCGCATGACCATCGCGGAGTCGATCATACAGACGTTTATCGTAAGCGTAGTCAAAGCCCTGTTGCTGCAGCGTCCATTCCATGTCCCAATAGACCTCAGCCATGAACAGGAAGCCGGGCACACTCTCCCGCACCCGTTGCGTTGCCGTCGGCCAGAACAGGGGCGCACGCCGGCCCCAGGTGCGTTCAAAGACATCCGGCAACACCAGCATGGCCATATCGCAACGGACACCATCACACTGACCGGCAATCTTGATCAGTTCGCCGATCATCGCTTCCTGCGTGGCCGGGTTGGCATAGTTCAGCTGCAGGGTATCGGGCCAGCCGGAGAAATAGGGATCGCGACCATAGGCCAGCAGCAGATCGCCACTGTGACGCTTCACCCAGGTGTAGTTCTGCGGGGCGTGAGCCAGGTCGAGTTCGGTGCCCGGGATGAAGTAGTCGGGATGGTCTTCCACCCAGGGATGGCCCAGTCCCATGTGATTGGGGACAAAGTCCAGCATCAGCTTCAGGCCGCGCTGGCGGAGCCTGGCTCGCAAACGTGCCAATGCCGCATCCCCCCCCAGGCTGGTGTGCACGGTATAGCCGGTGATCGCGAAGCCCGATCCACCAATGTCGGCCTCGCTTAAGTCAGGCAACGTCTCCTGGAACTCGCGACGCCAGTCGGGATTGCTGCGCGAGACTTGCTGCGCGGCCGGGCCGGTCTGCCAGACGCTCAGGAACCAGATCCAGTCGAACCCCTGTTCGGCCAGGCGGTCAAGCTCAGTGTCAGGGATATCATCCAGGGTCGCCGGCCGGCCCAGTGTTGCAGACAGTTCAGTCAGCCAGACACGCGTGTTGATCTGATAGAGCAATGGATAACGGACGATTCCCATGTTTCTTTCTCGCCAGGAATTGGACGGACTAATCGGTATGAAGTCCAGCTGCTAGAAGACTCGGACTTTGATATTCAACACGGCCGGATGGAATCAACGCCTGTTAACACAGACCCGCGCGGGGACACGGCCGCCTGTAATCTCGTGGCATCGTGCCCACCAGCAACAGCAACGGGAATCAGCCGGCCCCGGTCGATCATTTAATGAGTCCCCACAGTGACGGCCTCGGGTTTCGATGTGGCTTCGAAATAGGCCATTTTGCCGGCGGAGAGGATCTCTTCCGGCTTCATCGTGGCAAACAGATGCATCATGCGAGCGACGACTCCTGTCCAGCCAGTCTGGTGATTCGCCCCCAGACCTGCGCCGTTATCGCCGTGGAAGTATTCGAAGAACTGCAGGCAGTCTTTCCAGTGCGGATCGTTCTGGAACATCTCGGTACCACCGTAGACCGGACGCCGCCCCTCTGGAGACTGCAGGAA
>CAZQUW010000227.1:1934-7233 GCA_964596215.1 uncultured Planctomicrobium sp. | reverse complement strand
TTAAAGACATACGGGTGATCGGCATGAAACCGTGAGAGGGAGCGAATGCCAAACTCGCTGAGGAACTCGTTCTCATCGAGCATTCTGGCCAGCACGCGGCGGAGCTTGGTTTCGCTCAGAATGGACGCAAGCCTGCGCCCGGCCACCCCCGGCTTGAGAGGGTCGTGAATTCCCGTGCGGAGTTCCGGACGCGACTCCAGGAACCTGAGGTAACGCTCGCCGACTTCTGGGTACTTCTTCATCGCTTCACCCTCGAAGCATGTCGCGGCACACAGCGGCAGCAGGCCGACCATTGACCGGACTTTCAGCCGTTGAGACTGCCCATTGGGCAACCGGAGGACGTCATAGTAAAAGCCGTCTTCCTCATCCCACATGCCTGTATCGCCGCCCATGTGTCCCATCGCGGATGCGATCCACAGGAAGTGCTCGACGAACTTAATTACCATGTCGATGTAGTCTGCATCGGTCATCGACAATTCGATGGCAATTTCCAGCATATTCTGGCAGAAAAGGGCCATCCAGGCGGTCCCGTCAGCCTGCTCCAGGTACCCGCCGGTTGGCAGCGGTGCGCTGCGGTCAAACACGCCGATGTTGTCGAGCCCCAGGAAGCCACCCTCGAAGATATTTCGCCCCGAACGATCCTTGCGGTTGACCCACCAGGTGAAGTTCATGAGCAGCTTCTGAAAACAGGTCTTCAGCCACTCCCGGTCACCCTCGCCGGTTTGCGTTTTCGTCAGGCGATACGTGAAGATGGCCGACCAGGCATGCACCGGCGGATTAACGTCCCCAAAGTTCCACTCATACGCCGGCATCTGGCCGTTCGGGTGCATGTACCGTTCACGCAGCATCAGGCTCAGTTGCTGCTTGCCGAAATCGGGATCCACCAGTGTCAACGCCAGAACGTGAAACGCCAGATCCCAGGCCGCGTACCACGGATATTCCCATTTATCCGGCATGGAAATGACATCACCGTTGTACATGTGATGCCAGTGCTCGTTACGAGGCGCCGCTTTGCGGGAGATCTTGAATGGATCTGAGCCCCGTTCCTCCAGCCACTTGTCGACATCGTAATGATAGAACTGTTTGCCCCACATCATCCCGGCCATCGCCTGGCGCATGACGTTTGCCTGGTCGGCATTCAGTGACTTCGGAATGACGGTCGCATAGAAGGCATCCGCTTCCGCGCGCCGGGTCTGCAGGATCTGATCAAACTGACTGCCAAACGGGCCGCTCGGGTGGCCATTGCCGGACGTGGACACTGCCGGGGCCACGTGGCTCAACCGCAGTCGAACAACTTGACTCTCACCGGCATTCACGGTCAATCGGTAATGTGCCGCAGCCTTCGTTCCGGTTTTGTCAGGGTTGACCGCATCCGCCTGTCCATGGACGATGTAATTGTCAAAGCTGTCTTTGACGAACGGACTGCGATTGGGAACGCCGAAAATCCGCTGGGTATTTGTTTCGTTCTCTGTGAACAGCAACTCTGCGTCACCTTCTGCGCTGAGATACAGCTTTCCGAGTTTCGAATCAACCGCCTCCACCACGCGGCGTGCGGCGATGGTCGAAGCATCCCGTAACACCGGCCGTTCCAAACTTCCGCTCCACGACCACTGATTGCGGAACCAGAGTGTCGGCAGGAGATGGATTTCGGCGGCTTCCGGTCCGCGATTGTGAACGCTGATTTGAATCAGCATGTCTTCGGGTGATTCCTTGGCATATTCGACGAAAACGTCGAAGTATCGATGCTCATTAAACACCCCCGTGTCGAGCAGTTCGTACTCCATCTCATTCCGCCCCCGCGTATGGCTGGTCTTGACCAGATCTGCGTAGGGGTAGGCGGCCTGCGGATATTTGTAGAGATACTTCATGTACGAGTGAGTCGGCGTACTGTCGAGATAAAAGTAATACTCCTTCACGTCCTCGCCATGATTACTCTCACTGTTGGTCAGGCCGAACAGGCGCTCTTTCAGAATCGGGTCTTTTCCATTCCACAGGGCCACCGCGAAGCACAGCCGCTGCTGGTCATCGGAAATTCCGGCCAGGCCGTCTTCGCCCCAGCGGTACGCCCGCGACCGGGCCTGGTCATGACTGAAGTAATCCCACGCATTGCCCCCTTCGCTGTAGTCCTCTCGAACCGTTCCCCACTGGCGTTCGCTGAGGTACGGCCCCCACTTTTTCCAGGGGGTCTTCTTTTCTCGTGCCTCTTCCAGTCGTACTTGTTCCGCGGTCATGATGTAATCCTTGTTTCGCTAATGAGGCAGACCAAGCATGTGTTTGTAATGACCCGGTACTCGTTCGAGTTCGGTCTCATCGGTTGGTTGAAACGGCAGGCGGTGCTCCCAGGCATCATCCGTCACTGGCAATATCCACAGATTTCCATCCCGATCGCGAACGATCCACTGCTGAGTTGTCCGGTCGACATACAGGAAAATTGGTGTCACAGTTCCGCGACTCATGGTCCACTCCCTCCGAGCGTGTGAAATCTCACCGATCAAACCCGCAGGCCGAACCGCCGCCGTCCTGGAAATCGGAAACTTGAACTGCATTCAATCCACTCGCGTCGCGATGTTTCCTGAATGTGCTCGAGGCAGTGAGCGATCTCGCACGCAACACTGTGCTCAGGTTCGATTCCGCACATCTAATCAATTGACAGCAAGCCATCGGGTTTGACTACCTTCACGTGGTTCTCGATTCGGGCGATGCCCTCCACGTGCCGCAGCGACTCTTGCAAGAGCTGCTTCATGTAATAGGACGCAACAGCCCCCTTCAAGACCAGCGTATCACCTTCAGATTCGACCTGAATTCCCCGCAACTGTCCATGAAAATTCGGATTGGCTTGAAGTGACTCAACGACGCGCATACGCAAATCTGCCGCGCCCCGGCATCCCGAGCACTGAGAGCAATCCTGAGCTGAATCATTCAAACAATCGGAGGGCATGGAAGAAACTTTCAATGAGAACCGGTGCGTGAAAGTGAACTCGCACGGTATTCACATCCGCAATCTACGTGCCGCTGATTCGTTCGTTTCCTTTCTTAATTAACTCACTCCGCGACGGCCCAGCCGGAACGACAACGGACGCCGACAGACAGAATGACTTCTGCGCAGACTGGGCTGAAAGTACAGATCATGACGACTGCGAACAGCCTCGGCGGGCTGCAAATATTGCGGCCGGCACGAAGACGACCACCGACACCAACGCCGACAGGACGATCATTAATACGACTTGAGGGTCTTCAAAATTCTGCGCCCCCACCAGCAATGCCGCCGGAATGTTTCTGCCCGCAGTTCCGAAACCCATGGTCACACGCGAACTTCTCGCAGGTCCGCCAACAGCGAAGCCAACCCCAAACGACACGACAATCAAAGCCACGCACGCCGGAATGGCCCAGGTGACAAATAGCTGTTGCAGGCCCCGGAACTGGGACACACAAATCAGAGTCAGGGAAATCAGCAAGGTCACCTGGCTGATCAGGTTGAGGGGGGGACGGAGACTGTCTGCCCAACCGGGCCGAATTGCCTTGAGGACCAGTCCCAGCCCCAGTGGCAAGATCATCGTAAACAACAGCGATTGCGCGATCTTCGCTGAATTGACAGCAACTCCGGGCAGCATGACCGGCAATGATAACGGCAGAGAGATCAGCGATCCCACCATCAGCAAAACCATCGTTGCCACCGACAAGGCCACGTCACCCCGCGCAGTTTCAATGAGTTTGGGCACGAACGGCGCGCCGGCCGCCACACCCAGCAGAATTAAGCCCACCGACTGTGGCTCGTCCAGCGATAATCCATTCGCCAGCGCCACCGCAATGACCGGCACGACCACAAAGTTGACCAGCAGGGCCAGCGTCAGCAGCCGAAATTGCCTCAACGGAACCAGAATCTGCTGCCAGCTCAAACTCATGCCGACGCTGGAGACGCTGGACACGACGAAGGCCAGCACCATCATGTCTGCAAAAGTCTTCATAGGACACCTTCGAGACATTGAGCACGTGCACATCGATTCCACGTACCTATCCCTTTACCACGCGCCACCGGCGAACGCAAACGGCGGTACTGCCAAATGGTCATAATTGCACTGATACCTGGCCAGCATTGCGACTTTGACCGGTCCCGTCGAGTTTAGGATTGGAGCGATGCACAATCGCATAAGTGCATGCCATTCAGTCCTCGCACAGGACACCACGTCTTGACCGCCTCTCTCGAGACAACAAGCCCAACTGCGGCCGCTCCGCAATTGAGCGAGTTCCAGTCAACGTTCATCATTCAACTGTCCCCGCTTGTCACACTCGTCGTTAAACTGTGTCCAAGAATCCAGGCGTACCTCCAGCTGTCGAATGTTCTATGATCCAGAACCCATCCTCAAAGGAATCAAACTTATGCCCAACCCCTTCACCGAGACCTCCGTGAGCCCCACCGACGAGATCGAACTGGTGGAGCAGGCCCGCACTGGCAGTCGCGCTGCGCTCGAGGAACTGATCGTGCGGCATCAGGCGTGGATCTACAACATCGCCCTCCGCATGGTCTTCCAGCCTCACGACGCCGAGGAAGTGACGCAGGAGGTCCTCATCAAGGTCATCACCAGACTCAGCACCTTCAACGGCGAGTCCCAGTTCCGTACCTGGCTCTACCGGATTACGGCCAACCACGTTCTCAACATGCGACGCCGTTCCGCAGAAACCCAGGCGCCAACATTCGCGGAATATGGGGCCGCCATCAACCGGACGCCCAATCTGGACCTGCCCGATCCGAAAACGGTCCCCGTTGAGCTGCCGCTCCTTGTCGAGGAAGCCAAGCACGGTTGCACCATGGGCATGCTGCTCTGTCTTGACCGGAAGCAACGTTTGATCTTCGCGCTCGGGGAAATTCTCGGAGCCAGCGATACCGTCGGCAGCGATGTCCTGGAGATGACCCCCGACAATTTCCGGCAATGCCTGGCCCGTGCCCGCCGCGACCTGCACCACTTCATGAACAACCAGTGTGGCCTGGTCAATACCAGCAACCCCTGTCGTTGTGCGAAGAAGACGCGGGGCTTCATCGAAGACGGACATGTTGATCCTCACCATCTGTTGTTCGTTCCCCGGCACTTCCAGCGCATACGGGACGTGGCCGGGGACACGGTCCGGGAAATTGAGGATCTCGTCGAACAACAACACGCAGCACTCTTTCGTGACCATCCATTTCTCGAACCCGCTGACCAGGCCGGCTGGCTCCGGCGAGTTCTCGACAACCACGAAGTCCGCGCGACCCTGAATCTGAATTAAAAAATCTTCCCTGGAAATTGTCACAGTCATGCCCGGG
>CAZQUW010000227.1:0-1834 GCA_964596215.1 uncultured Planctomicrobium sp. | reverse complement strand
AACGAACCGATTGCCTGCGCAGAGCAGGGGGGCAAAACAGTTGTCACCAGCCGACTGACGGGGAATTTTCCCGGCAGCCCGCTCAACCTCCGATTCTTCTTCGAGCACGACGCCGACAAGATTGCCTCGTTGGAAATTGTGCCGTAACCGGACCTCGGTCCACTTCGATCCTCCGCATCCGGATACTTCACAGATCATTCAACGCCTCGGGGGGCTGCTCTACGATGAGAATCACAGCCCTTCCGCGGCGTCGCAGGCCGCCAGGCCCCCCGTGGTCAGCAGATCCAGGTCCGCCGCGGGTGGGTCATTTTTCAGAGTTCGCAAGGCCTGTTCGAAGACGGCGCGCCACTTCAGGTAATACATCGCGGTGCAGATCAGTCCCAGCACGCCACACACCAGAAACACGCGCTGCGACGGCAGGCCCGCTTTTCGCAGGATCAGAAAGAGCACATTCCCCAGGATGATGGCCACGAACGACATGCAGGTCCACAAGCCCAGCACGCGTCCGCGCTGCTCTTCGGACGACAGGGCCTGCGTCATCGTCTGCAGGGGAACCATAAAGAAGCCGGCCAGAAATCCGGTCAGCGCCAGGCAGCTCGCCACCAGCAGGTAGTTGTGGGGAATCACTCCCAGGACAAAATACATCGCCGTGGTGCCCACGGCCCCAATGGGAATCAGGCCCGGGCGGACAGCGTGCCCGGAAACTCGTCCAGCCACGAAATCTCCCACGCCGATGGAAACCCCCAGGATTGCCATCAGCCCCGCGGTTTGCGTCGCGCTGATCTGCAGCAGGGTCGTATAATCCGGCAGGATCAGCATTGCGACCCCGCCCACGATGAAATAGAAGCTCGCCCAGGCAATGATCACATCGGCCAGCGCCGTGCCCGAGATCTCACGCCAGGTGGCGAAGTAGGTTCGAAACAGCAGCGGACGAATCTTCAACCCGGGATTCTGAGCCGTCGTACGCGGAATCCCGTACGAAGCGGCCGTCCCCACGATGCCCACCACCAGGACCACCAGCCCCGGTAGCCAGACCAGCGGCGGCGCCCCCGGAAACTTCACCGGATCTGGCGCGTAGGCGTCGTACAGCGGCCCGCCGATGGCGCACCCCAGAATCACCGCGAGGTACGTAAACATATTGATGGTGCCGTTCGCGCGGCTGAGATACTTCGCGTCAACGATCTCCGGCAGGATTCCATACTTCGCAGGCCCGAAAAACGCACTTTGGGCAGCAATCAGAAACAGCGAGGCCAGCACGATCCACAGATTGACCAGCCACAGCCCGCACATGGCGACCAGCGCAATGGCGATCTCGGACAGCTTAACCACAACGCTCACGTCGCGTTTGCTGTAACGATCCGAGAACTGCCCCGCGAATCCCGAAAACAGGACAAACGGCACCGCCAGACAGAGCGAACCGATCGCCTGCCCCCCGGTTCCCAACTGGTCGGCCCAGATCCCGCCCGAGGCCAGCCCGAACACGACCACCTGCTTCAAAATGTTGTCATTCGCGGCGCCACACGCCTGCGTGAGATTCAAACTGAAAAATCCGAAATGGTTGGCTGCTGGTTGATTCAAGATACAACACCTTGATAGTGGGAGTGGGCAAAGTGGCTCGCGGCGAATGATACTGACTGAATCTAACCGCTGAGTCCCGAGATACAAAGTCGGACCTGACGGAACCCGTCTTCCTTTAAAGGCGAAATACCAACGTCAGTATCACGCGACCTTGCGAAAAATACTCAAAGTATTGAATCCTGCAGCCGGCCAGAGTCTGATTCCGCCGCCTGCCGCGAATCGTCGTAAGACGACCACCGCTTCAGGACCAACAAAA
>CAZQUW010000226.1:0-10330 GCA_964596215.1 uncultured Planctomicrobium sp. | reverse complement strand
CGATTTCTTCTGACCGTGATCGTAATAGTGGAAACGGTTCCCGATGCGGTCCGCAATACGGCTGGTATTACGAACGCTTCGAAAATCACTTCGCAGATACAAACCCAGCGTGCGTTCTTTATAGCCGATGCCGCCACCCAGGATACGGCCGCGTTTCAATACACCTTCCTGATTTTCCCCTTTAGCAATCGACACCAGAATCGGTCCGGCAGCCTTACCGAAGATCTTGCCCTTCAACGTTCCCTGGCCCTGGACATTCGCCTGTTCGGTCATGTCAGCAGGCAACAACCAGCCCCCTTCCAAACTGGTGGCTTCAGTGTTAGGGGGCAGACGGACTTCAACGTCGAATGAGCTTCCTTTTTGAATGTCTGCGGGCAGGTAGGCGGTCAACAGAACGAGTGCGGTGGAGGTCGACTGCAACTGTTCGCGGTAATTGGTGACGCCGCGTTTTTTCATGTCGTCTTCGAGTTGCGTGCGATAGATCGACGGCGGCGGATCTTCACCGGTATTGTTCAGCCCGGTCACCAATCCTACACCGTGAATGGCGATCACATTGTTGCCCGAAATGGCGGCATAGTTCCCTACAAATTCCGTTTCCTTCCGGCGGTCCTTATTTTCCTCTTCGATATCGCGGTCTTTCTCCGCATTCTGAAAACGGAACAGATTCAATTCCATGCACCCCCCCAGGGCCATCAGCCCGAGGCAGCAAACGAATGCATGGATGAGTCTTTTCGCGATTGAAGATGTGGTGTGTTCCATAAGATTCGCGCGAACAACGTGTCTGAATGAAGGCTGTGTAAGGTAATGACGCATACAGCACGCTGCTCCAACAGGATCAAGCCGATGCCACGCACGTCGACAGGTTTTGATCAGTGTCAGGAATAAAACGATACGCTGAACCGGCAGATTGAGATCCAATCCGCAGGAGGGATATTAACTGGCAGGGTAGTAGTGGTGTGGAGATCTCGGTCCGTTCGAGCTGACAGAACGTCAACCCACAGGCTGCGGGCCGAGACAATTTACGAGCAGACTTTGGGTAAGTGTCGGAACGATAAACGGAGAGGCCCAAACGGTCAAGGGGAACTTGAATGCGGGGATTTAAGTATTTAAGTGGCAGGTGGGATGGAACTGCGGTGTCTCCGTCCCACGCAAGTTCCATCCCCAGAGTGGCCGAATTCCCGGAACTACCCCATGGTGACGTGGTTACCCAGATCGGCGATCATATCGCGCGTGGCCGCAGCGACTGCCGCTTCCCATTCAGCGGGTCCGAACTGCTGCGTATATGGGGCTCGCTTGTGAGCGAAAATGATGCCGCGTGAGCTGTTAATGACGGCACCCAGCCCCTGTGAGTCAAAGGCCGCGGCAACGTCCTGAGCGGTTCCTCCCTGGCTGCCGTAACCCGGAACCAGGAACTGCGTGTGCGGCATTGCGGCTCGCAGTTCGACGATTTCTTGAGGATAGGTCGCACCGACTACCGCACCGAACGAACCGTAAGGCTCGGATCCACGAGTATCCAGATTGATCTGCTCGACAACCGCTGCCACGTGGCGATAGAGAGTCTGACCGTCTGAAACGCGATCTTGAAACACCCCGGAGCCGGGATTGCTCGTCCGCACCAGAATATACAGCCCTCCGCCACGCTGCATGGCGACGTCAATAAACGGCTGCAGGGTATCGCGTCCCAGGTAGGCATTCACGGTCAGCGCATCCGCCCCCCAGGGAGCCGCTTGGGGATCTTCGCCGGCCAGGTAGCCACGGGCATAGGCTTCCGCCGTTGATCCAATATCTCCACGTTTGGCGTCACAGATGACAATCAAGCCGGCACGGCGCGCGTACTGAATAACGGCCGCCAGGGCCACGCAGCCTGCGGGACCAAGTTCCTCGAAGAATGCCGCCTGAGGCTTCACGGCCGGAACCAGTGGTGCGACGACGTCGATGATTCGCTTACAAAATTCTTCGAAAGCGGCGGCCTTCGAGGCGAGTGCATCGTCCGAGTTGGAGTATTTCGACTGCAATTCTTGAGGAAGATCGGCGAAACGGGGATCGAGCCCGACTACGACCGCGTTGCGTTTGAGAAGGATCGCGGCATTCAATCGTCCAATATAACTCGTCATGTCGGCAGCCTGGGGAGTCCAAATTCAAGGTAGATGCCAGACGCGAGTCTGGCTGTTCGACCTAGAGAATAACGCCCTTGACCAGTGTAAACCACCGATTGCTCACGAAACATACTCGATACCCGATCTTGCCCGCTGCGCCTGCGTGTGACGCGCCGCAGTCGGGCAAAGATCTCTACCACCATTCAATTAGACATTGGCCAGCAACTGGGTAATCGGCTTCGTTCCCGGTTCGGTCAATGGAATGGGTCGCGAACCCAGATACGTAAAGTGCTTCTCGTGGTCGATGCCGATGGCCTGCAGGATCGTCGCATAGAACTCCGGTGCCCCCACTTCACCCTCAACGACCTTATGCCCATCATCATCAGTCTTGCCGTAGACTGTTCCCCCCTTGATGCCACAACCGGTCAGCGAGGCACTCCAGGCAGACGCAAAGTGATCGCGGCCGAGACTGGGGTTAATTTGCGGAGTTCGGCCAAATTCCCCCATCGTAATGATCAACGTCTTTTCGAGAAGTCCGCGTTCTTGCAGATCGTCAATCAAGGTCGACATCACATGATCGAGTTCAGCCACCAGTTCCAGGTGGGTCTCGAAGTTTTGACCATGACTATCCCACCAGGCACGGGCCACTTTGACGAATGGAGTCCCGGCCTCTACCAACCGCCGCGCAACGATGCATTGCTCGGCAAATTGAGTGGGGCCATATTTATCGCGAACACTCTGCGGCTCTTGAGAAACATCAAACAGCTTTTCGCTGGCCATCAGTCCGCGAACGCGTTGATACGCGGAATTGTGGCTGCCAACCGAATTGTTATGGCGGGTCCGGGCGAATCTCTGGCTCAACAGATTTCGCAGGTCGTCCCGTTCGCGGTGATCAAGTTCTGAAACCACGTCCAGACGCTTGATGTTCTCGGGCATCACATCCTTATCGAGAAACATCGGAGCATAGCGCGATCCCAAAAATCCGGCGCCCCCTTTGTGACGGCCCTCAGTCGAGGTGTAGAGCGACACATAGTCCGGCACCTGGCTGTCAGCCCGGCCGAGCTCATGGGCCAGAATGGAACCGAGATCGGGGTAATCCAGACCACCTTCAGGCGGACGTCCCGTTTCCATCAATGTCGTTCCGCCGCCATGATCGGCATTTTTTGTATTGAGTGATCGCACGATACCGGTGTGCTGCATCCGCTGAGCCAGCTTCGGCATCAATTCAGAAATCCGGATTCCGGAAACGTTAGTGTCAATGGCCCGAAACGGACCACCCGTCGGGCGGCCGGGCTTGGGATCCCAAGTCTCAAATTGACTGGCACCACCTGCCAGCCAGAGGAGAATCACGTGCTTTTCCTGCCGTTTCAATTCTTCTGCCAACAGCTTGTGTTTCAGGATATCCAGTCCGGACATGTCCGCCGCAAAGACACCGGCTCCGGCAGCCGCGGCTCCCAGAAATGCCCGGCGGCCCAGATTCGGCACAATCAAACCACTTTGTGTCTGACGCGAAAATGTCATGGCTTATCCCTTAAACGACATCTCAAAACAGTATGTGGGTCTCTTAACTCAGCAGCCTGGCAGGAGCATTATGATTCCCGCAACAGACTTGCCAATTTTCAGTGATTAAATCGCAACTCCGAACTCGTAAGCATCGACCAGATCACCTGCTGCCAGGCCACATTCAAGCGGTCCGCGCGAGCATCCAGGAACTGTGAAATGGCGGCGGCCTCTTCGGGATCGGGATCACGAGTATAGACCGTCCAGAAGGCCAGTTTCAGCTGTTCGTTGCGTTCAGGAATTGTCTTCAAGACACCGGCCAGTCGATCGCCACCTTCGTTCAACAGATCATTCTGCACGTGTTGATTGTTCGCAAAAAACAGCGCTTCACTGACGCCAACCTGGAAGTTATCGGTGGGGACTTCCAGTTGATTGGCCAGGTGTTGCGAGTGGTTTTCGAAATCCTTGCGGCGATTGGCCCAGTCAGCCGAAAGTACATCTTCGGGAAAACTTTTGGAGTTCCGGCTGGCGAAGAGCAGGGCCAGCGAGTACTGCCGCGGCGTCAACGTGCGGGTCAGCCCCACTGCAAATAACTGGTCGTGCGGCTGGCTTTCGGTACCGGTCCAGCTCGATGAACGCGAGTAAGCCTGGCTGAGCACAATTCCGCGCATCAGGCGTTTTAAATCATAGCCGTGGGTGACCAGATCTCGCGTCAGCCAATCCAGCAGCTCCGGATGGCTGGCGGGATTCTCTGAATGCATCTGGTCGAGCGGCATTACCAGTCCACGGCCCATCAGCCGCGCCCAGACGCGATTCACGATCGAGCGGCTGAAGAACCGATTTTCCTCAGCCTTCAGAGCCAGTTCGACCAGTCGCGCCCGGGGGCTGAAAGCGGGAATGGGGGGTGGGGGACCTTCCTTCTTGTCGTCGTCTTCCTTGCGAGCTTTCTCCAGCGCTTTCTTTTCATCGTCAGTCAACATCGGGGGGGGAGGTTCATCAACCACGCTGCCCGTCAGGAACATAAATTTCGCCGGCTTTTCCTCACCTTCGGTCGTCTTGAACTTCACCAGCCCTTCGGTGCGTTCCGCGAGCTGATTACGTTTATTCATGTAGGTCCGCTGGAAGAACGAGTAGAACCCGAAGTAGTGGTCCTGGTGCCAGTCCAGAACCAGCGGATGATCGTGGCACTTCGCACAGTTAATGCTGACGCCGAAGAAAATCTTGCAGGTATCATTGGTCAGCTCGTCCAAGTCGCGAGCCCGCGACTTGAGAAACATCAATGCCGCTTTTTTGCCCTCATCGGCATCACTCGTCAGCATCATCTCACGAAACAGCTGATCCCAGGGCCGATTCTCCTGGCAGGCCTTCAACAGATATTCGCGCCAGGCCCCATCATTGGTTTTCGACATCAGCATCGTGTCGAGTTCATTGCGCTGCTGATAAGCAAAATCGGGGCTCGCCAACAAACGCTCAATCGCACGCGCCCGCTTATCAGGTTCGGTCGCGGCGACATACGCCTGGGCCTCAGTGACAGTTGGAATGCGGCCAGCCAGGTCCAGAGTCAATCGGCGAATCAGATTAGAATCTGTCGCCTGTGGAGCAGCGGTAACCTTCTCTGTCGCCAGCCGGGACTGAATGTAATGGTCGATGACTTCTTCGATCGACTTATCCGGCGGTAACAACTCACCGGCGAAACTGTTGGAAGAAGCGATTCCCCAGGCGAAAACGCATGCCGGCAGAACAAAACGAACCAGGTAACTGAAATTCGGAACTCGGACTTGCATGGAGTGAGGTCTCCAAACCTTAAAACATCCGTAAGCTCGGGAACAGCAGCTACCTGAGATGATGACTTGAAGTCAAGCAGGGCTGATCTCGTTTTGGGAAGGCAACAGGGCAGCGACATCTGGCAGGCCGAAATCGATCCGCCTGGCAGGCAGTCGATTCGATACAACTTCTTTATCTGTTTCCACTTTTATTCTATCGTCACGTTAACGCGCGTTGATGGAACTCGCAAGTGTTTTCCCGGATAACTCAACCCCTGCGGAGCGGGCTCCCCGAAATTCCAGCCAGCCAATATTCACTTCGAAACCGGCGAAACACTTGGCGGGCAGATCCTTCGCCTGTAAAGTAAATGCTGGTTTCACTGTGCTGCGTTCGCCGTATCCTGATAATCAGCAGCCAGTTGGATTTGATGGCACAGCGGCTGATGCAACCGGGCCGGACATGGCTGCCATCCCCATTCCGCCCGTTCTCCCACCCAGCGAGAGATTTGTCGATGACTTCACCCCATTCCATCATCCTGAGTGCATTTGCGGATGAAGTTGGCTTTAAGAAGACAGCGGTTGAGCAACTCACGGCTCTAGCGGCCATGGGGCTGCAGTATTACAGCCCGCGTTTCATCGATGTGTCCGGGTCTGGCGAGACCAAGCACATCATGACGCTGACCGAAGCCGAGTTGAAATCACTGAAGGAACTGCACGCCGCGTACGGCATTCATGTTGCCAGCATTGGTTCACCCATCGGCAAGGTAAAACTGATCGATCAAGATGACGGCACCCACAACCGGTTCGTCCCCTTCGCAGAGTACCTCACAAAGGATGTGCAGACTGCAATCGACCGCGCGACGTTCCTCGAGACGAAGCTGATCCGCGGATTCTCGTTCTACCATCCGCGTGGAGATGACCCTGCAAAATACCTGCCGCAGGCCATCGATCAGATCGCTCGGATCGCCGAACGATGTGCTGCAGCCGGAGTGGTTTACGGCCTGGAAGTCGAAGCCAATTTGATCGGGCAGAACGGACGATTGCTGGGCGAGATTGCCAAACAGGTCAATAGCCCGCACATGGTCCTGATTTTCGACGGCGGCAACCTGAGCTCGCAAAACCTGAACGTCGTTCAATGTTTCGAAGAATACGAGGCGATGCGGCCGTACTTGGGCTGGTTGCACATTAAGGACTACCAGGTCGATCCCAGCCTGCCCTGGACCGGAGTCGTGGAAGAAGAGCGTTTGCGTAACTTCGTCCCGGCGAGCCTGGGCGATTCGGGCCACGAACGCATTCTGCGCGACTTGCGTCAACATCTTCCTGAGTTGAACGCCAGCATGCAGAAGATCGGAGCTCCTGGCGTCTTCCTGGAACTTGAGCCACACTTGAAGGGTGGCGGACAGTTCGGTGGATTCAGCGGTCCAGACGGCCTGGGCGTCGCCTGTCGCAGCTTGTGTTCGATCCTCGACTATGTCGGCATCGACTATGAATTGCGGACGTTCGAACACATCCGCAAAGCACGCGGGTTTTAGATTCTCTCACCGGCACGTTATGGACGGTCCGGGCGGCGAAAGCCGCCGGATTCGTCATGGATGATCAAACACAGTTTCAGAAATCAAAAGACCATGAACCTGCCCGGTTTGTTGGAATTAATTCGCTGCCCCAAATCCAAAGCCCCGCTTGTTCATGATGGCGACTGGCTGGTTAGTTCTGATCCCGGTTGTCGGCTGAAGTACGAAATTAAACAGGAGATCCCCGTCTTGATCCCCGAAGAAGCGGTCGAAATGTCAGCTGAAGAATGGGGCATCCTGATGGAGAAGCACGGCCGCAATCGACTGACCGGCAAGGCATCATCCTAGGCGAGCATCCGGAGTAAGCCGGATGGTGGTTGGACGGTCTGCGTTACCACTCATGTCGGTCATCTTGCGGACGAAATTTATAGCGTCATATTTCGAGCACAACCTTGGCCAGTCTATCAATTCGCTGACAACCATCCGGTGTCAGCCGGACGCTCGCCATAAGAGCCTTCCGATTCACGATTAAAATTAAGGTAGCCCGCCATGACTTTCCATCGCTCATTGATTTGCTGGTCAGTCTGTGCGGGATTACTGGCCGCGGGGTTCCATTCCGCAAGTCTGGCGGATGATGACGCAAAACCAGCAACAAAAACCCCACCTGCAAAAAAAGAACCAGCCTCACCGCGCAAGCCCCAATACGAATTCCGCCGACAGCACGATCCGAACGGTATTGGCAAGTTTTACATGGGCCGCGAAATCGCGCATGTCATGGGATTTCAAGGGGCGATTTGGCTGGAACGGCCTGAGCGTGAGCAAGAAGAAGCCCCCACCAAGCTCGTGGAGGCACTCAAGCTTCAACCTGGCCAGACGATTGCCGACATCGGTGCCGGAAGCGGCATTCTTAGCGTGATGATGGCCAAACAGGTTGGCGAAGCAGGCAAGATCCTGGCGGTCGATGTCCAGCAGGAAATGCTCGATTTGCTGGACAAAAAGTTGACCGAACTGGGAATCAAAAATGTTGAGGGTCGCCTCGGTACAGAGAAGACCCCGCAGCTCGAACCGGCGTCAATCGACCTCGCGATCATGGTTGATGTGTATCATGAATTCGCATTTCCGTACGAGATGATGTCTGAAATCGCCAAGTCTCTGAAGCCGGGTGGACGGGTCGTCTTCGTTGAATATCGCAAGGAAGATCCCGAAGTCCCCATCAAGCTGGTACACAAGATGACCCAGGCCCAAGTCAAAAAAGAAATCAACCAGCCCGAGTTCCAGCTGAAGTGGAAAGAAACCATCGGCACGCTGCCGCGACAGCACGTCATCATCTTTGAGAAGCAACCCGACGCTGCAGCCAAGCCATAAATAAGCAGCACCTGAGTCCGCCTTTGTATTCTCAGTGGCTCAGCGTTGTAAAAACCTCGACTTTCGCTTAGCTGGCAAACGCCACGCAAACGCGGAGCCGTCGTGGTCCAGGCATTCTTGTAACACATTGACTTGTTGACTTGTGGGTTTGCAAAATCGGTCTTGCCGCTGAAGTCATCTCAGGATAGAGTCCCGCCTCCCCACACCCATCCATCCCACTGCAGCCCAGCTTCTGCCCCAGGCAGCAGCCCCACCCACATCCACATACTGCTCGTCTGCAGCAAATCGACATCCCTTCCTACTACCCCGTTCTGGTGTACTGGTGCATTCCTTTCACCCGTGAGTGTATTTCCATGGACAGACACATTTTGCGTCACAGCCTGACTTGGGGTTTGGCCGTCGTCGCCCTGACCGTGAGTGGTTGCTCGATGTTCCCCGAGGCGCTCCAGCCGCAGAACCTTCAAAAGCTGAACCGCGGACCGGCACCTTCAAATGATCCATTCTTCTCTGTCCCTGCAGTACATCATGCGGCTTATTTGCCCACTCCCGATGCCGCCAGCGACTCCCTGGAACTGCATGAACCTCAGCCCGAGTAAGGACTGAACGGCACTTAGCCGAATTCCTGGACCAATCGAGCGTGCGCGTTGCCCGTCATTTAGCGGGCTACAGACTCTTATTCCGCCCGTTTAATTTCTCGCGTAAAATTCCCATCTGCGGGCAATTGCCGCCCGCTTTGCGACAAACTCTTGAGGGGCTTCCAGATGGAGACACGTCTCAATCAGACGGCTGTAATGCTCGGTGTTGTCCTGACGATGGGAATCGGGATTGTCTACTGGCCAGTTCCCTCTGAGGCGCAGGCCAAGCGAGTGCTCGACAAACGGCAAGAGGAGAAATACGCCATGGAACGGAACGCGATGGTCGACAAGTACATCGCGCCGGAAGGCATCACCAACGAGGCGGTACTGAAGGCCGTCCGGACGGTGCCACGACACATGTTTGTCACCGCTCAATTCCGCTCCCGGGCCTACGTTGACCAAGCTTTACCCATCGGCCACAAGCAAACAATATCGCCCCCGTTTGTCGTCTCATACATGACTCAGGTGATTGACCCCAATCCGGATGACAAGGTCCTGGAGATTGGCACCGGCAGCGGTTACCAGGCCGCCATCCTGGGACAAATCGTCAAACACGTCTTTTCAATCGAGATCGTCGAACCGCTGGGCAAGGTCGCCGCTGAACGACTGAAGGAGTTGGAATACACCAACATTCAGACTCGCATTGGCGATGGCTACAAGGGGTGGCCCGAGGAGGCCCCCTTCGACAAGATCATCGTCACTTGCTCACCGGAAAAAGTGCCGCAGCCGTTGATCGATCAACTCAAAGAGGGGGGCAAGATGATCGTCCCCCTGGGCGAACGTTACCAGCAGGTATTCTATCTGTTTGAAAAACAAGAAGGCAAACTGGTCCAGACGAAACTGCTGCCAACGCTATTCGTCCCGATGACTGGACAGTCGGAGGACATGCGGAAGGTGAAACCAGATCCGCTGAATCCCCGCATTCGCAATGGCGGTTTCGAGACGATCCTGCCGGAAACTGCGACTCCGGAAAGCTGGCACTATCAGCGTCAGTTAACGTTGATGGAGGGTGAGGCTCCTGAAGGCAAGTATTTCGTGACATTCGAAAACGCCGAACCTGGACGTTTCTCACAGTGCCTGCAAGCCATGGCGGTCGATGGGAGAAAGATCGCCTCGATCAATGTGTCGGTGTCGGTGAAGGGGAAACAATTGCGCCAAGGCGACAACGCCGATGAGCAATCCGCCCTGGTCATCAACTTCTTCGACACAGATCGCAAGCCGATCGGCCTGGTCCATCTGGGTCCCTGGCAAGGAACGTTCGACTGGCAGGAGGTCACGAAGGAGCTGCAAGTTCCGCCTGGCGCCCGCGAGGCCATCATGCACGTGGGACTCAACGGGGGCCTAGGCAGCCTGAGCATCGACAACATTCGCCTGACGCCCGGCCAACGCCGCTAACCGAAGATGCGGCACGTGTGCCGATCGCCAGCTCGCCACAGACGCGAGTGCATCTCCGGAATTAG
>CAZQUW010000225.1:0-10446 GCA_964596215.1 uncultured Planctomicrobium sp. | reverse complement strand
AGAGCTCTGGGGCACGACGTCCGAACTGCCCACGATGGCCCGTCCGGTATTACTGTTGCGCTCGAGTATCTGCCGGAAGTGGCATTGTTGGATATTAGCCTGCCGGGCTTGAATGGCTTTGAAGTTGCCAGGCGACTTCGGCAGGAACCGGCGTTGAACGCGATGACGTTGATCGCGCTGACGGGTTATGGTCAAGAGACTGACCGGGTGGCATCGAAGGAAGCGGGCTTTGATCACCATCTGGTCAAACCGGCAGACTTCGCCAAGCTGCAGCAAATTCTGGGTTCAATTTCACATTAAGGCTGCGCGAGTTATTCCCTGTCTTGCAGGAGAGATTCCTATTTCAGCGTGATGGACAGCCACGTGAGCCCGGATAGACTACTCCCAGGGCCTCTCAGCCGTCAGCAGCCGGCGGTGCTGCTCCCTCCAGCCGTGGAAAATTAGGGGGCACAAGATTAGTTGATCATGAATAAGTCCATGAATTCGCTGACTGCTGTCTGGTCCAGAGTCGCGGCATCCTGGCAGAGTGCCATGATCTGCTGGCTGCGATGTTCTGGAAATCGCGTGCGAAGATTGCTGAGAAACTTACGTTCGAGTACTGGCATCCCCTCCGCGCGCCGGCGGCGATGGCCGATAGGATACTCGACTTCGACTTTCTCGGTGCTGCTGCCATCCTTAAAGAAGATCTGCAGGGCGTTGGCGATCGAACGTTTGTCGGCTTCGAGGTACTCACGACTGTAACGCTGGTCCTCGTAGACTTCGATCTTCTCACGCAACTGGTCAATAACGGGATGATCCGAGTGAAAACGATCTTCGTAGTGCTCGGCCACGAGATCACCAAAGGCGAGGGGCACTGCCACCATGTATTGCAGGCAATGATCGCGGTCAGCGGGATTCGCCAGCGCGCCCGATTTGGAAATGATACGGATGGCCGACTCATGGGTGTGGATGACGATCTTGCTGATCTGATCCAGGCGGTCCTTGACTTGCGGGTGGAGGCGCACGGCCGCTTCACAGGCGGTCTGCGAATGAAATTCGGCCGGGAATGAGATTTTGAAGAGGACATTCTCCATCACATAGCTGCCATATTCGCGAGGCAGGCTGAAGCGACGCTGGGCCTCGGGTTTCAGCTGCTGGTCCTTATTCGTTTTACTGAACAATACATCATAGAAACCCCACTGGGGGGCAGTGAGGACTCCGGGAATGCCCATCTCTCCGGCCAGCGTGATCATTGCCAGACGGACGGCGCGTGACGTGGCGTCGCCTGCTGCCCACGATTTGCGTGACCCCGCATTCGGGGCATGTCGGTACGTACGCAGGGCCTGCCCGTCGACAAACGCCTGGGAGAGTGCATCGATCACCTGCTCCCGGCTGCCACCCAGCAGATGTGTCACGACGGCGGTGGAGGCCACTTTGACGAGGATCACATGATCCAGCCCCACGCGGTTAAAACTGTTCTCGAGGGCGAGGATTCCCTGAATCTCATGAGCCTTGATCATCGCGGTCAGTACGTCGCGCATCGTGAGCGGAGCTTTACCTTCGGCGAGACGGCAGCGGCTGAGATAATCGGCGACGGCGAGGATGCCCCCCAGGTTGTCGGACGGGTGCCCCCATTCGGCCGCCAGCCAGGTGTCGTTGTAATCGAGCCAGCGGATCATGGCACCGATATCCCAGGCCGCTTTGACGGGGTCGAGTTCGTGGGAGGTCCCGGGAACGCGCGCCCCGTGGCGCACGGTGGTGCCGGGCACGAGCGGACCCAGGTGTTTAGTGCATTCGGGGAAGCGCAGCGCCAGCAAACCGCAGCCGAGCGTATCCATCAGGCAATAGCGGGCGGTGTTGTAGGCTTCCTCCGAGTTGATCTGCTGCTGGCAGACGTAGTCGGCGATCGTCACCAGCACGTCATCAGGGGGCGGACGGTTGTTCGTATCTACATTGGCGCTCATGGAAGCGGTCTCAGATTAGCGTTGTGTGATCGGTACGAAGGGCCGATTTTCGGGCCCGGTATAGTTGGCACTGGGGCGGATGATCTTGTTGTCGAGCCGTTGTTCGATGATATGGGCACCCCATCCCGAAGTCCGGGCAATGACGAACAGCGGCGTAAACATCAACAGCGGCACGCCCAGCAAATGGTAGGAAACGGCGCTGAACCAGTCGAGGTTCGGGAACATCTTTTTCTCTCGCCACATCACGCTTTCGATCCGCTCGGCAATGTCGAACATCCGCAGATCACCAGCTTCCTCGGACAGCGTGCGAGCCACCCCCTTGATGACCTCGTTGCGCGGATCGGAGACGGTATAGACCGGATGTCCAAAGCCAATGACGATCTCTTTCGCGGCGATGCGGCGGACGATGTCCTGCTCGGCAGCGTCGGGTGTCGCATAGCGTTGCTGGATTTCAAAGGCGACCTCGTTGGCGCCGCCGTGCTTCGGTCCACTCAGGGCGCCAATGCCGCCGGTGATGGCGGAATAGATATCCGCCCCCGTGCCGGCCACGACGCGGCAGGTGAAGGTGGACGCGTTGAATTCATGTTCGGCGTACAGATTGAGCGACGTGTGCATCGCGCGGACCCAGCTGTCACGCGGCCGTGTGCCATGCAGCAGGTGCAGGAAATGGGCTCCGATGCAGTCATCATCGGTCTGGACTTCGATCCGCCGTCCATGCCGGGAGAAATGGTGCCAGTACAACAGCATCGAGGTCAGCGATGCAAGGAGCGTGTCGGTGACTTCCCGGGCGGTGGCCGCGTCACGTCGGGCATCTTCGGGCTGCACGCAGCCCAACGCCGAAACGCCGGTACGCAGGACATCCATGGGATGCGCCGTGGCGGGGAGCGCTTCCAGTACCAACCGTACCTGTGCGGGCAAGTCGCGTCGGGCTGCCAGTCGCGTTTTGTAGGCGGCAAGCTCCGTGGCGGTTGGCAGGTGGCCGTGCACCAGCAGGTGCGCGACCTCCTCGAACTCACACTGCGGGGCCAGATCCAGGATGTCGTATCCGCGATAATGCAGATCATTGCCGCTGCGTCCGACAGAACACAGCGCGGTATTGCCCGCGATCACACCGGACAGGGCGACCGACTTCTTCGGCTTAAAGGGGAGTGGAGAATCAGAATGGCTCATGAGAATAGACCTGCGCGGTGTGGGCGGCATTTGGTTCAGTACCGTGTCGCCAAATCGTCGTCTCCCTCCGCTTGTAGCCGCAGCGAGGCTGCCATTCAAGTGGATTGAACACAATCGCGGCCGGATCAGTTTCGCGACCAGGAACAGCCGATTGCCGCAGCCGACAAGGACCGTGCAGATGCAGATTACCAATGTCAGCGGTCACGACAGCAATTCTGCCACCCGGCAAATCGCCGTGGTCTGAGAGGCGTTGGGAATCGCGGGAGGCCGAGGTTGCACTGCAATCTCGACCATCCAGCGGGGGCGGCGCTCTTACCGAACCGCCTTAACCCGCGGGAGGACGTCTCTTCACGACCCGGTTGTCAGGACATCAATTCTTGGAGGAAAACTGATTCCCTTAGACAGAGTACGGTGGTAAAATAATGGTATGAATACGTCATCCGCCGTTCTCGATGAGCTTTTTGATCCCGTCAGCCAATGCTTGACGCCGGAGGTGGCACGTCGCATCGCTGGGCTAAGAGCGTCACCGCGAGTTCAACAGACGTTGGATGAACTCGCGGAGAAATCCACCGAGGGAACGCTCACCGATGCCGAGCAGGCGGATTATGAAACGTACGTCCGGGCGATCAATTTCATTGGTTTGCTCCAAGCTAAGGCTCGTGCGGTGATCTCCGCCGCCACTCCGAGCAAATAAATGGCGATAGATGCTGCGCTACGCCGTCTGGTTCGACTCCGCGCAGGAAACCGCTGTGAATATTGCGGATTCCATCAGGATGAATTGCCACTCGTCACTTTTCATATCGAACACGTCGTGGCCAAGCAGTATAGGGGGACAGATGACGAGTCCAATCTCTGTCTCGCGTGCCATTGGTGCAATTTCCACAAAGGGCCGAATCTCGCCACTCACGTGGATGGTCGACTCGTCCCACTGTTTAATCCTCGCACTCAGCGTTGGGCTGAACATTTCGCGGCGAAGGGCGATTTGATCATCGGTCTAACTCCGTTCGGCCGCGGGACAATTGCTCTGTTCAACATGAATGACGACGACCGGCGCGAACTGCGTCGGATCGCTTCGCGAAAGAACTAACCATTCGCCTTGTCACGGCAGATTGCGTTGGATCGTATGCCTTGCGCACTGCATAAGCATTTGTAAACTGAGTGCTCGGTAAATCTACCACAGATCCGTAATGGAGATTCGGGTCGGGCAAACACACTCTAATCCGACTTCTCCTCATTTCGCTTCGGCAGCCGATTGAGCGGTCGCGGCTTGCCGCAGCAGACTGACGGCGGTCTCGACCAGGATTTCACCTGAGCCTGGCTGTGTTGTCGAGTTGGTAACTTCGTAGCTGCCCCCCGCATAGGCGGGACGGTTCGGAATGTAGATGGATTCGACGCAGTTGGAAAGTTCGATGACAAATGTCGTGCGAAACGGCGAAGCCTGCTTGATGGCCAGCCCCAGCTCCACAAACACTTCACCGGGTAGAAAGACGACCGCGACGTCACGCCCCAGGCTGATCACCGTGACATCGACCGGTAATTCATTCCCCACCCCTGCGAGCGAGCGACTGAGGCCCCAGGTGATGTGCTGAGCTGTCTTGGCAAATGGTTGCGCGTGCAGGAACTGGTCGAGCATGAGCTTCTTGTAGGCGATGACATGTTCGAGGAAATCAACTTTGTCCTTGCGCTGGGCGGCCATCAGAATCTGGATCGACTGCAGCACCTCAGCTTGCGACGCATCCTGCAGGGGCAATTTGACAACCTGCGACTTGACCACGAGCCGGGGGTTGGCGAGTGGCTGGAGCTTGCTGAACTGGTCCTGGATCGATCCGCCAATCGCATTGCCGATGAAATCGGCCTTATTGCGTTCGCGGCGAGTTGGATCGGAGTGATTGATATCGCCGCAGCAACCGGTTCCGAAGATCGAGACGACGCCCGGACCATTGGCCTTGCGGAGGGTTTGCTCAATGAAGAATGGATAATCGGCACTCCACTTTATCCCGCCGACCGTATCCAGGTGGAGTGCAAAGTTACTGAGGACTCCGGTGGCCTGGCCCGCTTCATCCCGAATGGTCAGCAGGCTGATCTGGGGGTCAATCGGCCCCGCGGCACGCACGACCTCGGGATTGGCCAGATTCATCCAGGTGCGCACGCTGCCATCACGCATCACAAATCGGCGGTTGAACGACACCGGAGTCTGCTGGATCGCTGTGCCGCTGGCCAGGGCCGCGGGCTTGGCTTTGGCCTGGGCCTGCACGATGGCCTCGACTGGACCGTTGATCAATTTGTCGATGTATTCCGCTCGCAGGGGCTCCTGTTTTTCACCGCCCAGCTTCAGGTAGAGTTCCTTCATGTAGTCGGGTGCGGTGTGAGAATGGGTCGCCGAAATCAGGATGTGGGCTGCGGGGATACCCGTTTTCTCTGACGCTCGCTGCCGAATTGCACGCGACAGGTCGGTGGCGATACCAATCAGATCGCACACGACAAACGCGGCTTCCGCCTGGCTGTCGCGAAAGACCATGGCCTTGGCTTTCAGCGGATCAATCGACCCTTCTGCAAGCCGTTCGTGATAGTAGCCCGCCATCGGAAAGCCGACCGGCGGGGTGATGTCGACTTCGGCGACGCCCACTCGTAACGAACCGTCAGTTTTCGCCGCCACCGCGTCCGACTGGGCCCGGGCGACCGTTCCGGCTGACAGACTGCAGATGATTGCCACCGCGGTCAGGAACAGTGCTCGATGCGAAAGACCGCCATGCATCAGGTTGATCATCGTTGAAGTTCTGCTTTCTAAATTTGGGTACAACAAAGTGATGTTGCCAGTTGAGGGCCGCGTCTGCATTGTAGCATTCGGGAATTCGATCGATCCATCGTCCCGGGGAGCGTCTGCCGGACTGGCTGGCCGGGAGGAATGCTGTCCTCAATGCTGAACAGGCCGATCGTGCTCTTGCCGATTTCGATTCTTACGCCATACTCGACGATAGTGCGGTGTGGAATTTTGCCGTCCTGCTCGGCTGGTGCCGGAGTCAGGATCGGCAGAACCTTTGTTGAGGTCGAAACGTGCCCCTTCCAGTTGCTACCGAAAATCCGCAGGCCGATGGCCCGTCCGCGGTTGACTTGCAGTCTGAACCTGCTGACCGTCCTCAGGCCGCGAGAAAAACCAAGTCGCGCGTCATGCTGAACTTCTGGCTGGACGCGCTGCTGCTGGTGAACGTGGTGTTTATTGCCTGGGTCTCGGCCCTGATTTATATTGTGTTTCCCGCCCCGACCAAGGCTGATGGCTGGGTCTTGTGGGGCCGGACGTTCGACCAGTGGCACGACATTCAGTCGACCGCATTGTGCGTCTGTGGATTGCTGGCGATCGAGCATATTGTCCTGCATTGGAACTGGGTCTGCTGCACCATTGCGACCCGCATCTTTCACTCGCGGAACCGGCCCGATGAAAGTGTGCAAGCCGTTTACGGCGTCGGCACGTTCATCTGCGTGCTGATCATCGTGTTCAGCGGAGTGGTGGCCGGAACGTTCTGCGTCCAGCAACCCCGTGGATAACTGTAACTCATCTAGCCGATAAGATCGTATTGATAGTCCGTCCGGTTCCTTTACTGCAGGTCTCTTTCGATGGCAACACCGTCGCGTCCAGATCGCCCAAACATTCACAAGGGGATTATTCTGGCCGGAGGCAGCGGTTCGCGGCTGTATCCGATGACGAATGCCGTCAGCAAGCAACTGCTGCCGATTTACGACAAGCCGATGGTGTATTACCCGCTGTCAGTGCTGATGTTATCGGGTATTCGCGATATCCTGCTGATTTCGACCCCGGAAGACATTGGTGGCTTCGAACGCCTGCTGGGGAATGGCCGCCGCCTGGGTATTTCCATCACCTACGCAATTCAACCGAAGCCCGAAGGGCTGGCTCAGGCCTTTATCATCGGCCGCGAATTCGTGGGTAGTGACAGCGTCGCGCTGATCCTCGGGGACAACATCTTTTACGGGCAGGGCTTTACCGGCCTGCTGCAGGCCGCTGCCATGCAGACTTCAGGGGCGACGGTGTTTGCCTATACGGTGAAGGATCCGCGGCGCTACGGCGTGGTGCAGATCAACGAGCAAGGCCTGGCACTCAATATCGAAGAGAAGCCGCTGCAGCCGAAATCAAACCTGGCCGTCACGGGTCTCTATTTCTACGACAATCAGGTGGTCGACATTGCCGCCAGCTTGAAACCTTCTCCGCGCAATGAACTGGAAATCACCGATGTGAACCGGGCCTATCTGGAACAGGGGAAGCTGCGGGTCCAGGTCTTCGGTCGCGGCATGGCCTGGCTCGATACCGGCACCCCCGAATCATTGATCCAGGCCGCGAACTTCATCGAAACGATCGAGCAACGCCAGGGTCTGAAGATTGCCTGTCTGGAAGAGATTGCTCTGCAGCAGAGATTCATCACCGCCGAACAACTGGCCGCGATTGCGGCGACAATCAAGAATGACTACGGGGACTATCTCCGCGGACTGCTCGCCGCCGGAACGCTGCCGTAGGCGTGGGGGCCGGGATTCGCGTGCATTGTTTGCCAGGCTTCGAGCGGTGTTCCCGCCGGAAGAGGTCATTTCGAAAGCTTCCGGCGTCCGATGGCTCCGCCGGGAATGACCGTGTAGAATAAGCGGGCCGTTATGGGTTGGTGCTCCGATCTGTTGTTTCAGCGAATGAGGTACTCCGGTGCGATTGATGATCAGTACGTTGATGTTGTGGGGAATGTGCTCGTTCGCCCTGGCTGCCGATGAAAACTGGAACCAGTTTCGCGGTCCCCGGGGTGATGGGACATCAACAGCCACGAAGCTGCCCGTAACGTTTGGCGAAGGATCTCCCGAGATTGTCTGGAAGACGCCACTTCCCGGGCGTGCCTGGTCCTCCCCCGTGGTCTGGGGCCAGCAGATCTGGGTGACCAACAGCCCGGAAGTACACAATCTGGCCGAGGGGCAGACCAAGCTGGACCAGCCCCTCAAGCTGTCCGCAGTGTGTGTCGATCTGGACACCGGCAAAGTGGTGCACGATCTGGTGCTGTTCGAAGTCGACGCTCCGCAGTTCACCCATGCCACCAACAGTTATGGGTCGCCCACGCCCTATATCGAAGAGGGCCGCGTCTATATCCATTTTGGCGCCTACGGCACGGCCTGTCTCGATACGAAGACGGGCAAGAAGATCTGGGAACGGCGCGACCTGCCCTGCAACCATTTTCGGGGACCGGGCTCGTCAGTCGCCGTTTATGGGGACCTGCTCTATCTCACGATGGATGGCTACGATCTGCAGTATATTGTGGCCTTGAATAAGCACACGGGTGAGACCGTCTGGAGGAAGGATCGCAACATCGACTTCGGGACGACCGACGGCGATGCGAAGAAGGCGTATTCAACTCCCCTGCTGATCAAGGTGGAGGGGCGTGAAATGCTGATCAGCCCGTTCGCTGCAGCAACGATTGCCTACAACCCCAAGACGGGCGATCCGCTGTGGATGGTGCGGCACGGCGGCATGAATGCCGCGGGGCGGCCATTGTTCGGCAACGGGCTGGTCTACATCAGCTCTGCCGACGGACCGAATCCGCTGGTCGCCGTGCGCCCGACGGGCACGGGTGATATTTCTGAGAACATCGTCTGGAAGTCGAGCAAAGCGATCCCCAAGCGCCCTTCGCAAATCCTGGTGGGCGACCTGATTTTCATGATGAACGACGGCGGCGTGGCTTCATGCATGGATGCCCTGACTGGTAAGGTCCTGTGGTCGAAGCGGCTGCCCGGCGAGTACTGGGCTTCCCCGCTGCTGGCCAACGGGCTGATTTATTGTTTCTCGCAAACAGGAGAAATCCCCGTCTTCAAGGCCGCCCGGGAACTCGAGATCGTCGCCGAAAATAAGCTCGATGGCGGCTTCAACGCATCTCCTGCCGTCGCCGGTGAGTCGCTCATTCTGCGTTCCAAGACGCATCTCTATCGGATCGAGAACCCTGCACTGCGAGCCAGAGCGTCGGCGAATGCGAAGTAGTTGAGCCTGCTTCTGACGGAGGATTCGAAGTTCCACTTTGTGGCGGGACTGGTGAGCGGCACGGCGCGAGTGCTTGGTCGACGTTTATTTTTGGGATTGGGTGCCACTGGCTCTGCCAGTGCTGGGTGTCATTGGACTCGAAAAAAGCACTGGCAGAGCCAGTGGCACCCCATTTGTTTCGTTTGCCAGAGCACTACCCACCGTCTCTGTGCATCGAAGTCCACGGAAGAACCAGAGGTTGGCACCAGACTGCTCGCTACGTTAGTAACGTCTGCCAGTCACACCTGGACTCTACTTCCGCACTGGTGTTTCTGCCGCGTGTTTGCTCTGCCTTTGAACGCGGTAGGCGAACCTGGGCCCAGATTACCGCACCCGCCTGTCTGTTAGAAGATTTCCTGTGGGTAGGCTGTTGTGGAACGCAGTGCCTCGGCGTACTTCACTCCGCAGGCGAGGCCTCGATAGCGGGACAGGGCTTCCTTCGTCTGTTGGGCCCCGTCCAGCTGCTTGGGGTCAAACGGTTTGTTGGCCTGGACCGCCATCAGCCGGCCGAGCCATTCGATGGCGCGGGGCCATTCGTCGCTGACATCAACGAACGTGTTTGGTTCAAACCCCAGCGTGTGGCCGGGGCCGTTGTCATACCAGTAAATGCGCGAAGGGGATTTGGTCTTCGTCCCCGCCGGGAGGACTCGATCACCGTGCCGCAACCCGACTTTGCACAGTTGGGAGGCAACTTCGTGGTCGGGGTGATTGTCGTGCGGCCAGAGTTGAAACGCGATGTCTGGCTCGATGAGGGCGATGGCTTCGGCGACCTTCCGTTTGGTGTCTTCGGTCACGGTAAACCGCATGCCGGCAAAGTCCAGGAAGAGCATCTCGACGCCATATTCCTTCGAGATCTGGACGGTCTGTTCGACGATCTCGCGACCGCGTCCGGCACCCGGTTTCCAATTGCTGTAGTCGCCAATCAACGACAGGATGACCACTCGGTAATTCTTCCGCAGCGCCTTCAGCAGGATTCCCGGAATGCCAAATACGCAGTCATCGAAGTGGGCTCCGATTCCCAGGATGGTCTTGGCCATGGTCAGTCTTTCGAATTTGGAAGTGCTGCGAGCGGGGGCTTCCACGCGGAAGCCGGGGGAATCAAACCAGACGGAGGTTACGTTTTCTTCCTCGTTACGATGCGCGTTACTTTTTCAGCGCCGCGCCGAGAAACTCAAACAGCGCTTTAGTCGCCGGGTCGTCCGGCAGTCCCAGGTCTGCGTTGACCTTGTTGTGCGTGGTCTCTTTGGCTCCAAAGACGGTCACCGGCAAACCGGCTTC
>CAZQUW010000224.1:0-10492 GCA_964596215.1 uncultured Planctomicrobium sp. | reverse complement strand
AGATTTGGGTTGCCGAGTTTCGCACGTATTGATAAGACTCACTCAGGTCTTGCCTGAATTCTGTTTGCGAGTGAATGCCAGAGGATTAGCGATTCATGTCAGATGCCGAAGATTCCTCGTTGCCGCCGATTACCGAGTTGACTCGTGCACAGCGGCGCGTCCTGGGAGTACTGGTCGAGAAGGGGATTACGACGCCGGAAGTCTATCCCTTGACCCTGAAGTCGGTGACCACCGGCTGCAATCAGAAGAGCAACCGCGATCCGGTCGCGAATTACGACGAAGATCGTGTCGAGACTGTGCTGGAAGAGCTGCGTGAGCTGGGGCTGATTGCGATGGTTTATACCGAATCCGGCCGCACGCCCCGGTATCGGCATTATATGCGGAAACGTTTTACCGTCACCGAACCGCAACTGGCGATTTTGACGGAATTGCTCCTGCGCGGTCAGCAGGCGGTCGGTGAACTGCGGACTCGAGCCAGTCGCATGGCTCCCATCGAGACGCTGGAGCAATTGCGGACGGAGCTGGAAGGCTTGGCGGCTGCCGGTCTGGTGCGATCTGACGGGCCGTTGGATCGACGCGGTGTGGAGGTCGATCACAACCTCTATCCGGCCAATGAGAAGCAGCCGATGCGGGCCCGGGCTTCGACCGAGAGCGACGCACCCTCGGCCCCGAGCCGTTCATCGTATGCGGGGGCCAGTCCCGCTGCGGTCGTGGATCCGGGGTTGTCGAACCGTGTTTCGGAGTTGGAATCAACGTGCCAGGATTTGCGGGCCGAGAATGCGTCGTTGACCGCGTCGCTGGCAGCCCTGCGCGAGGACTTCCGCAAGCTCGGAGAGGAATTCCACGAATTGCGGCGGGCCTTGGGCGGGTGAAAAAAGGTACCACGGCAAAGATAGTCGTTGATCGCTCCGCGATCATTACGCAGTCGCAGTAGCGACTCGGAGCTGCGGATAAGCGTTGTTTTTAATCAAACTTGTTCCTGCGCTCGCGTAATGATCGCGGAGCGATCAACGACTATCTTTGGCCCTTCCGCGGTACTCACAGTGGTCTAAAAATTCACCATGTAGCGCTCGGTCAATGTCCGGCGTAACTTCACCATGTTGTCTTCGATCTGCTTCCATTCCGAAATTCGGATTTGCGTTGCGGGGGCCTGTTCCTGCAAGCCAATACTGAGGGTGTCGGGGATTTCTCGTTGATACGACGTATAAGTGCCGTAGCGTCCGTAGTAGGCATTGCCGTAGCCGTTATAGGCTCGCCCGTAACCGCCGCCACCGACGGTCCGTTCGGTGTAGGTGGGGATCGAGGCTCGCACACCTGTTCGCAGACCGGCTTCGCGTTTGACCTGACCTTGATAGCGCAACGACCCCGAAACATTTGCCGAGAAGGTCAGCAGATCGGGATCGACGTTCAGCATCGGCATCGCATCGATCTTGCCGGCGTAGCGCTCGCTCAACTCGGCAATCGTGTCGCGACGCATGGTGGCCTTCAGTTCCGCCAGCAGAGATTGAATGGAGGCCAGATACTTTTGCGAGGCAATAATCGTCAACTGCTTGGGATCCGCGGCTTCGGGAGGCGGGGGTGTGGAACCGTAGTCATGGTTCGTGCCCGTGGCTTCGAATTTGCGGAACAACTCGAGCAGGCGGTTGGGTAACAGCTCGCCCTTGATGATGACGGCATGCGTTTCGGTGTGGCCCGTCGGTCGGATGATTTCCAGTTTCTCGTCGGAGAAGCCCAAGGCATCCAGGACAGGCTGGAGAGTGACCCGCGGGCTCTTGCCCAGGGCTTCCACATTCTGGCCGAAATCGAGTCGAATCGTCACCTTGCGAACCTTGTCGACGAGCACCGCACATGTCAAACCCTTCAGGGAGGTCAAGCATTCCACCACGAGGGGCGACGCCTCTTTTCCCATGACGTCCTGCGCCACTTGTCGCGTAAAGACGTTCTCCAGGTCCAATCCAATCACGATTTGGGCGTCTTCCGTCAGCTCATCCGCAGCTTTCTTGAGATAGGGGGACAACCGGACCGGGGCATTCACACCCGCTCCTTTCAGACAACGTGAATACATCTGCCGTGTCGCCAGTGACGAGGCCATAATCCGTTGCGTCTTGACTTCCAGCACGAGTGCTCCCGTGTGGGTCTGGACGAGCCGATGGCCGTCCAGATGTTCGATGGATGTCTGCTCTTGCTTGGCGAATCCCAGGACATCCGGTGCCTTGTACAAATCGATGATGCTCAGATCCCAGATGGGACGCAGGGTATCCAGCGGATCGACTTCGGCAAACATGGCCAGTCGATTTGCGGTGGGAGGGACCAGGGCGTTGCCGGCCAGGAATGCATCCTTCATTTTTTGATGCCAGTCTTCCGTTTTGGCCAGCGGCGTGTTGTGCAGCGACTGAACGTTGATGAGAACCATCAAGTTGGTGGATTCCGGGGCGAGGTGCACTTGCCCCTCAAACGGACCGGCCCAGGCTTGTGGGGTGTAGCTGCAGCACAAACTTAACGCGATAAATAGAAATGACCCGCACAATCGGTGCATGAGACGATCCTCAAGAAATTGATTGACTGGTGAAGGTAGAAGTTCGACCCGTGAATCAGGGTCAGCGTCTAGCATGAGCATAGCGAAAACCGGCGCGGAATGCCGATGAATTTCGAAAGAAGTTGGTCGGAAACGAGTCGGAACGGGTGCTATTTGGCTCACGGCGCCGGCTCACCAAGAATGTGTTACTCGTTCGCTTACGGCATTTTTAGCTCATCCAGAAGTTGTCGGAAAATGGCCGAGTCGTAGTTCGAAATGGCCCTCAACGATCGAGGTAATTCATCACCAATAATCTTCTTTTGACCAGACGGCAATATGAGCGGCAAGTCGAATGGTGGCTGTTTCACCTCCCAGCGTGCGGCCCACGTCTGTCGCTGCGGGGCAAATTGTTCATCCCGCCACTTTTCGAACAGTGTGATGTTGGCCGCTTCTGCCGCGCGCCGTGCTGCCGCAGTCGTCTTAGGTTCTTCGGTCGGCCATGTGGGGTAGGGAATGTCACGTTCACGCTGAATGATTCCCAGAGCCCAGGCGCGTTGACGGGCGGAATGGAAGTCCGGGAACTCTTTGACGCCCAGCGTGGACAGTTCCAGGATGGATCGATTCACCGCAGCTTTGTCGAACCGGCTGGTTGACAGCGTGACGATATGCGGTTCGAGCCATCTGGCAAACTCGGTGGCTCGCGTTGCGGCCTGTTTATCACCGAACGGCTGCTTCTGAACGGCTGCGTACAATTGCTGTCGCTGAGTTGCGAATTCCGTCTTTAATTTTGCGAATTCTGCGTCGTTGTCCCCGGCGATTTGACGCAGGCTGACATTCACCAGTGCGAACGGCCACTCGGGCAGGGTTGGCCGCCCCGGAGCAAACTGGACATCTCGTTGCTGCCGCCAACTCGGGGAACGCAGGTCATGATGGCAGGCCTGGCAATCGAACAAGGCGAGCTCCGGCCACTGTGGGTTGTCAGGCTTGGCCTGGCTGGCAAACAGTTCCAGAGACTCACGCAGGGCCACCAGCCCGCCGACCACTGCCGATCGCGTCCGGGGCAGATCCAGCCCGGGATCATGCGGGTGCTCCGGATAGTTGAGCTTCACATATTCCGCACGGGATTCGAACGGTCCTTTCTCGGGAAGGTATCGCCAGTGTGCTGGCATCTGATCGACAAACGATTCAATCTCGATGCTCGGCAGTGGGGGATGCCCGGCCGCGTACATTTCGTGAGTGATGACCTTGCCCTGGTCTGCGTTACCGATATGGCACGAGAAGCATTGTTCAGCGCGGGCCACAGGATCGCGGACGTTGACCAACCCCAGCTTAAGCTTGTCGGCCGGCGGTTTGAGGCGCCAGGCGGGTTCACTGTGAGGCGTATCCCAATTGGAACTTGGCCCGTGGCATGATTCGCAGGTGACGCCGAATTCGAAGTGCGGGGGCTTCTCTGTTTCGTGCGGCTGCCATCCGGCATGGCAGCTCAGGCACTGGCGCGCCTGGCTGATGTCGGCGATGCCCAGCCGCTTCGTCATGGCCTGGCCCAATTCTCCCTTCAGCAGTTCATAGGCCTGAACATGTTTGTCTTCAGCGATGAATCGAGCCGACTCGGTCTGCAGTACAAAATCGCGGAATCGGAGCGGATTGGGGGTATTATGGCAATCCGCGCAACGGGTCGGTCCCAGGTACTTCGGGGGCGGCAGGTTGGCTTCCTGGGCGCTGCCGGCCGGCAGGCTGACGAGCATGTACCCGACCGCGCAAAGTGTTCGGAATTGCCTGTAGCCAGTCTGCATGCGGAGTTTCCTCTGCGTCAGCGAGTTGATAACGCCAGAAGTTGAATGGCGGATTGCTGAATGTTCACAATCCGGCGAATTGCACGCAAGTCTATCACAAGCGACGGTGATTCGTTCAACGGGATGGTTGGAAATGGTGTCGGCAGCGATTCAACAGCTGAATTGAATGCGGGGATTTCGGATCGAAGCGATTGCGAAAACTGCACTCGAAGGTTACGGATGTTACGGTTAACCGAGAAGTTTCTCGCCCCGGCAGCGCATGCATACTGCCCCGGCCTCTTACCCTCCGCCAATCGCCGGCAGAAAATGGATCTCACTGTTGGGTTGGACTTTTTGTCTGAGACCGAGCGTGCACAGCTGGCCGTCGATGCCGATCGCGATCCCGGGCCGCAATTCGTGATCCTGGCATAACCGAGCCGTCACTCCGGGGTATTGCTCTTCGAGGGCCGCGAGGGCCAGGCGCACGGTCGCACCTTGAACCTCGACCCGTTCGATTCCGTTTGTTAAGTTACGCATCAATGGCGGCACGAATATGGTGGGCATGTGGCCTGTCCTCGATTTCAGTTTGCGGCGCCTGATTGGGCGGCACCTGAGTCTATCATACGACAGTCATCCGAACGGCGAGAGCCTGCGCGGCATGCGGACCAGCGGCAGATCAACTCGCGAGAATGCTCATGTCGGATGTCAGTTCTTCGAATCCCCGCTCCAGCCGACTCGGCCGGCAACTTTTTTGGCTGGCAATGCCCGTCCTGGGTGAGCAACTGCTGATCCTGGGGGTCGGGCAATTCGATACGTTCCTGGCGGGGCAAATCAGCAAGCAGGCGACGGCTGCGGTCGGCGTCGCGGCCTATGTCGGCTGGGCTGCCACGTTGCTCTTCTCGCTGGTCGGCACGGGGGCGACGGCGCTCGTTTCCCGGGCGTGGGGAGCAGAAGATCGCGCTGGGGGCAACCACTTGTTCAATCAGGCGGTGCCGCTGGCCGTGATCACGGGGCTGTTGGCCCTCGGGCTGATCTGGAACGGCGCCCCCGCGCTGGCGACCTTTCAAAATCAGACGGGTGACGCACATGGGATCTCGGTCGAATATCTGCGACTGGATGCGTTAAGCCATCCCTTCAGCAGTTTAACGCTGGTGGGCGGTGCCGCGTTACGCGGAGTGGGCGATATGCGTTCGTCGCTGCTGATCATGCTGGTTGTGAACGTCCTCAATGTGATGATCTCCTCGTGCCTGGTGTTTGGCTGGGGGCTCTCCGAGCCGTGGGGGGTGAGCGGCATTGTCTGGGGGACTGTCCTGTCGCGGGTCATCGGCGGACTGTTGATGTTGACCATGTTGATCCGTGGTCGCAGCGGACTCCAGCTGCATCTCAAGGAATTGTGGTTTCAGTGGGAGTCGGTTGCCCGCATTCTGCGAATCGGGATTCCGGCTGTCGTCGACAGTGCGTGCAAGTGGGTCGGACACTTCACGTTCTTGTCAGTCGTGGCTCATCTGGCCGACGGAGACCTCGGAGAAGCCATGTTCGCTGCGCACTATATCGGCCTGGAGGTTGAGGCCCTGACGTACTTGCCGGCAGTGGCCTGGGGGACCGCCTCGGCCACACTGATCGGCCAGTCGCTGGGGAGCGGCAACATTTCTCAAGCCCGTCGCATCGGACACCTGGCCGTCCTGCAGTGCGGCAGCCTGACGATTCTCGCGAGTCTGTTCTATTATTTTGGTGCCGACCTGGTCTACACCGTGATGAGTCAGGATGCCCAAGTCCGTGAGATCGGTGCCCCGGCCTTGCGGTTTCTGGCCTTCTTTCAAATTCCGCTGGTGATGGCCATCGTCTACATTTTCTCATTGAGAGGAGCGGGAGACACCCGCACTCCTATGCTCTTCACCATTTGCTGCACACTCTGCATCCGAGTTCCGCTGGCTTACTGGTGCGGAATCGCGATGCAAGGGGGGCTGATTGGAGCGTGGACGGGGATGGTGGCAGACAACTCGTTCCAAGCCGGCCTGGCATCCTACCGCTACAGCCGCGGCGGTTGGGTGCATATTAAGGTGTAAGTACGGGGCCGACGCTGCCAGCCTCACCTAGAGAATTTCATCCGTGGGCCTCCCGCGACATATTGGAAATCTGTCATGTCAGCTCCGCTGGATTGGTTACCCGACGCCATTGAACCGCTGAAGACCGGCGGACTCTGGCGATCCCGTCGTTGCGTGACTCCGTTGGCGGACGGGTGGTGCGAATGCGACGGCCGCAAGCTGAAGAATTTTGCCGGGAATGACTATCTCAATCTGGCTCATGATGCACGGGTCCTTGCGGCGATGCGGGAGGCGGTGGATATCGCCGGCAGCGGCGTCACCGCCAGTGCTCTCGTTTCCGGGCGGACGCCGTGGCATCAGCGACTCGAAGTGGAGTTGGCACGGTTTCACGGAGAGGAATCGGCCGTGCTGTTTCCGACCGGCTATGGAGCCAATCTCGGCACGATCGCTGCCTTGGTGGGCACGGAGGATGTAATCTTCTGTGATCGGATGAATCATGCCTGCCTGCTCGATGGTTGTCGCCTGAGTGGAGCGAAGCTGCGGATCTATCGTCACACCGAGCTCGATCGGCTGGCCACCGAATTGCAGAAGGCGACTGACTTCCCGCGCAAGTGGATCGTGACCGACAGTGTCTTCAGCATGGAGGGGGACGTGGCCCCGCTCGGCGAGCTGTGTGATCTGGCTGAGGCTCATGGAGCAGCGATCATTCTGGACGAAGCCCACGCGTTCGGACTGCTGGGAGCACAGGGCAGGGGGGCGGCCGAACTGGCGGGAGTTGAATCACGGATTGCCGTGCGAATCGGGACTCTCAGCAAGGCGCTGGGGGCCCTGGGTGGTTTTGTCGTGGGTTCCCAGGAGCTGACCGACTGGTTATGGAATCGTGCCCGCACCCAGATGTTCTCGACCGCGCTGCCGGTTCCCGTGTGCGCGGCAGCGGTGGCCGCACTCGGGATTGTGCAGTATGAACCCGGGCGCCGGCAGGGGGTGATCCAGTTGGCGGAAGACTTGCGAAGCCGACTTCGCGATGCCGGATTTGAGGTCCCCGCAGGACTAGGGCCGATCGTACCAGTCATTCTGGAGAGTCCCCAATGGACACTTGATGCCGCGGCCCATCTGACCGAGGCGGGCTATCTGGTCGCAGCGATCCGCCCGCCGACTGTTCCGCAAGGCACCTCACGTTTGCGGATCACGGTGAATGCCGCTTGCACCCCGCACGACTTGACGGGCCTGGTCGCGGCGTTGGAAAGCTGGCAGGTTGTACGAGGTTGCTGATCTGTCGATTGAATTACGCTGCAGGTTGCTCCACTTCAAAACTTCCGCAATCCCTGATTCCTGGGGATTGCGGAAGTTTTCTGGTAAACGTTGACTCGAGGTTGTGCCTTAGAAGTCGCGTTTGCGATTGACGCCTTGCACGCGGCCGGGCAGGCCCATGATCCTCAGAAAACCTTCGGCATCGGTCTGGTTGTAGCTGCCGCCGGCTTCCATGCTGGCGATGGCGTCGTCGTACAGGCTGTTCGGACTGACGCGGCTGGTGACCCGGACATTGCCCTTATAGAGGCCCACGGTAACTTCACCAGTCACCGGCTTTTCGGTCTCCTTCAGGAAGGCCATCAGGGCGTCCATCTTCGCACAGTACCAGAAGCCGTAATACACCATCTCGGCGACTTCCGGTGAGATCCGGTCGCGCAGATGCGTCAGGTCGCGGTCGAGCGTCAGTTGCTCGAGACCCTGGTGTGCGGCGTAGAGAATCGTCATGCCCGGCGCTTCGTACACACCGCGGCTCTTCATCCCGACGAAACGGTTCTCGACGATATCGATGCGCCCGACACCATTCCGGCCACCGATCTTGTTGAGGGCATCGACAATCCCGAAGGCGGACAGTTTCTTGCCATCCACTGAAACCGGCACGCCCGACTCGAAGCCAATCTTGACGAACTCTTCCTTGTCGGGGGCCGACTGCGGTGAGACCGTCATGCCGAAATCGATAATCGGAATCCCGTCGACGGCGGGGTCTTCCAGTTTGCCGGCCTCGTAACTGATATGCAGGCAGTTCTCGTCGCTCGAGTACGGCTTGGTGGAACTCGCCTTAACCGGAATGTTTTTCGCGGCACAGTAGGCAATCATCTCCTGCCGGCCGGGGAACAGTTTGCGGTAGCGTTCCAGACGCCAGGGAGCGATGATTTTCACGTTCGGATCGAGGGCTTCCGCCGCCAGCTGGAAGCGGCATTGGTCATTCCCCTTGCCGGTGGCCCCGTGAGCAAACCCCGTCGCCCCGATTTCGCGGGCCCGCTGAACGCACTTCTTGGCGATCAACGGGCGGGCGATCGATGTTCCCAACAGGTAGATGTTTTCATACTTGGCCTGCCACTGCAGGACGGGGAACGCAAAATCGCGGCACAGCTCTTCGGTACAGTCGACAGCAATTGAGGAGGCGGCTCCGACGTTGAGCGCCTTCTGGAGGATCGCCGGACGATCTTCGCAGGGTTGCCCGAGATCCACGTACAAACAGTGGACTTCATACCCTTCGTCCTGCAACCACCCGATGATGACAGACGTATCCAGACCGCCGCTATACGCCAGAACCACTTTTTCTTTTGCTGCCACGATATTCGCCTGTGCTCGCTTCTAAACTGATGGATCAATCACTGAACGATGTTTACCATTTGGCCGCCGACTTGCTCGTTGCCGAAGGCGTCTCCATGATATCGTGGCCGAGAGGTGTCGTCACGCGGACCGAGTGTGAAGAGGGCGTTTGGGGACCGTTCGGCTGCTTGACTTCACCGCGGAAATGACCCATGGTATGCCCAAGCCATATTCGCCGAGATGCCGTTGGGGCGATTCGTTCTCGCCGGTGTTTTGAATCCTTCTGCTCGCGTTAAGACGAGTTTTTGGCCACGGATGGACACAGATGAAACACGGATAATCGAGACGAAAATCAAGTCGATGGGTATTGCCGGTCAAATCGCGGAATCGTTTGGTATTGCTTTCGACTCATTCAAACGATGATCCAATCCGTGTTTCATCCGTGTCTATCCGTGGCAAAAAAACTGGAAAAATAGCATGCAAAACTTGCGTTTTTACTGCATTGCGGCGGCCTTCTTGCAGTTGGGGGTAGGCCTCGATCCAGCGCGATGTCACGCCGAAATCAAGTTGCAGGCGCAAGCCCACCTGCCGGGCGACGCGGCCGACAAATCGGGACTCAGCGGTTCGTTGGCGGGTGGGATTCCTCACAATCAACTGGGGGGCTTTTCGGCGATCGCCTACAGTGGCCGGGACGATATTTACTGGCTGCTGTCCGATCGCGGCCCGGCAGACGGAGCGACGAAGTTCTCCTGCCGGATTCATAAGTTCAAAATTGCCATGCCTGCCGTCGGCAAAGCGTTCCATCCGGAATTGCTCGAAACGGTGCTCCTGACCGATGCCGAGGGGCGTTCGCTGGTGGGGTCGGCGACCGAGTTTGACTCGGAACATCCGCTGCAGGCGTTGCGTTTCGATCCCGAAGGTTTGCGCCTCGGACGCGATGGGGCCCTGTTTCTGTCTGATGAATACGCGCCGCAAGTGGCCCAGTTCAGCCAGCAGGGAAAACGCGGGCGGCAGTTTTCGCTGCCGGCTCGTTTTGCCATCAAAACACACAGTGCCAGCCCGGCCACCGAAGGCCTGAATACCTCGGGGCGGCAACCCAACGCCGGCCCGGAAGGTCTGGCGATCTCGCCCGACGGCAGTCGATTGTATGCGGTCTTCCAACGGGCCTTGATCCAGGACCATGGCCAGCGTGGCCACGGTGAGAACCTCCGCATCGTCGAGATCCCGTTGAATGGCGGACAGACCCGCGAATTTATCTATCGGCTGGACAGCGTGCGGAATGGTGTCAACGAGATTGTCGCGATCAATGACCACCAGTTCTTGACGATTGAACGTGACGGCGAAGCGGGTAATGAGGCGAAGTTCAAGAAGATCATGCGGATCGATCTGCAGCGCAAGCCGGGCGAACTGGCGACCGACGTCAGCCACATTACCAGCCTGCCTGACAAGAAGTTGCCGGATGGAATTCACCATGTGAAGAAAGAGGTCTTTCTGGACCTGCTCGATCCGCAGTTTGGTTTGCAGGGCCCGACATTCCCGGAGAAGCACGAAGGGATCTGTTTCGGCCCCCGGCACGG
>CAZQUW010000223.1:6475-10503 GCA_964596215.1 uncultured Planctomicrobium sp. | reverse complement strand
CGAGGAAGTGCGTGCGACGGCCAAGAAGCTGCCCTACTTGAATGGCTTCGTCTCGGCCTGACGAGAATGTGCCCACACCAAGTCGCGAACTTAGCTCAACTGCGGCGTAACCCATTTCTGGAAGATGACTTACACACTTAAGCAAGTGGTCGACCTATACGGGTGCGGCCAATTCCACACATGGGGACTGCGCCTGTTTAGATTTCAATCGGCTATCTGCTGACAGAGGTGACCTACGGACTGGGCGAAAGACCCGCTCCACAAGCAGCGTCGCGCAAATACTGCGACTTGACGATTTCCGTGGATCACATCAGAATAGATATTCTCGGATTTTTTCAACGTGTCTGCGATTGGAAGGCGAGCTGACATCCCAAATGAAGCGACAGGAACTGGATGAATACCGAGTTCTGCTCGAAATTCTGCGGGCTCGGCTTCGCGGAGATATGTCGCAATTAACCAGCGACGCATTGGGATCAGATCGCGAAGAAGGGTCGACTGAGTCCAAAAGTCCGACTCACATGGCCGAATTGGGCAGCGAGGCGTTCGAACAGGATTTCGCCCTCTCGCTGGTGGAAAACGAGCAAGAGACGCTCGACGAGATCGCAGAAGCGTTGGAACGAGTAAAATCAGGCACCTATGGACAGTGCCAGATGTGCCTGGAGTCGGGGAAGTCAGCGGCTCAGGCGGCGATTCCCAAGGCCCGCTTGCGGGTCATTCCCTTTGCCCGGAATTGTATCGAATGCGAACGGAAGCGCGAGCGAAGGAACTGAACGGTATCCCGGTCTGGCATTACGTAGTGTTTCTCGTAATGAGCACGACGTTGCTGGTGTGGGACCTCTATTCAAAATGGCACGTGTTCAGCACTCTGGGATATGAACATCGCCAGAGCGAATCGTGGTTTGTCGGGCTGTGGGGCAAAGATGTCTTCCGGCTGATGACCAGTTTCAATCACGGGGCCCTGTGGGGCATGGGGCAGGGTTACAGTTCCGTATTCGCGTTGCTCAGCGTGGTGGCCGCCCTGGCAGTGGTCTACTGGCTGTTTCTCGCCCGCGGAGCTCAAAGCCTGTGGCTGACAGTCGCCTTGTCGTTTGTCATGGCGGGCACGCTGGGGAATCTCTATGACCGGTTGGGACTGCATGGATTGCGGGATGAAGTCACCGGCCAGATCCAGTATGCAGTGCGAGATTTTCTGTACTTCCAGATCATCGAGTGGCCAATCTTCAATTTTGCCGACACCTTCCTGGTGACCGGCGCGATCATGTTGCTGATCCAATCCTTTCAGGCGGACGCCGCTGCCAAACGAACCAGCGAAGTCATTGCCGCGCAACCGGCAAGCAGCCCGAGTGCTTAACAAATAATGCCAGCCCCAAGCGCCAGCGATTGGGGCTCTTGATTGGTGAAGAAATCCAATCGCTGGCGCCTCGGGCTGGTATTCGCAGTCCTCGATTTAGCGTTTCGTCACGCTCTTCATCATGAGCCAGCCAACGGCCGCGATTGAGATCAGCAGGCCACAATACTGCATCGGCGTCATCTGATTCCAATACCTTATCAGTAGTGAATGGTATTGGTTGTATTGGTACTGGATGGAGTGCGGAATCATGATTTGCGGTCACTGGGGCAAATGGTCTCGTTCAGATCGATCAATCTAGAGCTCGACGGCCGGTCTTTCCTCGTTTGATTCCCGGTGCTCAACCAGCCAGAATGAAAGCCAGCAAGAATTGGGAACCTCATTCCAAATGATAGGTCATAATTCAGGAGATCTCGGCGAATGACGCCGAATGGTCACCCGCCCCCGCAGTTCACAGCCGCGCGAAACGCCAATCGCCCCTACAATCGCTACAACTCCACCAACGGCCCAAAACCATGCCCCGCACCGCTTCAATTGATCGCCAGACCGCTGAAACCAAAATCCGTCTAAACTTGAATCTGGATGGAACTGGAATCGCGCAGATTGAGACGGGTGTCGGTTTCTTCGATCACATGCTGACACTCCTCGCCAAACATGGCCTGTTCGATCTGGAGATCAAAGCCGATGGAGATCTGCACGTTGATCAGCACCACACTGTCGAAGATGTCGGTATTTGTCTCGGCAAGGCTCTGGCCCAGGCCCTGGGCGATAAGCGGGGAATTGTCCGCTACGGAAGCAAGACGCTGCCCATGGAAGAGACTCTCGTCACGAGCGCGCTCGACCTGAGCGGCCGCGCCTGGTACGTCAGCCATGTCGCATTTCCCACCGAGAAAATCGGGGAATTCGATGCGCAGCTGGTCGATGATTTCTGGCAGGCGGTGTCCGCAAATGCGTTGATGAATTTGCATCTGGTCCTGCACCACGGTCGCAACAGCCACCACATCGCGGAAGGTGTCTTTAAGGCCACCGCGCGAGCACTTCGGGAAGCCGTAGCCATCGATCCCCGTCAGACCGGAGTTCCGTCCAGCAAGGGCACGCTGACGGAGTAATTGACCTCTATAGTCAGGCTTTCTGCATCGGCAATCGAATAAGCGGAATTCGCTCGACGCTTTGCATCGGGCTCCGGGAGGCGTACCTCTTCTATCAGGATTCTCTATCCATGTATCTCTACGCTTGCGTTGCGTACTCCAGCATGGAGAATGCAAGTCTCTCATCCGAACGCTCGCCTGATGAAAGACTGGCTCATGATCGAAGATACAGAATTTGACCCGTACGCGCTCCCTCCCGAGGCTGTTGAAGAACCCCCTGTCTCTCTCTGGACGGCGCTGCGCAAAATCGGCCCGGGAATCATCCTGGCTGGTACCATTGTCGGGTCAGGGGAATTGCTGCTGACGACCTCGTTCGGAGCCAAGCACGGGTTCATCTTTCTGTGGCTGATTCTGTATAGCTGCATCATCAAAGTGTTTGTGCAGACCGAACTCGGCCGCTACGCCATTTCTTCCGGCAAGCCAACACTGGGCGCCATCAACGAGTTAGGCGGCCCGCGTTTCGGCAGCAACTGGATCCTGTGGTGGTGGTTCATCATGATGAGCACCACGATCTTCCAGCTGGGAGCGATGACCGGAACCGTCGGGCAGTCACTCAACCTCGCATTCCCCCAATTCTCCACCTGGGTTGCGAATATTTTCAGCGGTTGGGCGCCGGGCCTCGCCCAGATCATCAACGATCGTCCGGAATACCCATGGGCTTTCCTGACCTGCCTGACGGCCATCGGACTGCTCTGGAGCGGAAACTATCGACGGATTGAAATCGTCACCACCGCGCTGGTCGTCAGCATTACAGTTGCCACAGTCACCGGAGCTTTGTTGCTCCCGTTCACTCCGTTTCCGATTCCCTGGGGCGAGGTTGGCAAGGGCCTGACGTTCCACGTCCCTCCGGAGGGGATCGCAGCCGCATTCGCCGTGTTCGGCATTACCGGAGTCGGCGCCGCAGAACTGTTCTACTACCCCTACTGGTGCCTGGAAAAGGGTTATGCCCGCTCGGTCGGCCGGTGCGATGCCAGCGCGGCCTGGGAGCGTCGTGCCAAGGGCTGGATTCGTGTCATGTACCTGGATGCCTGGGTCAGCATGCTGGTCTTCACGATCTCCACGGTCTCGTTCTACTTCATGGGAGCGGCCGTCCTGCACCCGCAAGGACTGCACCCCCAGGGTGTGGACATGATCAAGGACCTGTCCCGGATGTTCGTCGATACGTTCGGCATCTGGACCCAGATCGTCTTCCTGGTAGGAGCAGGGGCCGTACTCTTCAAGACGCTGTACCTCTCTTCGGCCGGCAACGGGCGACTGATCGCCGACTTCTTGAGTCTCAGTGGAGTCGTCCGCTACCGCAACGCTCACCAGCGTGCGACGATCATCCAGAACCTGTCGCTGCTCATCCCGGTCATTGCGCTGGGGCTGTTTCTGACGTTTAAAGAGCCCCGCTGGATGGTGGTTGTGGGAGGTTTCGGCCAGGCTCTGACGCTGCCGATCATTACGGCTTGCACGATTTATTTCCGCTACCGCAAACTCGACCGCCGACTGACCCCGGCACTGATTCTGGATGTCCTGATCTGGATTGCCTT
>CAZQUW010000223.1:0-6375 GCA_964596215.1 uncultured Planctomicrobium sp. | reverse complement strand
CTTATCGAATCGCGCATTTCTTTGCGGACGGAAGTGATAGTACGCCCGTAGATTCTGAATTCCCGGACGTCGTTGCGTCTGATCCAGAATCAATTTGAGACGTGCCGCGACGTCGCGTCGGGATCTCACGATCAAGGGTCCGCCGACGCCCAGGTTCAAGGATGAACATCCTGCGGAGCGGAGTGGAAATCGTGTCAGTCAAGCCACGACTTAATTTAGAAAGCGCCTCATCAGCCCGTTCGCGACTGCCGGATTGGGAACATCGTTTCGTCGCCGGTCCAGCGACCTGCGAGAAATCGCTGTTGATTCGCGACTATGTTCGTCAACGAAATCTTTTTCAAATCGTCTTGTTTAAAGTTGAAGCGTTAGCCGATCTGCCGTGCCTGAAGCGTCCTGGATTCCGGCTGCTGGCAGATCTGGCTCGCGAGACGCGCAGCTATGCCCGTCGAACCGATCTGGAGCTTGCCCGAGGTTCCGATCCTGCTGATCAGTATGTTCCTCGAATGGATTACATTGAGCATCTGATTGAACGTACTTCTGATCTGCAAGACCGCTTGCAACGCCAGTTGGCACTGGTCGCCCAATGGCAGGAGGACGCGACCGAGCTGCAGGCTGAATTTGAACGCCTGGTCGGCCGGACTCAATCAGCCGCCCAGGGTGTGTCATTCGACGGCATGCGGGCCCTTGCGCGGCGGTTGATCTCGGAACTCTTATTTGATGTCACGCCGCCAGTCCTGCATCCTCAGCTCGCACTGGACATGTTGACCGAGCGACTCGAAAACCGAAATCAGGCCCGCGTGTTTGCAGTCGCACTCGCCTCGGCCCAACTGGTTGCACGGGTCGCAAGAGTCACGTGGCTGCGCGCGGATCAGATTGAACTGGTGACGGCCGCCGCATTACTGCAAGACTGCGGGAAACTCGTCATGCAGCAGCGAAGCGAGCAAGAACAATTGGTCCGCAAGCTCTCCACGACGATTCGTCGTCACGCCCGGATTGGGGCAGCGATCGTCACCGGTTACCGCAATGCCCCAGTGGAGCTCGCGGGACTCATCGCCAGTCATCATCGACGGCTGAAAAATTATCAGCCGCAGTCACCGGAAGTGATCTGTCGCGCACCAGATTTTGGTCGTCTATTGGCAGCAGCCAGTCGTTTCGAACGACTGCGACTGGAGTCAGCTTATCAGTCAACACTGCTGACAACACCGGAACTGGTCGATCAGCCCGCGATGATGCACTTTTTCAGCGAGGCCCGCAGCGGCGCTTGGGATGCCCGGTTCGTGCATAAAATCCTCGCCCAGCGCGACGGCTACGACGAATGTCTGCGGGCAAAAGATTCGATCAGCAGTACACAACTCCCGGTGCGGCAGGCCCTGCCCGCATGATCTTGTGGCAGCCAGCATGGAGTCACCTTCAATCGCAAAGACGGCATGAGCGAACACGGCAGAACGAACGCGGGGACGCGCTACAGAGATGCGGACAGCTATTGGTCGCTGGCCCGGTCGCCGTTGCATTGCCTCATCTTCCTCCTGCCACTGCTGACCATTTATGAGGTCGGTGTCTTGTGGATGGGTGGATCGCGCGCCACCTTCATGAGAAATGGTGCCGACTACTGGATGCGTACCTGGCTGCTGCAACAAGGGTGGGAGTTCGAGTGGTTGCTGCCGGTACTGGTGATTTCGGCGTTGCTGGCCTGGCAAGTTGTCGGACGGTATCCCTGGTCGGTTCGCATCGACACGCTGATTGGCATGGGAGCCGAAAGCCTGTTGTTTGCCTGCGTCCTTCTGCTATTAGGGCAAACGCAGGATATCGTGTTCCAGCAATACATCGATCCGCCGCAACTCGTAGTATCTCCGACGGTCTCCTGGGGATCGCCCACCGCGCGGACGGTGTCGTTCGTGGGGGCGGGCATTTACGAGGAAGTCCTGTTCCGCTTGCTGGCACTGCCGCTGGGGTTTGTCGCATTGCGGATCCTGCTCGTCCCCGATCGCCTGGCAACGGTACTTGCCGTACTCGGAACCAGCTTGCTGTTCTCGCTGGCTCACTATATTGGCCCGGGAGCAGACACTTTCCACTATTTCAGTTTTGTTTTTCGTACTGTCGCCGGCCTGTTCTTCGCGATCCTGTTCGTGCTCCGCGGCTTCGGCATCACGGTCGGCGCCCACGCAGTGTATGACGTTCTCGTGGGCGTCTTATTGCGGCCCTAGTCCGGAATCCTCCGCAATCAGGTTCGACAGCAAGTTGCCTCAGGGGCGAGATGGCGCTTGTACTTCGGCTATTGTGCATCCGCATGTAAATGGGGACACTGAGCGAGAGCTTGTTCTTCTACTTGATTGACGGGAGCGCTCCCATGCCATTCCAACAAGTATTGTCCAATATCTATGTCTGGACAGACACATGCAATGTCTATGTCATCAAGGATGGTTCCACGGCATTGCTGATCGACCTCGGTGACGGTTCTGTACTTGAGCACCTGCAGGAAATCGGCGTGACACAGGTGGAATGGATCCTGTTCACTCACCATCACCGCGAGCAATGCCAGGGACTCGATCGGCTGGCGGGGCGGGGCATCAAAGTCGCGGTCCCCGAGACCGAGCGGGCCTTCTTTGAAACGCCGCTGGAATTCCGTAAATGGCGTCCCACTTTGGGTGACGCTTTTTCTGTGTATGGAGCAAGTTTTGTTCGCCCTCCCACCACAGCTATTACGCCCGACCTGACGTTCCAGAAGATGGACGATTTCACCTGGCACGGCCTGGAATTCTGGTGCGTCGACACACGCGGCAACAGCCCCGGTGGCATGAGCTATCTGCTGGCGCGGCGCGAGGGCTGGATTGCCTTTTCCGGCGATGTAATGCTGGATGGATCGAAGTTCCACAACTGGTTTGACAGCGAATGGGACTACGGATTCGCCAAAGGTCTCTACGCTCTCTTTAGCGCTGCAGTGACCCTGGACGATTTTAATCCGGCCCTGATGCTGCCGGCTCACGGCCCGATGGTGAAAGATCCCCGACCGCAATTGAAAAGCTATCAGGACAAACTGCGGGAACTCGCGAGGCATTACGTACGCGGCTATGAACTCTTCACATTCTCCGCTGCGGCACAGGATCGTGTTTCCAAACCAACGACGGTCCCCTTTATCTGGAAGATCACACCACATCTCTACAAGTTCAAAGGCCCTGACTTTTGGCCAAATTTCACATTGTTGATGGCCGACAACGGGCATGCTCTGGTAATTGATTGCGGGCTGTTCAACAAGGAGTTTCTGGACAAAGCGCTGCAACGGATGCACGACCGGTTGGGATTAAAACAGATTGATGCCGTGATCGTTACGCATATGCACGGAGACCATTGCCAGGAGGCCCCCCATCTCCGTGAAAAGTGGGGAGCCAAACTCTGGACGATGGATCGCGTGGCGCCGATCTGCCAGCGGCCCGAAGACTTCGACTACGCCGCCCCGATCAACACCTATCAGAAGGGCTTCGAGCGGGTCGAGTTTGACCGATTGCTCGCCGACGGTGAGACCATCTACTGGGAGGGCTACAACCTGACTGTGGACTGGATGCCCGGCCAGACTGAGTTTGCACTCTGCCTGCATGGTGAAATCGACGGCCAGCAAGTCGTCTTTACGGGGGACAATATTTTCGCCAGTACGACAGATCCAACCCAGACGGGCCATGAGGCCGTGGTGGCCCGCAACAGCTGCATTCTCGAAGAGGGATACCTGTACGCGGCTGGGGTACTGCACAGTCTGCAGCCGGACATCATCATCGGCGGACATTCGTGGGTCCTGGAGAAGCCCGCCGCGTTGATCGCGCGGTATCGCCAGGGAGTTCTCGACCTGCGTGCTGCCTACCAGTCACTCAGCGGCACGGTCGACTATCGGTACTTGTTCGACCCGTACTGGGTCCGCGCCGAGCCATACCGTGCTGTTGTCGAGCCAGGGGCATCGGTCGACATTGCGGTGGAGATCCGTAATTTTCTGAATCAGCCGCAAAAACATCGCATTCAGATCCGGACTCCGGCCGGCATCCAGGCGGAACCAGCCATCCTGCAAGGTCAACTGGGAGCCGAAGCTCGCATCAAATTTCCGGTCCGCTTTACGGCCGAAAAGAATGCCGCAGCCGGCCTGAAAATGATTACCTTCGACGTGACACTCAATGGTCAGCGCCAGGGAGAATTATTCGACATGCTGCTGCATGTCGGACGGCCCCCCGCGCCAGTTGCCAAGGCTGCCGAGCCCAAAACTGGCGAGAAGAAAGCTTATTGATCTCTTTGCCAGTTCAATGGACTCGAAGAAGCGCACACAGAGGCCTTAGACAATCACAACGACATCAACACGCTTTCAGGTCATTTGGGCTGCGGCTTCACATACGCAGGCAAGTCCTGCTTCTGAAAACGTAAGCGGATCGGAGCCTGGCAGCAGTCACATGGCTTGATTTCGTACATGGGAATGGAGCAGATATCGCACCAGTAGTCGGTGTATTCACGTTCGCCCTGCTCGTTGAACGTGAAGATCATCAACACCTGCAAATACGGCACCCCCACGTGCCGGCGCACCACCAGGTCGACGGCGCGGTTGCGGAGTCGTTCATCCTGGAAGAACGCTCGGCCGCGCCAATCGGCGACGATCGGCCAGAGATCGCCCGTCGCCGTCTCCAGGACCACTTGGTCCTTCATTTCACTGGTGGCTTTAATGCCCCGCCGCTGGAGGGCATCAACCAGCATCACGACCTTGCCCGAGACCAGTTCCTTCGCCACTTCGGGCTTCGACTGCTCGGCGTTGGCGGCAGCGCTGCGGTTCACTGCAGGTTCTGCCGGAGTGGCTGTTTTGGCAGGAACATCAGGGGGTGGGGCTGCGGAATGACTGACCTGAGTGCAGCACCAGATTACAGCGCTCAGTACGCCGCCAATGATTCCGTTCCACCACAGACGTTGCTGCCACATGTTAGTGTTCCGAGATGCCTACTGTGACGATCTGCACTGGCAGATCGACAACCTTGTCCTTCGATTTCGCGTGGAAATTTGTCTGCAGAATCCACGTGTCTTTATCTTCATTGTGCTTAAGGACCGGCGCCTTATAAGCCGCAGCGGGAGGGGGAACCATTTGAAAAATCGCGGGGTGCGCGCTGCCCGCCGCCTTCGCACTCAACTTGAACAGGTCCGGCACCTTGGACACCGGAGCCGGATCTTTATCCATAGTGGCCAGGCAGGCCAGGCCGAAGTCAGACGTGTCGCTGCTGCCGAGGTGGTTGCCGTCCTGAGGCTGCAGGCCATAGCGCAGCGTGTAAACCCCTGCGGCCAATTCCTGACCGCGAAAATCCAAGGCGGCACCAGCGGTCGGCAAGCGGGCCGCTCCCAGAAGTTGCCCTGAGGTGAAGGGATATTTCACGGTCAGTGTCGGTTTGAAATCTTCCCGGGTCGCGACTTCTTTTACCAACCAGATCTCCAATACCGGCCCATTCGGGCCAATCACGCGGTACGCGTTCTCGTCCAGTTGCGCGGCGATCTTATCGGACAATCCCGCCGGCGGAGCACTCTTGAACGACTCCAGCTTGTGCGGTTCGGAAGCCAGTGAAATCCCGGTCCAGCATAAGGTCAACACGCCTGTCAGCCACAATCGTACGATGGTACGCATTTATGCAATCTCCCGCGGTTGCTAATGAGGTTTCAAGTTGACAGTTCGAGACGCTCGCGGCAATCAGCGCGCCCCGCCCAGAACCCATTCTAACGTCCTCGAATGTGTCTCGCGAAGCATCGGAGGTGACAGATATCAATAACCTGAGCCCGCAATGTAAACAGCGTTGATCCGACTTGGCCCCATTGCCTGAGCGTTTTCCGGCGGACACTCCGGTCGTGAATCAGCAATTTACATCCTGGCAAGTTCGGCCAAATCTTGAGGGGTAAAGCGGTTCTGCAACCGCGCCCCCAATTGCCCCACGATGCGAGCAGCCGCATGGGAGGCGATATGTCCCGCCTGCTTCCAAGACAAGCCATTGGTGATCCCCCAGAGCAATCCGGCTGCGTACATGTCGCCGGCTCCCGTGGTATCAATTGCCGTCACGGGCGCCGGTTCAATGGGGGTGGTAGTCCCTTCATGCATTAACAGCGATCCATCCCCCCCCAGCGTCAATGCGACGTTTGCCGCGTGCTTGTGAATTGCCTGGGCGCAATCGATGGGATCGGTCAGACCGGTCAGGCTGCGAGCCTCTTCGAGATTGCAGAACAACAGATCCACCGGCCCTTTGATCAACTCCCAGAACTCGTCGCGGAACAGATTAACCAGAAACGGATCGGAGACAGTGAAGGCGACTTTGACTCCCTGCTTTTTGGCCAGTTCAATCGTTCGCAAAGCGGCCGCTTTGGTCGATTCCCCCGTGA
>CAZQUW010000222.1:0-10534 GCA_964596215.1 uncultured Planctomicrobium sp. | reverse complement strand
GTCAGTGGTCAGTGGTCAGTGGTCATTCATTCGACATTCGGATTTCGACATTCGTCATTTCCCCAAATCTCTTTCTACCGCCACTCCCGCAACTCGCCGAATTTGAAGATCTTTTAAACTTGCGTTTCTTGAGAGTCAGAAATCTCACTAAAGTATTCTGGTAACAAGAGTTATGGAGATCCTCAGAAATCATGGGCGCCCCCGAACTGGGCAGCAGGTCGCGCTCAACGTGGGTAACCCGGACTACGACAACGTCCTCTGCAGAATCCCCCTGGCGCAGGTGAAGTAGATAATCAGCCAGTCACATCCAACACGGTGGCTACGAACGGGGCCGAAGAGTCGGCCGGATCGGCCCCGAGGCGTTTCAGAATGAACGGTAACATCGCACTTGGCAAAGGTGCCCCCAGTCACAATGCCCACCAGCGATAGGGCCACCGTCAGACCAGATCGGCCGGAAGCCATTCATTGACCAGTTCGGCCGGCGGCGCGAGATCACCGTCGGCCCGCAATTCGCGGATTTCTGGAAGTGCGAGCTGTGCGTGCATGATGCTCCCCACAGGCCGAAATTCGCCAGCATTGGGGTAAGTCCGCCAGCACCGCCGGAGCTCTGGCGAGCTCTGCGATTTCTTCTGCTATTTGCCCGCGACCCGCTCGACGGGTTCGTCGGCGAACATCCAGAGTGCAGATTCGGGAGTGTTGGCGGACACCGAAGTGACTCGCAGGGGAGGCTGCGTGACAGCCGGGACGGGCCTGGCTTCGGGCTGGACCTCGAGCCGTTCGACTCGGGGAACGACCTCCACTTCCACCCGGACGCGGCGGTTGTGGTCACCATCCTGCATGGACCAGATCATCACGAACAATGTCGTGCCCAACATTAACGAGAAGATTCGGCTCAGCAACATGGTGTCGTTTCTCTGTCAGCACTGAATGTTTCGTCGTGTCCCAGGTGCTCTGCAAAGCCTCATGCGTGTCGATAAATGATCGACTGGTTCGCGGAGCGCCATTCAGGGAAACGGTCGTTTATTGATCGGCGGAATGCCCCCTGCGTGAACTATCGGCAGCCATCCGGCGTCAGAATGAGTATTCTGGGCAAGCGTACGAGACTGCGGGACTTACAACACAGAAAAACCCAATTCCGCAGACACACAGCAAAAAAGACTCAAGTCTTGCCGACAGCACGCGGTACCACAGGCGAGATGGTACTCACGTGGTGCCGGGAATGGTGAGCGGCACGGCGCGGGCGGCCGGTTCTTCCCCGGACATCGACACACCTATCCGGTGGCTGACGCCATGCCGCTCTCAACGTCAGCAGTTCTTCATTCGCCCTTTTTCACCAGCAGTCCCAGAATGGTCTGGGCATACAGCCGGTGTCCAAAGTCGTTGGGATGATTCAGTCCGTTGCCCGTCAGGTCGAGGTCGTGTTTCGTCTTCAGCAGCGTGTCCCAAATCGCCGAAACGTCTGCGAGCACAATCCCCGGTCGCGTAAAATCGGTCAGAACATCCCGGTATGCGAAGAATATCTCGCGCGGGGTATGGACCCATTCCTCATGCCCCAGCATCGGCGCCACCAGGATCAGTTCGATCTTGGGATCTGTCGCGGAGACGCGATCCACGAACAGCTTGACCTGCGATTTGAACCACGCAGGATCGCGTCGGCCGACATCGTTCATGCCGTAAGCCATGATGATTAACTGCGGCTTTTCGGCCAGCAATTTATCGAGATCGCCGACTCCGTGAGCAATGCTCCAGCCCCCGACGGCACGGTTCTTCAACGTCACCTCGCCGCCATAGCTGGCCTGCAACTGGGCGGCCACGAGTTCCGGGAACGCCGGCATGAACGGAGGCACGCTGGCCACCCCCGACGCATCGCCACCGGCCGAAATACTGTCCCCGCTGACCCCCAGTGTCAGCGGCTGGCCCGCACGCAGTATCGCGAATGTTTTGGGGAGTTGTTTTTCGGCGAACTGTGGCACAGGACCAGTCCACCGGACCGGCTGGTGACGATAGGTCACTTCGATCTGCCGATCATGAAACCAGTGCCCCGGGCCGTACAGCAGGCTTTGTTCGGGCTTCCCGACGCGATGCTTGTAGCTGTTCGGCGCACCGGAGGGGGGAAACAGGTCCGCCTCGAGGATGAATGGCAGCTTGGTCGCAGTGGAAATCAGCAGGGTGCGTTTGTCTTCGGCAACCTGGAAATCTCGTCCGGCTTCGAGGACGCGCTCGCCCCCGGCCGCTTTCACCGCGATCAACTCGTCAACGGGAAATGCCAGATGGGCCACCGCCGGCTGTCCCTCACGCGGCGCCAGCAACGTCGCACTTTCGCGATACATCGTATCGCTCGCCCAGACCGGATCTAACAGGTGTAAGTCGGGCAGCAGTCGAATGACAGCGGCCCGGTCCTTCGGCGGCAGCGGAACTTCAGAGATGCCTGGACGACAGACACTGACCAAGGCAATAAACAACCCGGCGGCGAGAGCGCGACGCAACGTAATCATGCGGATTCCTGAACTGGTTTTGAGCACTGGGTGCGGGGCCGAACGGCAGCCGCCCCGTCGATCTATTTGCCTGACTTCATCTGAATTCATCCGATGAAATGACTCAGGGCAAACTGCGAATCGATTCCACAATCCGCGACACGCCATCCATCGGCATGTTTTCGTGAGCACCGCGTGGCACTCAATCCACAAACACCACGACGCAGGTGATGTTGTCTTTCGAGCCCCCGGCTTGAGCGGCTTCGATGATTGCCTGGGCAGTTTCCTGGGGCTCGGGAAAGCGGCTCATCAACACGGCCAGCTGAGCGTCGTTCGTGCCGTCGGTAACTCCATCGGAACAGATCATGAACCGATCGCCCGAGTGGATCTCGTGCGGTTTCGCTTCCGCACCTGCGCCGCCTTCTTTCGATCCGAGATACCGGACCAGCACGTGCTTGTAGCGATGGTTGGCCGCATCCTCTTTGCTGATCGTGCCGGCGATGACCAAGGCTTGTGAGAGGGAATGGTCAGTCGTGAGCTGTTCGAAATTGTCGTTGCGCATCCGATAGACGCGGCTGTCGCCGACTCCCGCGACGTAAAACGATTTGCCAACCTTCACCAGCATGGCGATGGTCGTGCCCATGTTGCTGCAGTTGGGGTCGATCTGCGCCAGAGCCATGATCTCGGCGTTGGCATGCCCCACGGCATCGTCGATGCCGGACAACACTTTCTCGTGCGGATCGTTCTGGAACGACAATGACTGCTGCAACCGCTGCGGCACCAGTTCGGTGGCCATCGCACTGGCCCGTTCGCCCGCCGACTGGCCCCCCATGCCATCGCATACCACGAAGAATCGCCCCTGCTCGTCCACGACGTACCGGTCTTCGTTATTCTCGCGGAAATTTCCCGTGATACTGACGACACCCCACCGCAGCTGCGGACCGTCAGCGGCAGCCGCAGGGACTGCAGACTGCTCTTTCAACCCGAAGTTCACCCGCGAAAACCACCCCAACTTGCGATTCGCCCGTTCTGCGACTGACGTCAGGTGGAAGCCCACTGGATGGTGACGATCGGCGGTCACACCGCTGTCATTATCGAGTGGCCCGCTACCGGCTGTATAGTTATTGCCAGTTTTGTGGAGACCGGCAGCTTTTATTTTACGATCCTGCTGTTACAGCTCCGACGTCGTTCCCGCCGACAAATGCGGGCTGACATCGGCGATTTCCGCTGCGACCGACTTCGCCGTGGCTTCGGCCAATCCGCACACGGCCTGCACCAAATCACTGACACCCAAAGTGGTTGCGGCAAACAACAACTCCCCGGCCGGGAACCCCGCACTGGATCCAGCCAACTGATTCTGGCTCAGCACCATTTGGAAGACCCGGTCTTTGGTCGGAGGAAATTGTGTTTTGTAGGCGCGAATGGCCTCCAATTTTATCTTCATCGCCTCGCTAATATCCACGACAAAATGGCCGGCCGACGCCGGGATTTCCAAACTTGCCGTCCCTAATTGATACCATACCTGCTTTTGTATGGTATGCACGGGCAGTCCGTCGAAAAACTCATCCCATTTACTCAAACGGGAATAAAAGATCGCCGCGTCCGTAATTTGGCTGGCTTGCCAGTGGTCGGGCGAGGCCAGCGGCGTTTTGCCGATCAGGCCCAGCACCAGCTTCGGCCGGTACCGACGGAACTCGGTGGCCAGTGCGACCCGGGTCTCAAACGAATCGAACAACCGCCGATTGGTCAGATCTAATGTCTTACGCATCTGCACGCCCAGTATTCGGGCTGCTTCCGCCGCCTCGGCCAGTCGCACGTCGGGATGGGGGCAGTTCGGTGTCGGTTCACCATTCGTCAGGTCGATGATCCCGACGCGGTAACCCTGCTGCACCAGCCGGGCCACCGTGCCGCCACAGCCAATTTCGACATCATCCGGGTGCGCTCCGACGGCAATCACATCCAGCGGCTGGGGCAACGGTTCCAAAGGCATGGCTCGACTCAACTTGATATTGATGCATCGGACGAAGCAGAACTTCGCCCCTGATGACAGTTTCCAGGAATTCCAACCAGCACCGGCCCGTGAATCTCAGCGAGACTCAGTGACCTTTTGTGCTGCTCCGGGAGTCGTTGCCGGTCGTGTGACCTGCAGACGCCGCCAGAACTTGCCGTAATCTTGCACGCGGGTCTGGTACTTTTGCAAGTAGCGGCGGTACTCAGGCGTATCCGACGGCCCTTCTTCCGCTCCATACGGATAGCCGCTCATGGCATTGAACGGGAGCGGTTCGACCGTCTGGCTATACAGCGTATTGAGGTCCGCGTCCTTGTCCCAGCCGACGCTGTGCAGGATGAAATCTCGCTTCCAGCCTTTCGGCAGGGAGACTGCGGGTGGTGCAAATTTCAGCGTCATTTCGTCCCCGGCACCAATCACCGCCAGCTGATCATCAGACTTCGTCAGGAGTTCTTGAATATCTCCATAACGGGTAAAGAACCCCTGCATCGGCGGCCATTCAGGGCCCGGCAACACCGAGCTATAGTCGTACTGATCAGGGCCATTGCCAGCGGGCCAGTAATGCCGCGACAGGCCACGATAATGCAGATCGGCCGAGACCAGTTGCAGCGGCTGCACCTGGAATTCCGCCGGCGTTTCACCGGCCGAGACAAACGCATGGTCCCAATGGAACTGCATGTTGGTCACGATCCGCAGGCGATGGTCATCCCCCTGGAAGACCCCGGTGAGGTCAATCGCGATCGTCTTGGTCTTGCCCCCGGGAAAACCCATGAAGGGGCGGATCTCGGTCCATTTGCCCTGAGCGTCCGGAATCCATAATGCTGGCGGCCGGGCCTGGGCATTCTTCGGATTCTGCGAGACGGCAACGCTGATCGACGTTTCGGTTGGATACATCCAGCCGGTTAAAAACAGCGTCAACGGGACGGGCTGATCTGACTTCCCCAGGTCCAATTTTCCCAGATCGAGTTCCAACCAGTGCTCGGTCGTCAGCCCCTGGCGCAAGACCTGGTCATAGCCCTTCGTGTAGACCCCATCTTCAGCCGCGATTTCCGCAAACACATCGCGGCCACGCTGGTCCCGCGCCGCGACCACAGGCCGCGGCTGTTTCACGGTATGAATCTTAAATTCCGACAGGCTGGCGGGCCCGACCTTCTCATTGGAGTAGATCTCAACGTCCGCCGGGTGATCAACTGCCAGCAATTCGACTTGATCGAAATAGGTCGCTTCCCATAACTCTTCGGTGATCTGCATCACGTACTGGTCCCCCTGCGGCAGCAGACGATTGCCGGGAATCTTCAAGTACTCCCAGGCCCGCGCCGGGGCGATGACACCCTCGGCAAACTGCAGTCCCAGGGGGGCATTCCACAACAGGTCAGTGAAGAATTCATAGCGTTCGCCATTCCACGTATACGCGAACGGACATGACCCTTTCGGGGCCTGAATTTCACAGATCTCCCAGTCCCCCTTCACATCCAGCAGCCCCTGCGGCACCCCGTTCGTCCAGACGACGCGTAACAGATCTGCCGCCGTCCGCTGGCCCAGACCAAAATGGATCGATTCCTGCGCCACAACCTGCGGCTGATACGAGCCCCCCACCTGCAATTCGACCAGCGAACCGATCCCCTGGTGATTGACACGCTTCGCCGCCAGCCCCGCCCCTGCCACGCTGTCCTTGATCGTCCGCGCACGCAGCCGGACCGCGAGCCAGTGGTTGCGATTGCCCCCCTCATTGGACAGCAACTCCAGGCCATTTGCCGTACGCACCAGCACATCCAGATCGCCATCGCCATCCAGATCACCCGTCAAACATTCCTTGACGTCAGCCTTCGTCGGATTCGCCAGAACGGCCTTCTGCACCGCAAACCGCCCCTGCATTCCGCCGCGGTGCACCTGTAACCCAGTCGCCTGCCAGCTCAGCAAATCCAGGTAGCCGTCATTGTCATAGTCGAATGTGAGCAGCCCTGCTCGCAGCAGGTCGGGTAACTCAGCGGTCCGCAATGGGATCACTTTTCCCGCGGAATGTGTGGCCGTGAAACCAATTGCCCCCTGATTCTCGCAGACCACCGCCAGATCCCACGAGGCATTCTGATCTGCATCCAGCAACGCGGCTTGACGAATGCCCCCGGAGGTAACTCCCAGTTCGACATTCAGCGGTGCCCATTCCAGTACTCCATGCAGTCGATTCAACAGGACCCCATTCGAGGCCCCGAACTTCCCTGGATCATTCCCCACCAGCACCAGATCGAGGTCGACATCGCGATCCCAATCGACCGCAATCATCTGCTCGATCGTAAATCCAGCGGGCGGAAGTTGGGATTGGTCGCTGATGTTTTTGAATGTGAATTCTTCCCGGTTCGACCATAGCTGCAGCCCAGACTTGGTCACGACGGCCAGATCCAGGTCGCCATCATGATCGAGGTCCGCCGCCGTTACCGAGGTAACATCCCGCAGATCTTCCAGCCCGGTCTTGTCCGCTTTCACCCAGGTCCGGCTGCGGCCATCCGCGGCAGCCTGGTTCTTCCAGAGCTGCACCCCGGCAGGACCATACAACACCAGGTCAGAATCGGCCTGCTGGCAGACTGTGGTCCCGTTTCCCGGCGGTTGTGCGGGTGCAGGTTCAGGCTGGGGGATGACTCCGGCACTTTTGCCCACGGGACTGTCATCCAGGTCCAGATCCGTGGCGAGCAGCTGGTCAAAGCCCGGAGTGAGTTTCAGCTCACTGAGCTGCTGCCACGCGGGGTTCGCGACAGTCGCACCATACACGTGCAGCGAGTCCTGCGACAGCACCCAGACATCCGGCCGCTGATCCAGATCGTAGTCGGCCAGAACGACATCCAGGGGCAGAGCCCCCGGCGGTATCTGCTGAGCCGACGGCTGGAACTGCACCTCAATGGCGGGGTGAAATTCGGCGGTCTCAATGTCGGCACTTTCCATCACCCTGGAATGAAAGCGATACTGAATGAAATCGAGTCCATTCGGTCGCAGCTTGGCCATATCCATATAGACGGGATCCAGCGGCGTCAGCATGTTGACCAGCGGGCGGATCGGAATCGCCGCGGCGGACCATTCGGCTTTCGTCTGCGTCTTGACCGCCTTCTCGGCCGCGGTCACCGCGTTCTCGTAGAGCTTTTCAAAATTGTCCCGGCCGAAACGTTCCAGTGAGGCCCGACGAACTCGCGGGATCTCCGGCGCGAGCGAGTGGAGATATTGGGCGATCGAAGGGTCCTGGGTCTCCAGCATCAGATTGAGCATATCGACCGGCACGCGCAGGTTCTTGGGGTCCCACTGCGCCACCTTCATCAGGGCCCCCTTCTGCTCGGCTTTGGACTGCGCGATCTGCGCGGGATCGGCATCACTGGGGGCGCTGTTGCGCAGCGTTTCAAACAATTCAAACCAGGCGACCGTCGATCGTGGCTCCACTTCAACGGCCTGCCGATAGCGCTCGATGGCCAGCGGCGAGTTGCCCGACTTGGCCGCAATCCGCGCGGCCAGGATGAACGATACCGGGTCCCGCGGTGCCACTTTCAACAGCTGGCCGACGATCACCTCGGCTTCACTCGCGCCGATCGCCTCGGGCCGCGCCGGATTTGCCGGCTCAACGGCAAAGCTCAAGGCAATCGCGGCATTCCGGGGGGCGAACGAATCGCTGGGCAGCTTCGCATTGATCTCCGTCAAGACCGGCAAGGCCTGGCGCCACAATTCGTTCTCGAGCAAACCGATGGCGTGATGGGCCAACTTCAACAACTGCCGCTTGTCGGCCACCGACAGCGACTCAGCGACCTCCGGTTGTGCTCCGGCACCGTGGACCTGTGCTTCCGGTTTGACCGCCGGTTGAACGCCGCGATTCAGGGAAAAATAGGCCAGCCCCCCCAGTCCCAGGCAGACACCCACAAGGCCTGCTGCCAGCCAGATTGCGATTCGCGAACCATTCGGTTTGTCGGCCATGAAACCCTTTCAGGTCACTTCAAAAATACAGCGGGCCGGTCACCAACGAGAGCCTTGATACGTTTTTAGACATGCACCGTATCAGCTGATTGACGACATGTTTCCGTGGGTTAACACTCACCCTCTGCGACGCCCGACGATTGCGGCATCCTACCAGTGAGCTGACGATTTCCGAAGCGACAATCGAGGCCCCAAGCGGCGTTCAATTCGGTTCATTCCGGCACCATCTTGTTGACAGAACACCACACCCCGTCGTCGAGATGCACCATTCTTGCCTCGCCCGACCCCTTTTCCTAGTCCGCAAGTATTTACCTCCATGGTGTTTACACATTGCGCGCGGAGTAATTCACAGTGTGGCTCAGTGTTTGCTTTGTCGACTCGAATCGCACAATCGCGTGGGAATCAATCGGGACAGTGAGCCTTCCTTCTGACGGCCAGGCCTGTCCCGCAGTTGGATTGGGATTCACGCCGACGGGCTGACCGCCCGTGGGCACTTGAAGTCAACTCGAACCAAGACTGAAGCACTGTGAACAACCGGCAAATCGTAGAAGTCGCTGCGTTAATCTCTGCATTTGGTCCGCATATCGTTGAGGGGCACGAGCCTCTGGCGACCGGCATGCTGGAAAAATTCTGGGACCGTTCGCAACGCCGGCTGAAACTCTGGCTGATGGCCATCAGCCGCTACCAGCGTCAGTATGCCAACGTTGCTCCCCACGAACATCTGGAGATGTGGCGGGACCTGGAGCCAGTGCTCGAAGAAATTTTCGTCTCAGAAGTGCTGACCCGCGTATGGGGCGCCACCCTGACAGCACGTGATCAGGCCCGGGGTACTCATCAGACGGAACCCATTGCCCGGAACGTGCTGCTAGGGCACTTGGATGCACGCAAACGGGCGCTGCAACTGCTGGTTACCGATACCACTCTGGGCCTGGAACACCTGACGAATATCGACCGCATTCGGCGGCGAGTCGAACGCTGGACCGATCTGTTGCTCGGTCATCTGATCGAATCATATCAGGTCGATGATTTCGCGTTTGATCCGGTGCGTGCCCGAGAGTTCGGGGCTCAGCAACTGCTGCAATCCAGTGAGCGTCCGCGCGAACAGGTCTGGGTACTGTTATTGGTGGGCTTACGCATGGCGTTTCCCGCAAGCCAGGTCGCGCCACCGCATGAGTTCATCCAGGAAGAGATCGTCGACTCGATCCTCGCCTGCTTCCCACCCGCAGCTTTTCAGTCGGCGGGCCCGTTCAAGCCGATTCTCGAACGCAGCCTGCCGGTGGCGAAATCGTCACCCCCACAGCCCAGTGTCATCGTCCCCCTGGCAAGTTCGTCAAATACCGACCTGATCAGCTTCCTCGAATTGCGGCACCGGACACCGCCACGTCATGGCTAGTGCGCTGTCAGGACCAACAACCAGAACCAACAAGTGGGGTGCCACTGGCTCTGCCAGTGCGTTACAGGACGGCGAACTCCACGCTCACACTGGCATAGCCAGTGGCACCCAACCCCAAAATCAAACGGTGTCAAAGCACTACCACGTTCGAACGACAAGTACCGGGCGTCTAACCAGTGTGGGACTCCGGGACTTACAACGGAAGCCATCGAGGTCACGTTTTCGACACGGTTCTGAACCGAAGCATTGGCCCCCCTGTTCATTGGGCCAAATGGATTGCCTGCAAGGTGACCAAGCTCATCCTCGGCCACTCAGCGCGTCCGGCTATTTCTCATCGTCGTCGTCCATCGTGGCGAGTTCATCGTCATCCATCGTGGCAAAGTCGTCGTCGTCCACGGGCAGCGCCTCGCTCGACTCATCGTCAACAAACGATTCAACTTCGTCCTCATCGTCCACACTGGGTTTCTTCGCGTTCTTCTTTGTGGGGACTTCCTCGGTCTCTTCCAGGTCATCCAATTCGTCCGCATCGGGCTCAGCCTTGGATTTCTTGGAAACCTTGGGAGGATCGTAGTTCGAATAATACATCGCGAGGACCAGAAACGGGGTCAGCGTCAGCGTGGCACTGCAGATCAAAGTGATGATCGAGACGATCATCACCATCGAACTCGCCCCCGCAGGCTGGCTGATCAAATACAGGCCCAGCAGGTAGGAGAG
>CAZQUW010000221.1:0-10585 GCA_964596215.1 uncultured Planctomicrobium sp. | reverse complement strand
GCCGTGCAGCAATACCTGCTGCGTGAAGTGCAGAACGTGTATCGTGCGCAACGCGTGGAAATCGACGACAAGCACATCGAAATCGTGATCTCGCAGATGTTGCGTAAGGTACGCGTCGACAAGGTCGGCGATACCACCATGCTGCCGGGAATCATCATCGACAAGTTCGAGTTCCGCCGGATTAACCAGGCGTTGCTCGAGTGCGTGAAGATCGTTGATCCGGGGGCGACGGAATTCACCGAGAACGACATCGTTCCCAAGCCGACTCTGGAAGAGGTCAATGCCCAGGTGGTTGCCATGGGTGGCAAGCCGGCGACGAGTACCCGCCCGCGAACGGCCCAGGCCAGCACCCAGCTGCTGGGTATCACCAAGGCCGCGGTGCAGAGCGAAAGCTTTATCTCGGCGGCAAGCTTCCAGGAAACGACCAAGGTGTTGACCGAAGCGGCCCTGGCCGGCAAGATCGACAACCTGGTGGGACTCAAGGAAAACGTCATCCTGGGTCACTTGATCCCGGCTGGTACCGGTTTCAAGATTCACCAGGAAGCGGAAGTGCGGATTCGCCCGGAAGCCCTGGTCGAACTGCAGGCCGAAAAAGAACGTATGCTGGCTGCCCGGTCGGTGCTGTTGAACGAAAGCCGCGGAGCAGATGCCGCCCGCGCGGCTCGTGCCGCCGCCGCATTGGAAGCTCAGTAGAGTTTGTAAAGATTATCGCCGGACTCTCCAGAGTCGGGCGGTGACAGGAATGGGAGAAATGGGCCCGACTTGAAAGAGTTGGGCCACAAATCTCAAGAAATACGGCCGGTTGGTCGAATCAGCGAGTGATTGCTGGTCTGGCAATTGAGATTTGAAAAATCGCCCGACTCTGGAGAGTCGGGCGGTTGCAGAAGCTTGACTTCGCACTCGGTCAACGTTAGAGTGCCTGATTCCTTCGCGACTGGCGTTTGTCGGCGCGAAATGCACACGAACATTCAAAAGTGACTCGGGGGGTAGTCCCCGGTCACCATCTGTAGGTTGAAACGATGCCGACGATCAATCAATTGGTGCGCAAGCCGCGCGAGCAACAGAAGAATCGTTCCAAGAGTCCAGTTTTGGAATCTTGCCCGTTCAAGCGGGGTGTTTGCTTGCAGGTGAAGACGATCACCCCCAAGAAGCCGAACTCGGCTTTGCGTAAGGTGGCTCGTGTTCGCTTGTCGAACAAGAAGGAAATTACCGCTTATATCCCCGGCGAAGGCCACAACCTGCAGGAACACTCGATTGTGCTCGTGCGTGGTGGTCGCGTCCGTGACTTGCCCGGTGTGCGTTACCACATCGTTCGTGGTGTGCTCGATACTCTGGGTGTCCCAACTCGTAAGCAAGCACGCAGCCGCTACGGTACCAAGAAGGGTAAGAAGTAATCGATTTCGATCACCTGCGGGTGGTTGAAGTGGGTAAGCTTCGTGGCGACGCGGTTTTAACAGTAGATATATCAAAGACATACGGTCGGTTGGAAATTTTGACTCGATAGGGTGTAGCGAGAGATGGCCACGAAGTTCACTGCCAGCAGCACACAACTCAAGCCCGATCCTCGGTATGGATCACGGCTGGTGTCCAAGTTCGTCAATTGCCTGATGCACGACGGTAAGAAGAGCATCGCCATGACGGTCTTTTATGATGCCATGGAACTCGTTCATAAGCGTCTGCCTGACGTCGATCCGTCTGAGGTTTTCCATCAGGCGATTGAGAACGTCAAGCCGCAGATCGAAGTTCGGTCGCGTCGCGTAGGTGGTGCAAACTACCAGGTTCCGACGCCGGTCGATTCGAAGCGTCAGCAGACGCTGGCGATTCGCTGGATCCTGGCTGCTTGCCGTGGCAAGAAGGGTCGTCCGATGCACCAGCGGCTGGCCGATGAGCTGGTCGGTGCGTTCAAGCGTGAAGGTGCCGCGATGACCACGCGTGATCAAGTTCACCGCATGGCCGATGCGAACCGTGCGTTCTCGCACTTCGCGTTCTAAATGCCCCGGTAAGTCATGGAATCGATTTCAACCGCGAGCGGTTTTCCGCTCGCGGTTGGTTTTTCTTGCGGCCTGTCCCGGTGGGGTGGGTGGGATGGCGTGGATCGCTGTGCTGACGTGTATCGCTGTACTGGGCGGTCGCGGTGGTGAGGAGATTGCTTTCGGCTCGGAGAGTCGAGCTACGGTGGGTAAGGTTGCTGATCATGTCTTCCGACATACAAAAGATTCGAAATATTGGCATCATTGCCCATATTGACGCCGGGAAGACGACGACCACCGAACGGATTCTCTATTACACGGGTGCCTCGCACCGCATGGGTGATGTCGATGACGGCACCACCGAAACGGACTTCGATCCCGAAGAGCAGCAACGCGGCATTACGATTTACTCGGCCGCGGTGACGTGTCATTGGCGTGATGACACGATCAATATTATTGATACACCGGGGCACGTCGACTTCACGGCAGAAGTTGAGCGTAGCCTGCGCGTTCTCGATGGCAGCATTGTGATTTTCAGTGCTCGCGAAGGGGTCGAGGCGCAGAGTGAGACTGTCTGGCGGCAGTCCAACAAATACAACGTGCCACGCATCTGTTTCATCAACAAGATGGATCGGGTCGGGGCAGATTTCGGACGCGTGTTTAACCAGATTAAGACGCGACTCCGAGGGAATCCCCTGGCGATCCAGATTCCGATTGGGGCTGGTTCGCCGCCGAGCTCGAATTCGTTCGAGGGGATTATTGATTTAATTACCCGGCAAGCGCTGTACTTTGATTCGGCGAGCCAGGGCAAAGTGATTGAGAGCCGTGAGATTCCCGAGGCCTATCGGGAGCAAGCGGAAGAGGCGCGGCGGCAGATTCTCGACTTTGTAGGAATGCAGGATGAAGAAGCCCTGACGACCTACATGGAGACCGATGATCTGCCCGTAGAGACAATCTACGCATTGCTGCGGAAAGCGACCATTGAGGGGCAGGTGCAGCCGGTGCTGTGCGGGGCCTCGTTGAATTATATTGGCGTGCAGCCCCTGCTGGATGCCGTGGTGAGTTATTTGCCGAGCCCGTTGGATCGACCACCGGTGATCGGCACGAACCCGAATCCGAAGAAGACTGAGCCTGAAATTCGGAAGACATCGGACAAGGAGCCCTTTTGCGGGCTCGTGTTCAAGATTGTCGCTGATGCCCATGGCGAGCTGTGCTTTATTCGGATCTATTCGGGTGTGTTGAATAGTCGGTCCCGCATGCTGTGTCCGAGGACGGGGAAGAAGGAGCTGGTGAGCCAGCTCTGGAAGGTTCAGGCCTCGCACAAGGACAAGATTGACGAAGCGGGGCCGGGAAGTATCGTGGGGATCGTGGGGCCCAAGGAAGTCGTGACGGGTGACACACTGTGTGAAGCCAATCATCCGATCGCCTTGGAGAGCATCGCGTTTCCTGACACGGTGATCTCGATGGTGGTGGAGCCCGATTCGAGTGCCGAGCGCAAGAAACTGTCTGAAACGCTGAAGATGTTGTCGAAGCAGGATCCGACCTTCCGAACCAGGGAAGAGGAGAATGGTCAGACGACGATCAGCGGAATGGGCGAGTTGCACCTGGAGGTGATTCGGCATCGCATGGAGCGGGATTTCGGTCTGAAGGTTCGGGTCCACAAGCCTCGAGTCAGCTACCGGGAGACCATTGCGAATTCCACGGAAGCGGAGGGACTGTTTCACCGCCAGGCTGCTGGTGTGACACAGACGGGCCGGGTCAAGCTACGGGTTGAGCCCTACCAGGGCGAAGAGCCGCTGAAAATTGAAAACAAATTGAAACCGAATACGCTCCCCCGGGAGCTGACGGTTGTGTTGGAGCAGGCGATCTCGGATGAATCTCGTGGTTGTGGTCAGCTGGGCTGTCCGCTAACACAAGTGAAGTTTACGATCCTTGATGCCGATTATAGCCAGATTGAAACGACCGATGTGGCCATTCAGGCTGCCGCGGTGGACGCAGTCCGAAAAGGATTGCAACAGGCGGGTGTCGTGCTGCTCGAGCCGATTATGAAGCTCGAAGTGGTGACTCCTGAAGAGTTTCTGGGCAATATTCAATCTGATTTATTGGCCAGAAAGGCGTCGATTCTGAACACGGAACGTCTCGATGAACTTCATGTCATCGAGGCGGAAGTGCCGCTGGCCAGAATGTTTGGGTACTCCACCCAGGCGCGCAGCCTGTCGCAGGGCCGTGCTTCCTATTCGATGGAGCCACTCAAGTACGACGTCGCTCCCTCCGAGGTTCTCAAAGAGATGCTCGGGGAGTAGCTGTGACTGCGGAGTGCGGTGTGGTTGACTGGGTTTAACCAGATTTCACCCGTCTTCTGTGGAAACAAAGCAGTTAGGTTGATTACGCAGTCCTGGTTAATTGATGCACCAATCGGAACTGCGGAATCCAAGTTTGTCCGGTAACAGATCTTGTTCTGCTTCTTGGCGAATTTGTTGGAATGACAACGTGAGAGCGTTGACAGAGGGCATCCGGACCGGTAACATCGCGGGCTTTCCACTTCTGTCGAATGCAGACGACAGGAATAAAGAATTCGGGGTTCGCCCGAAGACGGCGAGCTTCAGAATCTGTTTGAAGAAGGTAGCGTAGCGTGGCTGGGAAAAAGCAAGAACGAATCCGAATTCGCATGGAAGCGTATGACCACTCGGTGCTCGATCAGTCGGCACTGGAAATCGTGGACACTGCGAAGCGGACCGGTGCAATTGTGCATGGGCCAATTCCGTTGCCCACGCGTATTGAACGCTATACAGTGCTGCGTAGTCCTCACATTGACAAGAAGTCCCGTGAGCAGTTCGAAATCCGTACGCATAAGCGTCTGATTGATATCATGCAGCCGACCGGCAAAACGATTGATGCTTTGAATAAGCTCTCGCTGCCGGCTGGTGTTGATATTAAGATCAAGGCTTCTGCAGGCGGTAACTGAGTTTCGCAGGGACGTCAATCTCCAGCAAGTCTTTGAAAAGACTGGCGGGGCTGCAAGACAGCAACTGAGTCAGGCGATGAGTCGCGCCAGCAAGACGCGACTCTCGATTTTTTTCGGCGCCGGTGAATTGTCGCCAAGGATGCCGCAAAAAGCGGGTTGTATTGGAACAAGCTATTATGCCAGTTGGATTATTGGGCCGCAAAATCGGAATGACGCAGGTCTACAGTGCGGACGGCAAGTTGTTGCCGGTGACTGTGATTAAGGCTGGGCCGTGCGTGGTGTTGCAGGTTCGTACGATGGATCGCGACGGCTACGAAGCGGTGCAGTTGGGGTTTGAGGACAAACCGCGACGCCTGGCTGCCCGGTCGGAGCGCGGGCATGTCGCTGATATCGGCAGCAAGCGGGCGAAGGCTCGGGCTGGTGCCGGTGTGGCGTTGCTGCAGAAGGCCGGGTGCGAACCGCAGCGATACGTTCGCGAGTTCCGCATGGATGGCGAAACTATTGAGAATACAGTCGGTCAGGTCCTGGATGTCGGCCTGTTTAGTGAAATCAAGCGTGTCGATGTGATCGGGACCATTAAAGGTCGCGGCTTTGCCGGTGTTATGAAGCAGCACGGATTCGGTGGTATGTGTGCCAGTCATGGTGTGCAACGCAGTCATCGTGCTCCCGGTTCAGTGGCCGCTCACTCGACCAATCGCGGTTTTAGCGGAAAGATCAAGAAGGGTAAGCGGATGTCGGGTCGGTGGGGTAATTCCCAGGCCACGATCCGCAATCTTGATGTGGTCGAGGTTGATGTTGCGAATAACGTCCTGCTGGTGCGGGGGGCGATTCCCGGTGCCAACGGTGGTTATGTGATCATTCGCAAGACCAACAAATTGGGCTAATAAATCAGGTTAATTGGGCCGGTTGTTGAATCGGTTCGCGATAGTCGGAATTGAACAGACGGAATTGCGGTAATTGGCGGTCTCGCGGGGTTGCCGTAACAGGGTGTGAGATAATGGTATCGTTGCCAGTTCTTAATCAGGCCGGACAGCAGGTTGGCACCTACGAGCTCGATCTCAATGAGATCGCCGGTGGTGTTAACAAGCAGTTGCTGCATGATGTTGTTGTGATGTACGAGGCGAGTAAGCGCGTGGGGACGGCACGTTCCCGTTCACGCGGTGAGATCGTCGGAAGTACGAAGAAATTGTACAAGCAAAAGGGTACCGGTCGTGCCCGTATGGGGCCGAAGCGGACGCCCATTCGTCGTGGCGGCGGACATGCGTTTGCCAAGGTGCCTCGTGACTGGAGCTATCGTTTGCCCCGCAAGGCAATTCAGCTGGCGACACGCATGGCGCTCCTGAGTAAGTTTCAGGACGATCAGGTGACCCTGGTTGATACCTGGGACGTGACTGTGCCCAAGACGAAGACTGTGGTCAATGCCCTGAAGGCGTTGAAGGTTGCGGATCGGACTTGCCTGCTGGCTGTGGATACACACAGTCCGATCCTGGTGAAGTCGGCTCGCAATATTCAGGAAGTGTCTGTGTCGACCGCCGCTGACCTGAATGCCTATGACTTGCTGCATCAACGACAGCTGGTGTTGACCAAGGGTGCGTTGGATCAGTTGCGGAAGACGAGTGGTACCGCTGCAGTGGCGGCTGAGTAATTGGATCGCGGTGCTTCGCGAGGCTGAAACGTTTAATTAGGTTTGGTTCGTTATCATGGCAATACTCAGTGCATCAGGCATCGTCCTCGAGCCGTATCAGATTGTGCTTCGTCCCTTGGTGACTGAAAAGGGTACGCACATTTCGACGCGCTTCAATGCTTATACGTTTGAAGTGCATCCCCAGGCCAACAAGCTGGAAATTCGCGACGCTGTGCAGCAGTTGTGGAATGTCCGGGTGGTTGATGTGCGGACACAGACACGAGTAGGCAAGCCGCGCCGCACCAAGACTGGTGAGACGCTGACGCCGGGTTGGAAGAAGGCGATCGTGAAGTTGCACGAAGAAGACCGGATTTCATTCTTCTAGAGTCGACTGGATTCGGGGTTCGTCCGGCTTTTCCGGTTCGCCAAAGCGAGCCGTTACGGGAATAAAACATGGGTATTCAAAAATACAAACCGACAAGTGCTGGCCGACGTAACTCGACCGTCAGCGATTGTTCGGATTTGACACACGGCAAGAAGAACAAGCCCGAGAAGTCTCTGCTGGTCCGTATACGGAAGACCGGTGGACGCAACTTCCAAGGCAAGATTACAACCCGCCATAAGGGTGGTGGTGCCCGCCGGATGTATCGCTTGATCGATTTCAAGCGGACGAAGGACGGCATTGCCGCAACCGTCGCGAGCGTTGAATATGATCCCAACCGCACGGCTCGTATTGCGTTGTTGCACTACGCCGACGGCGAGAAGCGATACATTATTGCCGCTGAGGGGATGAAGGCTGGTGACCAGGTCCAGAGTGGATCGGGGATCGAGCCGAAGATTGGCAATTGTATGCCAATGTCGGAGATTCCCCCCGGCACGATCGTTCATAACGTCGAGATGATTCCCGGCCACGGTGCTCAGTTGTGCCGCAGTGCTGGAACTTATGCGACGATGAATGCCCGTGAAGCTGGCTGGGCCCAGATCACCCTGCCCTCTGGCGAAGTTCGACGCGTGTCGAGCAAGTGCCGGGCGGTGATTGGAATCGCCAGTAATATCGAACACATTAAGGTGCGTTGGGGTAAGGCTGGTCGTACCCGTCACCGCGGTATTCGTCCGACGACTCGCGGTTCAGCGATGAACCCTGTGTCGCATGCGATGGGTGGTGGTGAAGGCAAGCGATCGGGTGGCCGCGATCCAATGAGCCCGAACGGCAAGTTGGCCAAGGGTGGTCGGACCCGCAGCCGTCGGAAGAACTCGGCGAAGGCGATCATTCGTCGACGCAAGTCAGTTCGATACGGCCAGTTGAAGTAGACGCATCCGAGATTTGAAATTCGTTGACAGTATTGTCGGCAGAACGTTGTTGACAGAGGCATAGAGGCTAGCGATGGGACGTTCGTTAAAAAAAGGCCCGTATGTTGATGCAGGGCTGCTCGCGAAGATCGAGAAGCTCGAGGCAACGCGATCCAAGGACCCGATTAAGACCTGGGCCCGGCGCAGCACGATTGCCCCTGAATTCATCGGTTATACGTTCCTGGTTCACAACGGCCGCATTCACATCAGTGTGTATGTGACCGATGAAATGGTGGGCCACAAGCTGGGCGAATTTTCACCCACACGTACGTTCCGCGGTCATACGGGCAAAAAAGGTAACAAGTAAGCGAGATTGCTTAGAGGCATTCGCTGAGACGCATTCAATTGTGAGCTCGACCGCAGTGCGTAGGTTTCAGAGTCAGTCGCGAGCAGCTAAGCCAGGGTTGAGACACACGGAGAGTTGGTAATGGCATTCGAAGCAACACACCGATTTGCACGCATTTCCGCATCGAAAGTGCGGCCGTTTGCTCAGTTGATTCGTGGACGTGCAGCCCGTGAAGGGCTGGACCTGTTGAAGTACGTTCCGAACCGAGGGGCAGCGATGCTCCGCAAGGTGTTGAGCAGTGCGATGGCGAACGCCGAAGATCGCGGTGCTCGTGACGTCGACAAGATGTTGATCAAGGTCTCGAAAGTGGATGAAGGCCCGATGTTCAAGCGGTTACACGCTCGGGCACGCGGTATGGCGTACTTGATTCGCCGTCGCTTCGCTCACATTCATGTGGCCATTGACTCGGTCAATGCCGCAGAGTAGGCCGTCGAAATAATTTGGTTTGAATCATTGTCAGTCGGATGGGTCGTCAAGCTGTTGCCGGAAAGGCTAGTCCGGTAAAGCCCTCGAGTATCGTCTGGCCTGCAGCCTATGTGATTGGTCAGTTTTATGGGACAGAAAGTACGTCCGACAGGGTTCCGCGTAGGGATCGTTGAAGACTGGCGCAGCCGTTGGTATGCGTCGAAGAAGGAATTCGGCGAACTGATCGTCGAAGACTTCAAGATCCGTCAGTACATCCATAAGAAGTACCAGTTCGCAGGCATTCCGCGTATTGAGATCGAGCGGACCCGCGATCAGGTCATCGTCCATCTGCACACTGCCCGGCCCGGTATTATCATCGGCCGCAAGGGGCAGGAAGTCGATCGACTCAAGGCCGAACTTGAGGACCTGGTCGGCCGGCGGATGGATTTGAAAATTGTTGAAATCACAAACCCCAATCGCAGTGCAGTTCTCGTTGCCGAGGATATTGCTCAGCAGTTGGCCAAGCGTGGTAGTTTCCGTCGGACCATCAAGCGGTCGTTGGACCAGGTGATGGAGGCCGGAGCACTGGGTGTTAAGGTAGAACTCTCAGGTCGTCTCGGCGGGGCAGAAATGTCACGCTGTGAGAAGGCGCACCGCGGTTCGATTCCGTTGTCGACGTTGCAGACGCACATCGATTACGGTCTCCGCAAGTCGCAGACGACCATGGGTATTATCGGCGTTAAAGTGTGGATCAATCTGGGCGAGTATACAGCTGAGGAGTCTGGCGATGGCACTCATGCCAAAGCGGGTCAAGCACCGCAAAGAGCAAAGAGGTCGCATAAGAGGTAATGCCACTCGTGGCAATACCGTAGCGATCGGCGACTGGGGCCTCCAAACTGTTCAGGGTGGCTACGTCAAAGCGACAACGATCGAAGCGTGCCGCATTGCGGCGAATCAATATATCCGTGGCGAAGGCAGACTGTTCATTCGGATCTTCCCGCACAAACCTGTTACCGCGCGACCGTTGGAAACGCGTATGGGTAAGGGTAAGGGCGAACCGGATCACTGGGTGGCAGTTGTCAAGCCGGGAACCGTGATGTTCGAGTTGCAGGGCGTCAGCCGCGATGCAGCCCGTGAATGCTTTGCACGCTTGGCGTACAAGCTTCCGGTCCGTGTCCGATTGATTGGCCGGCCGCTGGGAACGTGACGTGGAAAGTCGGCGCCGCGTTTGGCGTCGAGTCAGATCATTGGGAAAAGTGTGTCGATCATGGCGAAAGCAAAAGACCTCCGCGAGTTGAGCGACGAGCAGCTGCAATTCTCGCTGAAAGAGACTCAGGAATCGCTCTTTAAGTTGCGTTTCCAATCCTCTTCCGAGAAGCTGGACTCACCCAGCAATCTGCGTCGATTGCGCCGCGAGATCGCGCGGATCAAGACAATTGAGCACGAACGACTGCTGAGTCGCGGCCCCTTGGAAGTCCAAGAAGCGCAGTAAAGACCGTCGGCACTCACGTCAGAGGTAGAAGCAAAACATGCACAAGCGGATGGTCGGTGTAGTCAAGGGCGACAAGATGAACAAGTCGCGCCGGGTTGAAGTCGAGCGTACTTTCAAGCATGCAAAGTATGGCAAGACGGTTCGCGCACGGACCGTGTGCCATGTGCATGACGAAGACAACACGAGCCACACGGGCGATATCGTTGAGATCGTCGAGTGCCGGCCGCGTTCTCGGTTGAAGCGGTGGGAACTGGTTCGCGTGGTGACGACGGCAACGTCGGACGTCCCGCTGGCCGTGGAAACACCCGCGAGCTGAAGTTAACGGCGTCGAATTGAAGTGTTCGTAAGAGAAATTGACGGCCCCACGTGGCCGCTGACGGAATGAAATCATGATCCAGATGCAGACGATGCTGGATGTTGCGGATAACACCGG
>CAZQUW010000220.1:0-10656 GCA_964596215.1 uncultured Planctomicrobium sp. | reverse complement strand
GCCGGGAGACCCGTCCCACGGGATCGCGTTGGGGTGATGTATTCAAAGAAGTCGAAGGGGGCAAAGAAGCCGCGGTTTTCTTTGAGAGATGACGGGCAGGGGGGAAAGACAGAGGGTGCCGCGAGAAGGTAGGATACAAGTGTTTAAAGGGATCGAAGAAGTCAAAGAAGTGCGGCGCGTGTGATGTGCATCGTGTCTTCGATTTCAACTCGAACTTGATACGAGCGGCAATTCGGCGGTTGATAACACGAGAAAACTCGGCGAGCGCCGGCCTGACTCTACGGGGCTCACCCAGAATATTGGGTCAGGAAGATGGAGCATCACGGCCAATCTGCGGCGGGGATTGGCAGCCAAAGAGGACAAAGGGAGCAAAGAATGCGCGAGTTGCAACTGTGTCGAATGGGCGGCAAACCCGTAGCCTGACTCTCCAGAGTCGGGCGTTTCGGCAATCGAACGCTCTCGACTCAGAGCAATGAGCTACAGAAGGTAAGGGAACAAAGAGGACAAAGGGATCAAAGAAATCGCGTGTTGCTGCTGTGTCGAAGGGGCGGCAAGCCTGTCGCTCGACTCGACAGAGTTCCGGTCCGGTGGAATTCCGTGAGCGGGGTGCTTCCGTCGCGTCTGAAGTTGAAATATGCTGATAGGGAATTCGTGTCGCCCAGTTCTGGTGCTCGCTCGCTCTAAAGTTCTCTATTGAGGAACCCCTCATGCGCAGGCCTATGCTCGCGTTGATTTGCTTACTCGGTGGCTGCTGGTTTGGTGCTCAAGTGTGGCTGGTGATGCCGTCCGGGACAGTCTCGGGGCAGGAGAAGAGCAAGTCGAAAGCCTCCAAAAAGAAGGGGAGCACGTCGGTTCTGGACGTCAAGGCGAACGAGATCCAGGACGGCTTCATGAAGAGTGCCGAAGAACTGGCGGCCGAGTACTACGATCTGAAGGAATACGACAAGGCCCGCGTACTGTTAAAGTCGATTCAGGCGCTCGATCCGAACCGTCCGAACCTGGATGCGAAGCTGAAGAAACTCGACGACGATCTGATCAACTCGAATGAACTGGAGATTGAAATCACAACCAGTCGGGGCTGGGAATCATCAAACGTGCTGGTGGCGGCTGGCAAGCCGATTCGCATCAAGGCTGCGGGCAATTACAAGTTTGTGCTCAGTTCCCAATTGTCGCCGAACGGGTTTGTGACGAAGACCGCGTCCCCCCAGGATCTCGTCGGCGAACTGCCCTGCGGGGCGTTGATTGGCATCGTCGTGCCGCCGGGGGCGGCCCAGGATGATAAGAAGAAGGATAAACCATTCCTGATCGGCGAAGGTTGTGACTACACCGCCTCCAAAGATGGAGTACTCTTCATTCGCGTAAATGCTCCGCCGGAAAACAAGAACACAGGTAAAATCAACGTCACCATTTCCGGGGGCGTCAAAGCCGGGAAGTAAACCGGGTTTGCAGCCCGGCAAACGCGCAGCGGGCGGTCAGGAACTGCAGTTATGAGTCACACGGCAGAAGAAATCACGCAGGCCGCGGTGGCGGCTGTGAACCTGGAGTTTTCCAATGCCCTGGCCCAGATCGAACACTGCGTGCAGCAACTCAGCGAGGAGCAGATCTGGTGGCGGCCGAGTCCCGAGTTGAACAGTATTGGGAATTTGCTGTGTCACCTGGCGGGTAACTTACGACAGTGGGTGATCGCCGGATTGGGGGGCGGGCCGGATGTGCGTAACCGTCCTGGCGAATTCGCGGAACGCGGTCCATTGCCATTAAGTGCCGTGTGGCCGCCGCTGCAAAACACGGTGCGGGAGGCTCAAACGGTACTGTCCGACATCCAGTCAGAACCGGAACGATTGATACGGAGATATCGTATTCAAGGGTTCGAGGTTTCCGGCTGGGATGTGGTTGTGCACACCGTGACTCACTTTCGGGGACATACGCAAGAAATCACAGGTCTCAGCCGACAGATACTAGGTATGGCTTATCAGTTTGCATTCGTACCGACTACGCCAGAGCAGGGTGCGGCCAGTTAATGCCAGTTAAATTGTGCAAATTCGTTATAGGTAGTCTGAGGCAACCGGAACGCATTATCTGGATGGCCCACAGACTGTTTCCTTCACATGACCGAGACCCTTGGCAGTGAAACTTCAAATCATTCCGTCCGGCATGTTGAGCGAGGCACGCTACCAGTACCTGGTATCGTATGTCGTCAATGATTGCATCGCAGTTGATGCCGGTTGCCTGGGATTTGGATTTCCACTGGCCGCGCAGAAACAGGTGACCGACCTGTTTCTGACTCATTGTCACCTGGATCACGTCGCCTCGTTACCCATCTTCCTCGACAATGTCTTCGAATATGGCCCGCAGTGCGTTGTGGTCCATGGCAGCGATCAGACCCTGGCCGTTCTGCAACAGGACATCCTGAACGACCGGCTATGGCCCGACTTCATCTCGCTGTCGACGCCGGCCAGCGCGTTTCTCAAGCTGAATGAACTGACGCCGCTGCAACCCGTGACCGTGGGCGACATGCGGATTACACCCCTCCCGCTGTTGCATGTGGTGCCCGTGTTCGGCTTTCTGATTGAAGACCACGATTCGGCGGTGGCGATTATCTCGGACACGCATCATGGTTCGGGCGTCTGGGAGCACATTGCGAAGGTTCCGAACTTGAAAGCGGTCCTGCTGGAGTGCAGTTTTCCCGACAAATTAGACTGGCTGGCGGACAAGGCGATGCACCTGATCCCGCGCAGTTTTGGAGCAGAAATCGAATGCTTGCCCGCGGGGGTGCGCGTCATGGCCATTCACATCAAGCCTGCGTGGTATGATCCGGTCGTCGCAGAACTGACGGCCCTGGGCTTGCCCAATGTGGAAATTGGCCAGACGGGAATTGAGTATCTGCTGTGAGTGCAGCCGCCGGGCTCGCAGACTCTGGAGCCATGAACACACCGCACCTGTCGGCTCGTTGCGAAGGGTTTTGGCGGCACAAGCAGCCCCGTAGAATGTGCTTGCTGGTGCCGCGAACTGGTATGGGGGTCGCCGGACGACGCACGAAATGCGGGCCCCATCGATTCATCGAAAACGCCCTCATCAACATCCCATCCGCAATCGAATTCCGACAGTTGCTGACATGACTGCTCTCTCCTTTACTACCCCCGAATCGGTGATGCGGCGTGCCCTGGAACTGGCGGCACAGGGGGCCGGGTTTGTTGAGCCGAATCCGATGGTGGGGGCGGTGGTTGTCGATGACGACCTGCAACTTCTGGGGGCCGGCTATCACGAGCGTTATGGGGGGCCGCACGCGGAAGTCCATGCGTTGCGGCAGGCGGGGGAACGGGCTCGCGGGGCGAGTTTGTATGTGACGCTGGAACCGTGTTGCCATCAGGGGAAGACGCCCCCCTGCACGGCGGCGGTCCTGGCGGCGGGGATCAAGCGGGTGTTTGTCGCGGCGCTCGATCCGTTTCCGGCGGTTTCCGGGCAGGGGGTGGCTCAGTTACGGGCGGCCGGTGTCAGCGTGGAAGTGGGGCTGCTCGAAGCGGAAGCGATTGCCTTGACGGCACCCTTCCGCACGTTGATTCAACACCGCCGGCCATTCGTCATTGCCAAATGGGCGATGTCGCTGGACGGCAAGATCGCGGCCCATACCGGGATCTCCAAATGGATTTCGAACGGGGCTTCGCGGGCGATTGTGCATCAGCTCCGCGGCCGGGTGGATGGCATCCTGGTGGGGATCGGTACGGCGCTGGCCGACGATCCGCTGCTGACGGCGCGACCGGCCGGCCCCCGACCCGCGGCACGGATCGTCCTCGACAGTCAGGCCCGGCTGCCGTTGACGTCGCAGCTGGTGCAAACCGCGAGTCAGGCGCCGGTGCTGGTGTTTGTCACGGCGGCTGCATCCGCGGCACGGGTGGCCGCGTTGCAGGGGGCCGGGGTGGAGGTGATCTCCGTAGCGGCCGATGTGCACCAGCACGCGGACGTCGGGGAGTGTCTGCTGGAACTGGGGCGCCGGCGAATGACCAATGTGCTGGTTGAAGGGGGCGGTTCCGTGCTGGGGGCGTTCTTCGACCGGCAGCTGATTGATGAAGTCCAGGTCTTCATGGCGCCGCTGTTGATCGGCGGGCAGGGGGCCAGCGGCCCTGTGGGCGGGCAGGGGGCGACCTCGCCGGAGTTTGCCGCGCGGCTGACGGGCCTGCAGGTCAGGAATATTGAAGGTGACATCTTCGTGCAGGGGCGTGTGTCCCGGGGGTGAATGATGACAGAGTTTTTCCTGCCTTGTGGTGGATTGATTCGCGTCATTCATTTCGCAAACCGTTTTTCTATTTGGGGTTATGTTGCTCGGGCACTCAATCCGGACTGCGGGGTTATTCCGGGGGCTGGCGTTTGGTGTCAACCATGCCCCGGCGGTCGAGAAGTCGGTACAATGATGGTTTGGCGATCGCTCTGTCGGACTTCCAGATCGCTTTTCTTTGCTACGCAGAACTCTGTTAAACATCCCCATGGCATCCAACTATCCAGATAAAGACAAACCGGGCAACGACAAGCACAAGGCTGGCGGTTCGAACCCCTTCAACAAGCTGCCACCGCAAGACCTTGATGCGGAGCGCGGCGTGCTCGGGAGCATTCTGCTGTTCAATGACGTAATCGACGACGTCATCGACCTCATTACGCACAATCATTTTTATCTCGATGCACATCAATTGATTTTTAAGGCGATCTGGCAGCTCCACGAGAATGGAATTCGTGGTATCGACGCCGTGACGGTCTCGAACGAACTGGAAAAGAAGGGGAGTCTGGAAGCGGTCGGGGGCGATCATTATTTGATCAAAGTGCTGGAATCGGTGCCGCACGCCGCCCATGCCAAGTACTACGCGGGCATCGTGCGCGACAAGTACATTCAACGCAGCCTGATTTATGCCTGCACCGAGATCCTGCGCGATGCGTATGAGGACTCGAAGGAGACCGAAGATCTGCTGCGCGACGCGGAACACGGCATCTTCCAGATTCTGGAACAACAGGAAAACACCGACCGCATCGAGCTGCGTGAGATCCTGATGAAGACGTTCGACCGCATCAATGAACGGTTGGAACGGGACGGCGAGATTGCCGGGCTGCCGACCGGTTTTACCGACCTCGATGCCAAGACTAACGGGCTGCATCCGACCGAACTGGTGATCCTGGCCGCGCGTCCTGCGATGGGCAAGACGGCGTTCGTGATCAACATTGCGGAAGGGGTCGCCCGCCTGGCCAAGAAGGGCGTATTGCTGTTCAGCCTGGAACAATCCAAGCTGGAATTGGCCGAACGCCTGTTATGTATCCACGGACGCCTCGACGGTCACCGGCTGCGTAAGGGGGACATGAACGAAGAAGAACGGGATCGCCTGATGCAGGCTTCGGCCGCGTTGAGCGAACTGCCGATCTTCATCGATGATGCACCCGGCCGGACGATGGCTCAGATTGGCGCTATCGCCCGCCGGTTGAAACGCCGCGACAACCTGGGGCTGGTGATCATCGACTATCTGCAGCTGATTGAGCCCGAAGACAAGCGGGCCCCGCGCGAACAACAGATTGCCCAGATCGCCCGGCGTTTGAAGTTTCTCGCCAAGGAAATGGAAGTCCCGGTTATCGCCCTGTCGCAATTGAACCGCGGCGTGGAACTGCGTGATGACAAACGCCCCCGGTTGGCCGACTTGCGCGAGAGTGGTGCCATCGAACAGGATGCCGACATGGTGATGTTCCTGCATCGCCCCGATGCATACGATCCGGAGGATCAGCCCGGTCTGGCAGAGATCGTGATCGCAAAACACCGTAGCGGTCCGACGGGTATCGTGAACCTGACCTGGCAGCGCGAGTCGATGCGGTTTGTGGACTTCAGTAACCTCGCCGAACCCGAAGGAGGCTACTTCGGAGCGAATGATTCGTTCGATCCGATTTGATTCGTTGACCGATCGGGATTGGCGGGATGTACCACGGAGATACGGAGAGCCCGGAGTTTTTCGAGTCAGCCGACAGAGGATTTGAAGTATTCGGAATTACGAATAGCAGGGGAGTGGAAGCCAGAATGGTATAAAACACACAATCCTGGGCTTGGCCTGTGGCGCCCTGTACCGGTCACTCCCTGCCGGTTACTCGATCACGCGCACCAGCAGCTTGTACGCGGCGTCGCGGCTGAGGCTGACCTGGTGGTCGCCCGCCTGGAGGGTCATGATGCCGGCCGAGGGGAGATTCTGAACCACCGCGGCCGTGCAGCCGGGAACCAGGCCGCCGTCTTGCAGATAGCGTAGAAACTCGGGTGTCTGGTCGAGGACACGTTCCAATACGAAGCTTGTCCCGGCATTGCAATCGGCCAGGGGTTCGCCCGGCGCACTGCGTAATGAACCATCTGCATTGGGGATCGGATCCCCATGCGGGTCACGGTCGGGATAGCCCAGTTGCTGATCGATGCGATCGATCAACCGTTCCGAGACAGCATGTTCCAGGTTTTCGGCTTCAGCATGAATCTCATCCCACGACAATCCGAGAGTCTTGGTCAGAAAGAGCTCAACGAGCCGATGCCGGCGGAGCACATTGAGGGCGACCTTCTGGCCGTTCTCGGTGAGCTTGGCTCCGCGGTGCGACTGGTACTTGACCAGGCCCGATTCCGCGAGGCGCTGCAGCATCGTGGTGACGCTGCCGGGAGTCACCTCCAGGCGCTCGGCCACCACGCCTGTCGCGGCCGTATCGGTCCCGGCGGCTGCGCAGATCTGGTAGATGGCCTTCAGGTAGTCTTCAACTTTGACGCTCTCCACGCGCCGCCCCCCATTTGTGTGTCGAAAAAATCTCGATGTACGCTAACCGAATTCACGAGGGGTAGCTATCCCACCCGCGGGTTCGTTTTCATCTTTCATAATTCACGCGCGCAACACGCGGACTGCGGACCTGGAACTCTCGGCGACTGGACACTATGAAAACAGTTCTTCCGCGAACCTTGATCTCTGACTTCAGTCTGGATGGGCAGGTTGATTCCCGTGTCGATTATTCCGGTGGGGTAAACTTGAGGGGTTGCCATGTTTGCCCGCTTCGCCCGAATCCAGCTGGGGCATTCTTTGCCGGACCGCAAACTTTCCCTAATCCTCGGGACAGGCCCAAGTCTGCCAAAACTTTGCGCACGGCATTTGCTTAACAACCTATTGGGAATAGGTTCGAGCCATACTTGTCAGCACAACCCCCATTATTCGGGGGTTGCCTGAGGGGGATTTCATGACATTGAATTCGCGTTCGCTCTGGTACTGCTGGTTACTGCTTCCGGCTGGGCTGTGGGCTGGTGCGGACCTGGCCGTCGCCGACGATGAGAAGGCTCCCGCGGCGACCGAGAAGTCCGCCGACGGGGCCGCGGCTGTCGGCGTAACTGATGAAAACGCCGCACGTTCCACCGCCGTGGCGTTGAATTACTGCCGCGCGTCGTTTCATCGCATGCGGCAGAATCCCTCCAAGCGAGTCCTCGCCGAAGAGCAGCAGCACATCCTGAATAATCTCAATCTGAATGAGATCGGCGATCAGGAAGTCATTACTTTATACACCGCGACACTCGATGAGATCGGCAAGGAACGGATTGCGGATAAAGAGCGGTATGTTCTGAAACAAAGTTACAAACACCAGGTACGACGGCAGATCTTGTCGAATGCGTTTATTCTGGGGGCGGAGGTCACGACCGCGCAATACGTGAATGCCGTCCGGACTGGGGCGAACAGCTGGTGGGATTATCGCACCACCACGAACAACCGGGATCTCGATCTGTGGAAGGTCGAAAAAACGCGGATGACCGAGGTCAACGATAAGTCATCCAAGTTCCTGGATACCTTCTGGAAGATGGCCCAGAAGAAGAACATCCCCGACAACTGGCTGGTGCGGGGGGACGACCTCGATAAGCTGGATGCGGCGCTGGCGGAGACCAATCCAGAAACCCGGCTGCGCGTGCTGCAGCGGATGGAACGTTTTATGACGTGCTATCCCCCATATCACTATCACGTTGCGCGAACACAGCAGGCGCAGGGGCAGTGGGCCAATGCCGAGGTCACCTACGAGAAGCTGGCCAAACTGGGGCACGGGCATTTTCGGAAGGATGAAATGCTCGCCGCGGGACTGGCGAATCTCGCCGTTATTCAAGCCTATTTGAAAGATCCCCAGGCCCCGCAGACGGCCCGCCGTGCGCTGGAGTACTCGGCCGCCGCCTGGCAGGCGAACCTGGTCTGTGCCCGCATCCTGCAGGAAGCCGGGGAATCCAACGAGGCCGAAGAAGCCATATTGCGAAATCTCGACGTCGATCTGGAACGCCCGCAAAGCCTGGCCAGTTTGATCTCGCTCTATCAGAAGTCGGGAAACGATGCCAAGCTGATTACCACATTGAGCGATCCACAAACCCTGACGGAACTTCCCGCGACGGCGTTATTACAATCGGTTGCCATGCTGGGGGTGCGCAAGATGCCCCCGATCGCCATGCAGCAGCTTGTGACGTCACTCTATGCCTACGATCAAACGTCATTTGGAGGCCGCACGCAGTTGGTCTGTGTGGCGTCTCCCGCCTGGAATCTGGAACGGGCCGACACCGTCATGGTCGGCAATCAACCCGAATCGCCCGAGACACGCGGAATCTCCTCACGCGGGCAGACGCACCTGTATTTCAGCACGCAGAGTGTTCAAGTGGCCGCCAGCGGGGAACCGGAACTGGTGATGGAGATTCGCTATCCCGAATCGCAACCGATTCGGCTCCACCTGCGACGTGCAGCGTGGTCGCAGGACATGCTCGATCATGTTGAACGCCAGTCCGGCCGCGCGGGGGAAGTACGCGACCTGTTGCCGATGTTCGCGGCCACGCGCCGTCGCGCCAGCTTTGTGGTTTCCGAAGCCGAGTTCGGTGAGAAGAAGGTCGCGCTCTGGGACCGCCGGGACTCGGTCGATCCCGAGCACCAGCCGTTGTTAGTTGACCAGCAAAAGAACAAGCTGCCAGCCGCCCCCAGCCAGGCTCATGGAGCTTCCAAAGTGGCCCCGGTCACCATCGAAAGCGTGACGCCGATCGCTCCGCTGGTGCAGGAGAAAGACAAGCCCGAAACGAAGCCGAAAGCCGAAAAGCCTGAGAAACCCGAGAAGCCAGCAGAGCCCGCCAAACCCCTGATCGGCGTTCGCCCGCTGCGTCCCGTCTTTCGGCCGCCGGCACAATTGAGCGAAGACATCGAGCCGATCGATGATGAGGAGGATGAAGAGTTTCAGTAGGCAGTGGCCGAAACTGAACGAGTTATCTCCAGGCGAGCTCACTTGTCGCATTGTCTGGTATCGACGACCCGAGTGCTGTCAGATCTCCAGGAAAAATTCGCGACGAGAGCAGTCTCGACGCGGGACAGCACTTCGACTTTCGCACCGCAAGTTTCGCTGTGACTGCCGGGAGAATCGAATCGAGCGGCGTTCCAGGGACCACGGGTTCGTGCGACTGGCACTTGAATCAGTCAGTCTGTTTGAGGTCGGCGAAACTCGACAAAATAAAAGTTCTGATTAGATGTATATAAATGATACGTTCATCTATCATAATGTCATAACCATATCTATAATAACCTTGTCACACCGACACAAGGAATTACAAAATGGTTAAGAAAAAGACAGCGGTTTCCAACAATGGGGAACCGACGAGCAAGATGGACGCAGTCCGCCAGATTCTCTCGGCGAACTCCAATGCGACGCCCAAGCAGATCACTGCAGATGCCAAGGCGAAATTCGACATTGCCATTGATCCCAAGATGGCAGCGACCTACCGCTACCACATTGTGAGCAAGTCGCGCCGGCAGCAACGCAAAGTTGTCAGGGCCGTTCAGGCGAAGAATCCCTCGGCTTTGGATTCAGGTCATGGCGTGGATGACCTTCTTCGGGCCGCAGGCAAACTCGGCTGGCAGAGGATCAACGAGATCGTTCAGGGCGTGTTGAACGCTCCGTTGTAACTCGGCATGTCTGATCAAGAATCAAGAATTTCATACGAGTGAAAATTACCAGATACCCCCTCACCTGAGGGGGTATCTTCATTGTCCGAGAATGCGAATGGCGGATGAAATCGAGTGAGAGCTCCTGATAGGAAGTCTCTCCTGCTGAGTTTATTTCGTTATTTAATGCTGGAGACAACATGTCCCATTCAGATAATTTGCCCAAACGCATTGCCTGGCATGAGGCGGCTCACGCCTTCATTGCCGCCTATCACGGTTTCCAGTTGCTCGCGGTGCGGGTTGATGGTCCCGAGAACCTCGAAGGCAGCCTGTGGAAAGTGGCACCTCGCAAGCCATCCGTCGTGTTTACCCAAAGTCAGAGTCAACGGGAACTCGCGGTGCATGCGGCCGGTGAGATTGCGGAATCCATGTGGTTTGCGCCTCCCTATGATCGAGACCGCGGCCTGGATCGGAACAGCTGTTGGAAGTTCGCGCTCGAGATGAAGGGGTCGCCCACGGACTTCAATCAAGCCAGTCGATTGGACGTGACAGATTGGCCTGCCAAGCTGGCCTGCGGACGCCAGCTGCGCGATACCATCGACGCAGAGAAAGCGGCCGTTCGCAAAATTCTGGAGCGACACAAAACAACAATCGAGCCGATCGCGAACCTGCTGCTTGAAAAGCAGCGGGTCTGGGGCAATGAGATCGTCGAAATCATCGAACAAGTGAAGGC